>JANXRZ010000223.1 GCA_025352885.1 Pseudomonadota bacterium | reverse complement strand
AGGGCCGACCAGCACCTCGAAGCGCTTGTCCGGGCGCACCTTTCGCACCCCGATGCCCTGCAAGACTCGGCTTTCGACTCACGCACCGGTGAACTGGAAATCAGCGTGGCCGCGGTGGATATTTTTCCGCCGCCGTCTGCTTTGTCGCCATCCGCAGGGGGGTCGCTAACCGCAGTTTAGGGAGATCACTTCACCAGTAAGGTGGCCAGCCCGAGCAGGAGCGCCATGCTCGCCACGTTGGTCGCCGTCGTGACAAATATGCTCGATGCGACCACCGGGTGGGCGCCGAGTTTCTTCAGGATCAGCGGCATGACTGCGCCGCAGGCCCCACTCACCACGCAGCTTCCGATCATCGCGAGAAACACAACCAGGCTCAGCATCGGCGCATTCGGCATGTGCTTCACGACAGCTACGACGTACATGCAAGTCGCCGCCACCACGCCGACCAGGGCGCCGTTCAACAGGCCGAGCAGCGCCTCCTTCATGACCAGCGCCCTCTCCTTGCCCAATTCGAGCTCGCCGAGGAAAACGCTGCGCAGGGTGACCGCGAGCGCCTGGCTGCCGGTATTGCCGGACTGGCCCGCGAGCACGGGCAGGAACATGGTGAGGATCAACAGCCGGTCAATGGTTTCCTGAAAGAGACCGACGACCCCCGCGGCGATGAAGGCGGTGATGAGATTCAGTTGGAGCCAGCGGTGGCGTTGCCAAAGGCTTTTGTACCAGGGGGTCGAAATGCTCTCGTCCTTGACGACGCCGACCATGACGCCCGGCTGCGCACTGAGGGCGATGACCCGGTCGTGCTCCTTAACGAGCTTGTCGTAGAGGCGCGTGACCTCCTCGGACTTGCTGCGGATCTGCTCACGGCTCGCCTGGACTTCCTCGACAGTGCGCTCGAGTTCCTTGCTGTAGGTTTTCGTTTCCTGGTGGAGGAGTCGGACCTCCAGCATGTTGTGCACACGCGCAAGAACTTCCGCCCGGTCGAGCGGCTTGCTGAGGAAGTCCCTGGCGCCCGCATGCAACGCCCTCAACTTGTGGTCAGGCTGCGCCGTGATGACGAGCACTGGAAAGTAGCTGTCGGACTCGATCTGGCGCAGGCCTTCCATCACCTCGAAACCGTCCATGCCCGGCATCTGCAGGTCCAGCACGATCAGGCCATAACGATTCTTGCTATGGAGGTCACAGACCTCGTGCGGATCCGTAGTCGAGGTGACGGCCGCATAGCCTGCGCTATGCAGGATCAGTTCGAGCAGGCGGACATTGGCCGGATTGTCATCGACGACGAGGATGCTCGCGTTGAGGATGGCGGTTGAATCGACCACGCGCGCTGTGTCCTGGTTGTCGTGTCGATGCCGCACCGGGTTCGGCGGCAGCGAGGAACGAGGTGCGAAGCTAACCGAGCGATGCGCAGGCGATCCAATACAATGGACCGGCATGTACAACTTGGTTAGTAACTATCTGAGAACTAAGTTAAAATCCAGTTCTCACTGAGATGGTGCCGAGGAAGGGACTCGAACCCCCACAGTGTCGCCACCGCATGGACCTGAACCATGTGCGTCTACCAATTCCGCCACCTCGGCAGGGGAGCGAATTCTAGAGGCTGAGCTTGCCTGTGTCAAAGAACCGCGCGCCAAAACCCCGTCTTAAAAAAACACTGACCCGAGTGCAGAAGCCCGCACGGCCAACAAGTTCCAAGGGCGGCGCAAAACTCGATCCGAAACCAGAGGTCGCCAGCGGCTACGCAAGCGAGATCCTCGCGGAACTCAATCGCGCAGAGACGCCGCTCATGCCTGCGGAGCTCATCGAGCGGCTGGAGCTTAAGAAACGCGAACTGACCGCCTTCGAAGCAGCGCTCACCGTTCTCGAGGCCACCGGCCGCATCGTCAAGAATCGGGCGGGCGCAGTGCTGGTCGCGAAAAAGCTGTCGCTCCTCTCGGGCCGCGTGGAAGGCCATCGTGACGGTCATGGCTTCCTCGTGCCGGACGAGCCGGGCGAGTCGGTGTTCATTCCTGCTACCGAGATGCGTCAGGTTCTGCATGGCGACCGCGCGTCAGTCAAGGTCACGGGACGCGACCAGCGTGGCCGCCCAGTGGGGGAAATCGTCGACGTGCTGGAGCGCGGCAACCGCCGTGTAGTCGGACGATTGCACGCAGAGCACGGCGTGATGTTCCTCGTCCCCGAAGACAGGCGCATCGCGCAGGACATCCTCATTCCGCCGGCGGAATCGGGTAAGGCGAAGGCCGGCCAGATCGTCACCATTGAACTCATTGCCCAGCCTTCGAAGCATGCGCAGCCCATCGGGCGCGTTGCCGAGGTCCTCGGAAACAGCGAAGACCCGGGCATGGAAATCGAGATTGCGCTGCGCAAATTCGACCTGCCTTACGAGTTCTCCAAAAAAGCGCTCACGCAGACCAAGGCCTTGCCCGACACCGTCCGCGAAGAGGACTACGCCGGCCGAAAGGACCTGCGCGAACTGCCGCTTGTCACCATCGACGGCGAAACGGCGAGGGATTTCGACGACGCGGTGCATGCGGTGCGCGAAGGCAAAGGCTTCAAGCTGTGGGTCGCCATCGCCGATGTGAGCAACTATGTCCGTCCGGGCGATGCGCTGGACGTTGACGCGCGTGAGCGGGGGACTTCGGTCTACTTTCCGCGGCGCGTGATCCCGATGCTCCCGGAAAAGCTCTCCAATGGCCTGTGTTCGCTGAACCCCGATGTCGAGCGCCTGGCGATGGTCTGCGAAATGGCCATCACGCCCAAAGGCGCCGTCGCGCGGTACGAGTTCTATCCGGCGGTCATCCGCTCGCAGGCTCGCCTGACCTACACCGAAGTCTGGCAGATGCTCTCTGCGGACAAGGCGACGCCGGGACGTGAAGACCTGCTGCCGCACCTAAAGACGCTGCATGGCGTGTTCAAAGTGCTGCTCCAGGCACGCGAGCTGCGGGGCGCCATCGATTTCGAGTCGGTCGAGACGCGCATGGAGTTCGATGCGCGCGGCAAGATTTCACGCATCGTGCCCGAGCAAAGGAACGAGGCGCATCGGCTCATCGAAGAATGCATGCTTGCGGCGAACGTATGCGCCGGCAATTACCTTGTCGAGCGCGGCCAGCCCGTGCTGTTCCGCGTGCACGATGTCCCGGCGCCGGAAAAGATAACGATGCTGCGCGCGTTTCTCGCCGAGCTTGGCCTGAACCTGGGCGGCGGCGAGAAGCCGCGACCCAAGGACTACTCCGAGCTCCTGCAGAAGATTCGCCAGCGCCCGGATTTCACTTTGCTCCAGACCATCCTGCTGCGCTCTCTAAAGCAGGCGGTGTACAGCCCGGACAACGCCGGCCACTTCGGTCTCGCCTTCGAGGCCTACGTGCATTTCACCTCGCCCATCCGCCGGTACCCGGACCTGCTCGTTCACCGTGCGATCAAGGCATGCATCGCGGGCAAGCGCTATGACGGCATCGACTGGGAAGATCTCGGCCGCCACTGCTCGGAAACCGAGCGCCGGGCCGACGATGCGAGCCGCGATGTCGAGAACTGGCTCAAGTGCTTCTACATGCAGGATCACGTCGGCGAGGAATTCGGCGGTCGCGTCACCGGGGTCACAGGATTCGGAATTTTCGTGACGCTCGATGAATATTTCGTCGATGGCCTTGTGCATATCTCCGAGCTCGGCCGCGATTACTTCCAGTTCGATGCGACCCGGCATGTCCTCCTGGGCGAGCGCACGGGCAAGCGATACCGGCTCGCCGACCAGTTGCGCGTGAAGCTCGTGCGCGTTGACCTGGAGACGCGCAAGATGGACCTCGTCCCCGTAGCGGAGAAATGACGCAGTCTCGCGTCGTGTTCGGGTTTCATGCGGTAACGGTCCTTCTGCGCCAGCGCCCCGAAGCGGTCATTGAACTGCATGCGGGCGCCGAGCGCTCCGATGGGCGCATGCGCGATCTCCTCAAGCTCGCCGAGCAGAAAGGCGTCCGCGTAATGACTGCCACCAATGAGAGGCTGGCCGGGCTGGCCGGCCATGGACGCCACCAGGGCGTGGTGGCGCAGATCGCCGAAACCAAAAAGAGCCACAGCCTGGATGACACGCTGGATGCCGTCGTCGGGCCGCCGCTGTTGCTCGTGCTCGATGGGATCCAGGATCCGCATAACCTTGGCGCGTGCCTGCGCGTGGCGGATGCGGCCGGCGTCCACGCGGTTGTCGCGCCCAAAGACCGCGCCGTCGGCCTGAATGCGACCGCTTCAAAGGTCGCCAGTGGCGCAGCGGAGACCGTGCCTTATTTTCCGGTGACGAATCTTGCGAGGACGCTGCGCGAGTTGAAAGAGCGCAGCATCTGGATCGTCGGAACCGACGAAGGCGCAGAGGACGACTTGTTCGCCGCCGACTTCCCGGATGCGGTGGCCTGGGTGCTCGGCTCGGAGGGCGAAGGGATGCGGCGCCTCACGCGCGAGCACTGCGATTTCCTCGTGCGCATCCCGATGCAGGGAATGGTGGAAAGCCTCAACGTTTCCGTCGCGGCAGGCATCGTGCTCTTCGAATCGGTGCGCCGGCGACAGGCCCAGGAGAAGAAAAAATGAAGATTGCAATCCTCGACGACTACCAGGACGCCTGCCGCACGCTCGATGCGTGGAAAAAGCTGGCCGGTCATGACGTCACCGTTTTCCGGGACACGCTCAAGGACGAAGACGCGCTCGTCGAGCGGCTCAAGGGATTCGAGGGTCTCGTCCTGATCCGCGAGCGCACCCGGCTGACGGCCTCGGTGCTTGAGCGCCTTCCTTCACTGCGCGCCCTGAGCCAGACCGGCAAGGCCGGTCCGCATATCGACGTAGCGACCTGCAAGCGCCTGGGCATCGCCATCCTCGAAGGCTCCGGGTCGCCGTATGCGACCGCTGAACTGACCTGGGGACTGGTCATCGCCTCGATGCGGCGCATTCCCCAGGAAGTCGAGAACCTCAAGAAAGGCGGTTGGCAGCAGAGCGTGGGCCGCGGCCTTCGCGGGCGAACCCTCGGGATCTTCGGGTACGGGCGCATCGGCGCTGTGGTAGCCGGCTACGGCAAGGCCTTCGGCATGAAGGTGCAGGTCTGGGGGCGCGAAGGCAGTCTTAGCCGTGCGAAAGAGGCCGGCCATGAGGCCGCGGGCAGCCGCGAGGGGTTCTTTTCAACGAGCGACGTGGTGTCCCTGCATGTCCGGTTGGCTCCCGAGACCCGGGGCTTGGTTACTGCACAGGACCTCGCGCAAATGAAGCCTGATGCGGTTTTCGTAAACACCAGCCGCGCCGAACTCGTGGCGCCCGGGGTTTTGGTCTCAGCACTCGGCGCCGGCCGCCCGGGATTCGCCGCCGTCGACGTGTACGAAGAGGAGCCGGTGCTGGGCGCTTCGCACCCGCTGCTCAGCTTGGGCAATGCCGTCTGCACGCCCCACCTCGGGTACGTCGAGCAGGACGGTTACGAGCTTTATTTCGGCACGGCATTCCACAACCTGGCGGCGTTTGCCCGCGACTTGCCCTCGGCTTGAGACCGAGGTGAGTTTCAGGATATAATTCAAAGCTTTCCGCAGCCCGGCCTAACCGGCTAGAGTTTTTAGGGCGCGTCCTTGCCGCACCCCTTACGCATGAGCGGGCGGCTCACAAACCCACAAGGAGAACTGCATGCGACATTACGAAGTGGTCTTTATCGTCCATCCGGACCAGAGCGAGCAGGTTCCGGGCATGGTCGAGCGCTACAAGGCGCTCGTCGCCACGCGAAGCGGCGTGGTCCATCGGTTGGAGGACTGGGGTCGTCGCCAGATGACCTACCCGATCGCCAAGATGCACAAGGCGCATTACGTGCTCATGAACATCGAGTGCGACGCCGAAACGCTCACCGAGCTCGAGCACTCCTTCAAGTTCAACGACGCCGTTCTTCGCCACCTGGTGGTCAAGATGGACAAGGCCCATACGACGCCCTCGCCGATGATGAAGGAAGAGAAGTCGCGCTCGTTGATGGGTGACCAGCGGGGTGAACAGCGTGGTGAACAGCGGGGCGAGCGCGGCGACAAGCCGGCGGGCGAAGGTGCGCCGGTGCCGGCAGCCGAAGCGCCGCAGGCCAGGGCCGAAGCTTAAGCGCCGTTGGGCGAAGCAAACGCCAATCACGTCGCCTTGAGCGGAACACTCGTGGAACTCGGCGCACTGCGGTACACACCGGCTGGATTGCCGGCCGTGGAATTCCGCATCAGTCACGAGTCTTCGATCACCGAGGCGGGAACCGAACGCGTTGTGCGTGCAGAAATGCCGGCAATTGCGTTCGACACCGTTGCAAGGCAGGTCGCATCGGCTGGATTGGGCAGCGCGCTCACGGCAAACGGATTCCTGGCGGCAAAGAGCCAGCGCAGCGCGAAGGTCGTGCTGCACGTAACCAAAATCGAATTCATGGAAGGAGCACTTTAAATGGCTTTCGGACGTGGCAAGGCTAAAGGCAAGGGCAAGGGGAAAGACAAGAAGGACCGCGGGCAGAAGGCGCTCTTCCGGCGCCGCAAGTTCTGTCGCTTCACCGCCGAGAAGGTGGAGTGGGTCGACTTCAAGGAAGTCGATGTCCTCAAGGATTTCGTCAACGAGAACGGCAAGATCATCCCGGCCCGCATCACGGGCACGACTTCTGGCTTCCAGCGCCAGTTGTCGGTGGCGATCAAGCGCGCGCGGTTCCTTGCGCTGCTGCCCTACACCGACCTGCACTAAGGAGCGGACATGCAAATCATCCTCATGGAAAAAGTCGTCAACCTGGGCGGCCTCGGCGACGTGGTCAAGGTCAAGGACGGTTATGCGCGCAACTTCCTGATCCCGCACGGCAAGGCCAAGCGGGCTACGGAAAGCAACCTCAAGGTGTTCGAGGCCAAGCGCGCCGAGCTCGAGAAGGCGCAGGCCGACCAGCTCGCGCAGGCGCAGGAGCGCGGCTCGAAGCTCGACGGCCTCATGGTGCAGATCGCGCAGAAGGCCGGCGTGGACGGACGCCTGTTCGGGTCGGTCACCAACACCGACATCGTCGAAGCGCTGCAGAAGCAGGGCTTCGAAGTCGAGCGCTCGCAAGTGCGCATGCCTGCTGGCCCGATCAAGCAGGTCGGCGACACGGTGATCGCGATCGCGCTGCATTCGGACGTCGTCGTCAACATCACGGTCTCGGTCCTCGGAGAAACGTAAGAACGGCTGCAAGAAAAGCAATGTGATCCGTAGCTTATGAAAATGGGAAAAGGCCTGGCGACAGGCCTTTTCCTTTTGTGTAGCATGCTTGCTCCCCATGGCCCGCGCACCCCAGAACGCAGCATTCAATGTCGAGCCGGTCGATCCGCAGGTGCTCGCGCTGCGCGTCCCGCCGCACTCGGTCGAAGCTGAACAGTCGCTCCTCGGCGGGCTGCTCCTGGACAACCAGGCGTGGGAAAAAGTCGCGGACCTCGTGTCCATCGACGATTTCTATCGCGACGACCACCGCCGGATCTTCAAGCACATCGGCAAGCTGATCGAAATGAACCGGCCGGCCGACGTGGTCACGGTCCTGGAGTCGATCGAGGCGAGCGACGACAAGGACAAGACGGGCGGCGTCGCCTATCTCGGGTCGCTCTCGCAGAACACGCCAAGCGCGCTGAACATCCGCCGCTACGCGGAGATCGTCCGGGAGCGCGCCGTCCAAAGAAAGCTCGCGAGAGTCGCCACGGAAATTGCAGAGGTTGCGCTCAGCCCCTCGGGCAAGGACGTGAAGCAGCTGCTCGACGAGGCGGAGACGCGCATCCTCGAAATAGGCGAGGCCGGCGCGCGCAACCGCAGCGGCTTCGAGGAAATCCAGCCGGTGCTTGCGCGCGTGATGCAAAGGATCGACGAGCTCTACCACCGCGACAACCCATCGGATGTCACCGGGGTGGCCACCGGGTTCATCGACCTGGACAGGGAGACCGCGGGGCTCCAGCCGAAAGACCTGATAGTCGTCGCAGGCCGACCCTCGATGGGCAAGACGGCTTTTGCATTGAACATTGCCGAGCACGTCGCCGTGGACAACGGCCTGCCGGTCGCCATCTTCAGCATGGAGATGGGCGGCACGCAATTGGCGATGAGGTTGCTCGGATCTATTTCGCGCGTGGACCAGCATCGCATGCGCACCGGCAGGCTGAACGACGAAGAGTGGGCAAAGCTCGCCACGGCGATGGGCAGACTGAACGACGCGCCCATCTTCATCGACGAAACCGCGGCATTGAATGCGCTCGAGCTGCGCTCGCGCGCAAGGCGCCTGCACCGCCAGTGCGGCAAGCTCGGCCTCATCGTCATCGACTACCTGCAGCTCATGTCCGGCTCGTCCCAGGCGGGGGCCGAGAACCGGGCAACGGAAATCTCCGAGATATCGCGCGGCCTCAAGGCCCTTGCCAAGGAACTTGACGTGCCCGTGGTCGCCCTTTCACAGCTGAATCGTGCGCTCGAGCAGCGCAACGACAAGCGCCCGATGATGTCCGACCTGCGGGAATCGGGCGCCATCGAGCAGGACGCGGATGTCATCCTGTTCATCTACCGGGATGAGGTTTATTTCAAGGACAAGCCCGAGTCGCGAGGCAAGGCGGAAGTGATCATCGGCAAGCAGCGAAACGGGCCGATCGGCACAGTCAACCTGACGTTCCTGGGGCAGCACACCCGTTTCGAGAACGGTGCGCGCGAGGGCAGCTACTGAACCGGTAGCCCGCCCGCCTTTTTACCCTTACTGCTTGGCCGCGATCCAGCGGGCTTCCGCGCCGCCGTCCGGGCGAACCATCCCTTCCATCGCGGTGCCATTGACGCGGCCATTGAAGGCCCGCCGAACGCCGGCCGCATCCACATAGGCAAAGGCGATGTTCTGCCCCGAGAGGCGCGCTTCACGCAGGCCGCCCTGGACCGTGCCGAGCTGAACGTGACCTTCGATCTTCTGGTAGCGCTGGTCGAACGTCACTTCCTGGATCGCGCCACCCGGCAAGGTAATGCGCCAGGTGCCTTGCACGTTCGCGGGCACTATCCAGAAATATGCCCTGCGCCCGTCGACGCTCGAAATCTCGTCGGCTTCCCAGTCATCCATAGTGAACGAGTGGGACACCACGCGCGTGCCCGGCTTCATCGACAGGATAGTCGGGCGCAGCTTGAGATTGAGCGCCGGCAGCAGGTACATGGTCACGACGGTTGCCGTCTTGAAGTCCGAGGCGAAGATGTCGCCCTGGACGATGCGGGCCTTGTCCGCCACGCCGGCCTTTTCGGCATTGGACTGCGCGTGCTTGGCCATTTCGGGGTTGTATTCGATCCCCATGCTTTTCGCGCCGAATTTCTTGGCCGCCATGATCGCGATCTTGCCGTCCCCGGCGCCGAGGTCGACCACGTAGTCGTTCGAAGTCGCCTGGGCCATGCGCAGCATGCGTTCGACGATCTCGTCCGGCGTGGGCACCCAGATCACGTCCTTGCCCTGCTGGCCGACCTGCGGCTCGTAAGGCTTGCCGGATTGTGCAAGCGAGGGATCGGAGACAAAAGCGGCAACCGCCGCAAAGGCAAGCACGCGCAACGTTTTCATTTCAATCCTCAAGAGGTGAGCCGTAGGCAGGGGTGGGGAAATCGAAGCTTACAACACCTCTGCGGCATGATCGGCGAGGCGAGAGCGCTCCCCGCGCGCCAGGGTGACATGCCCGGAGTGCCCCCATCCCTTGAAGCGGTCCACTACGTAGGTGAGGCCCGACGAACCTTCGGTGAGGTATGGCGTGTCGATTTGGGCAACGTTGCCCAGGCACAGCACCTTGGTGCCCGGGCCGGCCCGGGTGATCAGCGTCTTCATCTGCTTGGGCGTCAGGTTCTGCGCCTCGTCGATGATCAGGAATTTGTTGATGAAAGTGCGGCCGCGCATGAAGTTGAGCGACTTGATCTTGATGCGCGAGCGCACCAGGTCGCGGGTCGCGGCGCGGCCCCATTCGCCGCCCGAATCGTCCGTCGTATTCAGCACCTCGAGGTTGTCCTCGAACGCGCCCATCCAGGGCGTCATCTTTTCCTCTTCGGTGCCGGGCAGAAAGCCGATGTCCTCGCCGATTGGCACGGTCACGCGTGTGACGATGATCTCGGTGTAGCGCTTTTCGTCCAGCACCTGCGTGAGGCCCGCGGCAAGGGCCAGCAGCGTCTTGCCGGTGCCCGCCTGCCCGAGCAGGGTCACGAAATCCACGGACGGGTTCATGAGCAGGTTCAGGGCGAAGTTCTGCTCGCGGTTGCGCGAGGTGATGCCCCACACGGAATTCTTGGCATGCGAGTAGTCGCGCAGCGTCTCGATCACCGCCATGCGCCCGCTCTTTTCCTTGACCATCGCATACAGGGGGCGCTCGCCCGACTCGTCGTACACGAACTGGTTCACGTAGAGCTGCGGCACCAACGGGCCCCGCACCCGGTAGAAGGTGTGGCCGTCCTTCTTCCAGGATTCCATGTCCTTGCCGTGCGTGTCCCAGAAGTCTGCCGGCAGCTTCGTGATGCCGGTGAAGAGGAGATCCGTGTCCTCCAGGACCTTGTCGTTCGAATAATCCTCGGCGGCGAGCGCAAGCGCCCGCGCCTTGATCCGCATGTTGATGTCCTTGGACACGAGGATCACCTCGCGCCGCGGATTGGCTTTCTGCAGGTGGCTGACGACGGCGAGGATCTGGTTGTCCGTCTTGCCCATCGGGAGCGTGACGGGAAGGTCCGCCGAGATCGCTTCCGTCTGCAGGAACAGGCGCCCGGCCGGTGCCTCGCCGGCCTTCGGCGTCAGCGGGATGCCTTTGCTGATGTCACCTGCCGTGCCGCCGGCCATCGTCGAGATGATCTCGTCGAGGAAGCGGCTCGCCTGGCGCGCATTGCGCGAGACGTCCGACAGGCCTTTCTTGTGGTTGTCGAGTTCCTCCAGCGTGCCGATCGGCAGGTAGACGTCGTGCTCCTCGAAGCGAAAGAGGCTCGAGGGATCGTGCATCAGCACGTTTGTGTCGAGCACGAACAGCTTGCTCGGGACGGTCTTGCGGGCGGTGCGGGAAGGTTTCTTGGTCAAGGGAGAGGGGGGAGTGGAGGCTTCTGACTCGCTATGAACATCGTCCTGGGGTGTGGGGCTTTCGTCGGCGCTGGTTCTGCGGTCATAGGGTTTTAACAAAACTGAGTACCTCCTCAACGTGGCCTGGGACTTTCACACCGCGCCATTCGCGCACGAGCACGCCTTTGGGATCGATGACGAACGTGCTCCGCACGATGCCGCGGACCTTCTTGCCGTACATGTTTTTCATCTTGATGGAGTCGAACTGGGCGCAGGCCGCTTCATCCGCGTCCGACAACAGCTCGAAAGGCAGCCCCAGCTTCGTTTTGAACCCTTCGTGGGACTTAACGGAGTCGCGCGAGATGCCGAAGATCTCGCAGCCGGACTTTCGGAAGTCCTTGAAGTGGTCGCGAAAGCCCATGCCCTGCGTGGTGCAGCCGGGCGTGTTGTCCTTGGGGTAGAAGTAGAGCACCAGCTTGTTGCCTTTGTGCTCGGACAGCTTGAAAGTCGCGCCACCGGTCGATGGCAGGGTGAAATCCTTGACGGGTTTACCTAGCATGCCTGGTTACTCGAAACCCCTCGTTGCAGTTGGCTTGCGATGAGTTCATTGGACCCATTTTTATTCGGGACCGCAAGCCTCCGCGGCAAATATTTCCTTTTCGTGATGCAGACCGCTGATCGGCCGAGGAATTCATTCTAGAATCCCGAGGGCTTCATTCCAATGGGGGCAACGGCTTTGCGCCCTCGGGCAACGGGTGGCGATCGACGTTGAGGATCATCGACACCAGCGTGTAATACCCCGACACGCCCAGCAGGTCGACCACGCCCGCCTCGCCAAATTGCGCAAGCGCCTTTGCGTACGTTGCATCGCTCACGGCCTTGGTCTCGTGCAGCTCCTTGCAAAATTCGTAGACCGCCGATTCGTCGGCTTGCATGGCCGATGGGCGCTTGCCCTGCGAGATCGCGTCGACGATCGTTGCGCTGAGTCCCGCGGCCAGCGCGAGTTTGCTGTGCGCGTACCACTCGTATTGCGCGCTCCAGTGGCGCGCGACGACGAGGATTGCAAGCTCGTTCAGGGGTGCCGGGAGCGAGCTGTTGAAGCGCACATATTCGCCGACCCGCTGCACGCGGTCTGCTAAATCAGGGCTTCGCAAAAGCGCGTTGAAGGGGCCGCGGGCGCCGCCGCGCGGGCCTGAGACGATGGCGTCGTAAGCCTTGCGCTGGGCATCGGTCATTTCGGAGGGGGAGAGGTCCTTGAATCTGCGGGTCATGGTGCTTTTCTCTTAATCGTTGAGTTTCAATGGAGCCTGCTTTTCGTAGGATGGATCACTCAAAATTCTTCCAGTAAACGTCCCCACCCGCTCACCTTATCCCCAATCCCGTTCTTCCTGAGCGCATGCCAGTAAATCGCCGTATTGATCGCAAGGATCGGTTTTTTTCTCTCGGCTTCCATCTTCGCCGCTAGCGCGCCAAACGCCAGGTTCGTTCCCACCTGGATCACCGCATCCACATCGTCTGCGTCCACCTCTTCAACCGCAGCCCTCAGTTCCTCAGGCTGCACATGCGCAATCAACACCGGTGACGCGCATTTGAGTCCCTTGAGCCTTTTCACCTCGTACCCGGACTCCTCGAAGAACTGCTTTACGTTCTTGTCCCCGACGGGGAAGTAGGGCGTGATCACGGCTATGCGCTTGACGCCGAGCTTCGAAAACGCGGTCGCGCAGGCCTCGGCGCCGCCGGTGACGCCGAGCTTCGTATGCGCTTCGAGCTCCGCGTTCAGCTTGCGGCTCGCGGTGAGGCCGCCCCAGAACGTCTCCACGGAAATGCCAAGCACGATGTGGTCCGGCTCGCAGCTCATCGCGCTGTCGACCGCTTCGAGCTGCGCGGCGGCGATGTTCTCGACGAGCTTCCTGAAATCCTCGTCGTTATGCAGCGGATCGTTCGGGATCTTGATGCGGCTTACGTGGTTGGTGACCCCGGGCGGCCGCATGCCATCGAACTCGGGCTGTACGCTCGTGTTGGTGGACGGGATGAGAACGGCGAACTTGCGGCGAAACCCGAGCGAATCGGTCATGTTGTCTACTGGAAGAGCAGGGCGGCAGCCACCTTGCGCTCCTCGGCCATGAGAATGTTGTAGGTGCGGCAAGCCGCCTGGATGTCCATCACCTCGAGGCCGATGCGCGCCTCCGCCAGCGCGCGCGACAGGCGGGGATGGGGAAAGCGCAGTTTCTCCCCGGTGCCGAGCAGGACGACCTCCGGTTTCAGCGCCGCGATCGCTTCGAAGTGCTTTGCCTCGAGACTTGCGAAGCCAGGAGCGTCCCACGGCACGAGAAGCTCCGGCAGCACGACGATGTTCGCCTCGTGGCGGACGTCGTTGACCAGGACGAATCCGGCGCCGTAGCCGGTAAAGGTGTTGAGGCTGGTGAGGCCTGATGCATGCAGCTTCAAGAAGCGATCCGCGAATTGAGGGAGGGACCCCGGTCGCGTAGAATTCTATCTTTTTTTCAGTGGTTTAAGCCCCGGGATCGCCATGCGAGAGTTCAGCAGGATCAAGCGTCTGCCGCCGTACGTGTTCAACATCACCGCCGAGCTCAAGATGGCGGCACGGCGGCGCGGCGAAGACATCATCGACCTTTCGATGGGCAACCCGGACGGCCCTACCCCCCAGCACATCGTCGACAAGATGGTCGAGGCAACCCAGCGCCAGGACACGCACGGATATTCGGTGTCGAAAGGCATCCCGCGATTGCGCCGCGCCATCTGCGACTGGTACGCGCGCCGCTACGGCGTGGAGCTCGATCCCGATTCCGAGGCCATCGTCACGATCGGCTCGAAGGAGGGCCTGGCCCACCTGATGCTCGCGACGCTCGAGCGCGGCGACACGGTGCTGGTGCCGAATCCCTCGTACCCGATCCATATCTACGGCGCGATCATCGCCGGCGCGGACATCCGCTCGGTGAGAATGACGCCGGGCGTGGACTTCTTCGCCGAGGCGGAGCGCGCGATCCGTGAGCTGATCCCCAAGCCCAAGATGCTGGTGCTCGGGTTCCCCTCGAACCCGACGGCGATGTGCGTCGAACTCGAGTTCTTTGGGCGCATCGTGGCCCTGGCCAAGCGGCACGACATCCTGGTGGTGCACGACCTCGCCTATGCCGACATCACGTTCGACGACTACAAGGCGCCCTCCATCATGCAGGTGCCCGGCGCGCGCGACGTCGCGGTGGAGTTCTTCACGATGTCGAAGAGCTACAACATGGCCGGGTGGCGGATCGGGTTCATGGTCGGCAACAAGGAGCTCGTCCACGCGCTGGGCCGCATGAAGAGCTACCACGACTACGGCACCTTCGCCCCGATCCAGATCGCCTCCATCGTGGCGCTCGACGGGCCCCAGGAGTGCGTGGAAGAGATCCGGCTCAAGTACCAGAAGCGCCGCGACGTGATGGTGAAGGGCCTTCACGACATCGGCTGGATGGTCGAGAACCCCAAGGCCTCGATGTACGTCTGGGCGAAGATCCCCGAGGCGTATGCGGCCATGGGGTCGCTCGAATTCGCCAAAAAGCTCCTGGAGGACGCCAAGATCGCCGTGTCCCCGGGCATCGGGTTCGGCGACTACGGGGACGACCACGTGAGGATCGCCCTCATCGAAAACGAGCACCGCCTGCGGCAGGCCGTGCGCGGCGTGCGCGAAATGTTCAAAAAAGACGGGCTCATCAAATGAAAGCTGCACTGAAACCTATCCGCGTCGGTTTGCTTGGCATCGGGACGGTCGGCGGCGGGGTATGGGAAGTGCTCGGCCGCAATGCCGACGAGATCAAGCGCCGCGCCGGGCGCGCAATCGAGATCACGGTCGTTGCCGACAAGGCTGCGGACCATGCGCGCGGCATCGTAAAGGACAAGGCCAAGGTCATCGGCGACGCCTTCGAAGTTGTGCGCTCGAAGGATGTGGACATCGTGATCGAGCTGATCGGCGGGTATACGGTGGCCAAGGAGCTCGTGCTCGAGGCCATCCGCAACGGCAAGCACGTCGTCACCGCGAACAAGGCGCTGCTCGCCACGCATGGCAACGAGATCTTCGCCGAGGCGCAGAAGAGGGGCGTGATGGTGGCTTTCGAGGCGGCGGTCGCGGGCGGCGTGCCGATCATCAAGGCGCTGAGGGAAGGCCTGGCGGCCAACCGCATCGAGTGGATCGCAGGGATCATCAACGGCACGTCCAACTTCATCCTCTCCGAGATGCGGGACAAGGGCCTGCCCTTCGCCAAAGTCTTGGCCGAAGCGCAGAAGCGAGGCTATGCGGAAGCCGACCCGACCTTCGACATCGAGGGCGTCGATGCCGCGCACAAGCTCACGATCATGTCGGCCATCGCGTTCGGAATTCCGATGCAATTCTCCAAGGCTTACACCGAGGGCATCTCTAAGCTGACAGCGGATGACATCCGCTACGCCGAACAGCTCGGCTACCGGATCAAGCTCCTCGGCATCACTAAGCGCGTCAAGGCCGGCATCGAGCTGCGCGTGCACCCGACCCTCGTCCCCACAAAGAGACTGATTGCGAACGTGGAAGGCGTGATGAACGGGATCCTCGTCAAAGGCGATGCCGTCGGGCCGACGCTCTATTACGGCGCAGGTGCAGGCAGCATGCCGACCGCCAGTGCCGTCGTTGCCGATCTCGTCGACGTGACTCGCCTGATCACCGCGGACCCGGAGCACCGCGTGCCGCACCTCGCCTTCCAGCCGGACCAGCTGTCCGACATCCCGATCCTGCCGATGGGCGAAGTCGAAACGTCCTATTACCTGCGCATGCGCGTCGTCGACAAGCCCGGCGTGCTGGCGGACCTCACGCGCATCCTTGCGGACGCTTCGATCTCGATCGAAGCGATGGTCCAGAAGGAGCCCGCCGAAGGCGAGAGCCGCGTCGACATCGTCCTCCTCACGCATCGTGCAATCGAAAAGAACGTCGACGGCGCGATCCAGAAAATCGAGCAGCTCGGCACGGTGGTCGGCAAGGTCACGCGCATCCGCCTAGAAGAGCTCCTGTAATGCGCTACGTCAGCACCCGCGGGGGCGGAAACCCGCGCAGCTTCACTTCGATCCTGCTCGAAGGGCTCGCGCCGGACGGCGGCCTGTTCGTTCCCGAGCGGTATCCGGTCATCCTGCTGCCGGAACTGAAGGCCATGCGGGCGATGAGCTATCCGCAGCTGGCGTTCGCGCTCCTGTCAAAGTTCGCGGGCGACATTCCTGCGGCCGACCTGGAAGCCATGGTCAACCGCACGTATACCAAGGACATCTTCCGCAGCGAAGACATCACGCCGCTGCGCACGCTCGAGCCGGGGCTGCACATCCTCGGCCTGTCCAACGGCCCGACGCTCGCGTTCAAGGACCTGGCGATGCAGCTGCTGGGCAATCTGTTCGAGTACGTGCTGGCGAAGGAGGGCAGGGAGCTCAACATCCTTGGCGCGACCTCCGGGGACACCGGGTCCGCAGCCGAGTACGCGATGCGCGGCAAGAAAGGCATCCGCGTTTTCATGCTCTCGCCGCACCAGCGCATGAGTCCCTTCCAGACCGCGCAGATGTTTTCCTTGCACGACGCCAACATCTTCAACCTCGCCGTCAAAGGCGTGTTCGACGACTGCCAGGACATGGTCAAGGCCGTCTCGAACGATGCCGCCTTCAAGACGAAGCACCGCATCGGCACGGTGAACTCGATCAACTGGGCGCGCGTCGCCGCACAGGTCGTGTATTACTTCAAGGGTTACTTTGCCGCGACGAAGACCAATGACGAGGTCGTCACGTTTTCGGTGCCGTCGGGTAACTTCGGCAACATCTACGCGGGCCACATTGCGCGCAGCATGGGCCTGCCGATCAAGCGGCTGATCCTCGCCACGAACGAGAACAACGTGCTCGACGAGTTCATGCGCACGGGGCGCTATCGCGTGAGGAAGAGCAGCGAGGTGCATGCGACCTCCAGCCCGTCGATGGACATCTCCAAGGCGTCGAATTTCGAGCGGTACGTGAGCGACATCCTCGGCGGTAACAGCACCCGATTGAATGCGCTATGGGCGCAGCTGGGTTCGGACGGCTCGTTCGACCTTTCGGGCGACAAATTCCGCGACATGATCGCGGCCACCGGCTTCAGCTCGGGCTCGAGCACGCATGCCGACCGCATCTCCACGATCCGTGGCCTGCACGAGGACTACGGCGTCATCGTCGACACGCACACGGCCGATGGCATCAAGGTCGGCCTGCAGTACCGGGAGGAGGGCGTGCCGCTCATCTGCCTCGAGACCGCGCAGCCGGCCAAGTTCTCCGAGACGATCCAGGAAGCGCTCGGGCGGGAGCCCGACCGGCCGGCCGGTTACGAGAACATTGAGTCGCTTCCCCAGCGCTTCGAGGTGATCGATGCGGATGCAGCCAAGGTCAAGGCCTACATCGCAGTGCGCACCTAATCTATGGAATTCATTTCCGTAGAGCCAATCAGCGAGCGGCGCTCCGGGGAGTTCGTATAACAAAACTCGTATAACGAGGGGCGGCTAGAGCGCAGCCACTTCGACCCGCGCATCGTTGTAGCAGGCGCCCTCGGACAAGTCCGCCTTGTGAGTCGGGGCGAGCGCCGACACCGTCTGGCCGTTGCGGCTGGTCTTGAACCAAGCGCCCTTCTCCGAGCAGACCACTCCGCGACGGATCGCATCCGTGATCTCGAGCGGCAGGTGGACTTCGCCCAGGTCGTTCCACACTTTTACCCAGGCACCCTGAAGCAGGCCGCGCGCCTTGGCGTCGTCCGGATGCATCTCGAGCGCCGGCGTCGCGTCGTTCGCCGCAAGCCCGCCGAAGGTCGAAGTCGTGCGCTTATCCGACGCAGGCGTGATCAGCGTGAGTGCAAACGCGGAGGTCACCGGCCGGAAAGTCGGCAGCGGCGAGCCGTAGCGCGCCCCCAGCACCGCAGACTCGAGCTCTATCTTGCCGCTCGGCGTGCGCGGCAGCACGTTGCCGAAGAGCACCGGTTCCTCGCCACCGTATTCCATGCGCAGCGCCGAATCGGTCGGGAGCTCGCTCGGGCGCAGTCCTTTCATGCGTGGATCGGCCCGGTCGAGCGCGGCATCCATGAGAGCGGGGTCATCGGCCTTGAAGGCGGCATCGTCGTACCCGAAGCGCAAGGCCAGCCTGCGGAAGATCTCCGTGTTCGGCAGGCTCTCGCCGACCGGAGGAATGACGGCGTCCGCCCGCTGCAGGTACTGCTGCCCGTAGGCGGCGTAGACGTCCGCGTGCTCGAAGTGCGTGCAGGCCGGAAGGACGACATCGGCATAAGCCATGCTGTCCGTCATCGCGACCTCGATCCCCACGACGAACACGTCTTCGCGCGCGAGCGCCCGCTTCATGCGGTTCTGGTCCGGGTGCACGATCACCGGGTTGTGGTTGTAGATGAAAAGCGCCTTGAGCGGCGGGTCGAGCTTGTCATCGAGGATCGCGCCGGCCACGTCGATGATGTTGAGCGTGCGCGTGCCAGGCGGTACGAGGTCCGGCCGGGCGAGGGCGTCACCCGTCTTGGGGAAGGCATTGCCGGCGCC
Source organism: Pseudomonadota bacterium (assembly GCA_025352885.1). GTDB lineage: Bacteria > Pseudomonadota > Gammaproteobacteria > Burkholderiales > SG8-39 > SZAS-79. The sequence goes on along the minus strand of JANXRZ010000223.1, from coordinate 82,750 downwards.
GCCAACCAGGCCGCCGCCCGAGACGCCGAATTTTCCGGCGAGCGCGGGCAGTGCTGCGATGGCGCGCAACCCCGAGCCGCCGTTCTGGTTGCGCTCCAGGCCGTTGCCCCACGCTATGACCGCAGGGGAGGCCTCGTGATACCAGCGGGCGAGCGTGCGGATCTCTTCGGCCGTCACGCCGCAGATCCCGGCGGCGACTTCCGGCGGGTATTCACGCGCGCTCTTCATGAAGCTTTCGAACCCCAGCACATGTTGCTGGACGAACGCCTGGTCGATGGCGCCGAGGCGCTCGAGTTCAACTGCGAGAGCCCACGCAAGCACCACATCGGTTCCCGGCAGAACCGCCAGGTGCAGGTGTGCCTGCTCGGCGACCTTGACCCGCTTCGGATCGATGACGACGAGCTTGGCGCCCGCACGCTTCGCCACATTGATATGGCGCATCAGGTGCAGGTTGCAGGCCGTCGCATTGTTGCCCCACACGATGATGAGCTTGGAGAGGCTCACCTGCTGGAGCGGCGTGCCGGGCGTGGCGCCAAACGTGCCCGCGTAGGCTTCGCCGCGAACCCCGCCGCACAATGGGCGGCGGCTGAGCAGGGAAGCGCCTAAGCGGTGAAAGAAGCGCAGCGACATCGAATCGCCCGCGAGCATGCCGTGGGGGCCCGCGTAGTTCAGCGGCAGCACGGCTTGCGGGCCATGCTTTGCAATCACGCCGCGTACGCGGTCATGGATGAGGCCGAGCGCCTCGTCCCAGGAAATGCGCGCGAATTTGCCCTCGCCCTTGGCGCCGATGCGCTTCAATGGGTGGCGCAGCCGGTTGGCCCCGTGCACGAATTCCGGATAGTAGTTGGTGACCTTCGCGCAGACGGCGCCATGGGTGAGGGGATTGGCATCCGACCCCCGCACGGCGGTCACCTGGTCGTTTTCGACGGTGACCGAAAGGCTGCACGTGTCCGGGCAGTCGAGAGGACAGACGCTTCGCTTCACTGTGGCCATGCGGTTCTCCTGTGTGCGGGCAGTTTACACTTACCCCCTTATGAAACTTTCTGTCCTCGACCAATCCACCAGCTCGAACAACCGCCCGCAAAGCGCGGCCATCCGCGAGAGCATTGAGCTCGCGCAGCACTGCGACCGCCTCGGCTACCACCGCTATTGGGTGTCCGAGCACCACAACAGCGACAGCATCGTCGGCACGGCGCCCGAGATCCTCATCGCCGCAATCGGGGCAACGACCGAGCGCATCCGCGTTGGCAGCGCGGGGGTGATGCTGCCGCACTACTCCGCGCTGAAAGTGGCCGAGCAGTTCCGCGTACTCGAGGGCATTGCCCCGGGGCGGATCGACCTTGGCGTCGGGCGCGCACCGGGCTCGGACCGGCTCACTGCGATGGCGCTGAATCCTTATGCGAACGCGGCGGACGAATTTCCGCAGCAGGTGATCGACCTGCAGGCGTGGCTGCGGGGCGTGCCGCTGCAGGAGGGCCACCCGTTTCGCGCGATCAAGGCGCATCCGCTCGGGCCGACTCGGCCGGAACTCTGGATCCTCGGCAGCTCCGACTATGGCGCGCAGCTCGCGGCGCATTTCGGCCTGCCGTATGCCTTCGCCTACTTCTTTACGGATGGGCGCGGGGTGGAACAGGCGCTGGACCTGTACCGGAAAAATTATCGGCCGAGCATCGACCATCCGAAGCCGCAAGCCACGATCTGCGTGTGGGCGCTGGCGGCGGACACCGAAGAAGAGGCTCGCAGGCTCTTGCAGACGCGCGAGCACTGGCGCATCGGCTTCGAGAAAGGGCTGCGCACGCCGCTGGTTTCGCCAGAGGAAGCCGCGGCGTATCCGTATACCGATGCGGACCGCTCGGTCGTCGAACGCCTCCGATCGAAAGCGTTCGTCGGCACCGGTGCGCAGGTCCGGGACAAGCTGAACGAGCTCGCGAGGCGCCTCGAGCTCGACGAACTGGTCGTCGTGACCTGGACGTTCGACACGGCGCCGAGGCATCGCTCGTACGAGCTGCTCGCCCAGGCTTTCGGCTTAGCGTGAATCCTCTTCGGGCGGCCGTATCTTGCTGAACATCGCGAGCAGCAGCAGGTCGTAGACGATCTTCAGGCCGCCGGCGGCGATCAGCGGCCAGCCGAAAGGCGAGAGTCCTAACAAGTACCCGGCGAGAAACGGGCTGGCAGCCGAGGCAAGACTGCGCGGCACGGACGTAATGCTCGCGGCCGCCGGCCTCTCTTCGGGCGATACGATTGCCATTACGTACGAACTGCGCGTCGGCACGTCCATCTGCGAAAGCGCGCTGCGGATGAAGAGCAGGGCCACCGCCCATTCGAGGCTCGGCACGAAAGGGATCGCGACCAGGCACAGGTTGGCCGGGATGTGCGTGAACACCATCGTGTTGACGAGGCCAAACCGGTCGGCGATGCGCACCGCGGCGAGGTAAGAGAGCGCGGAGAGCAGGCCGGTCCAGAAAAACACGACGCCTGCCGCAGCGAGCGACATGTCGAAGCGCTGATACAGCCAGAGCGCCACCATGGACTGCACGACGAAGCCGCCGCCGAACGCATCCAGGCTGAAGAGCGCGGCGAGCGTGTAGACGATCTTCTTCGATTTTCCCAGCGGTGCCGGCGCTTTGTGCTCGTCGCCCGAGAGCGCCTTGGGAAGGCCCCGGTATACAAGCGCAGACGCGCCTGCGAGCACCGCGTACAGGACGAACATGCATTGCATCGCCGCGATCGACGAGAGCCCGGCCTTGCCTGCGAGCGCCTGCGGAAAGCCGACGGCCAGCGACCCGAAAGCCGCAACGAGCGACCCGACGACGCTGTAGCGGGCGAAAACCCTGGTCCGATTCTTCGCTTCGACCACGCGCGAGAGAACCGCATGTTCGAGCGGCAGGAAAACGCTCACATCGCCGCTCGACGGATTGAGCGTGCCGATCAGCGCCACCAGCAGCAGCGGCCAGAAGCCGGTGAGCGAAGCAAACCCGAGTCCCGTGGCCGCCATGAGCACGGTGGCTGCGAGCAGGAGCGTCCGGTAATGGAAGCGGTAGGCATGCAGCCCGACGATGAGGGTCAGGAGGCCGGACCCGAAGAGCGTCGTCGTTGCGATCACGCCCACCTCGAGGGCGCTGAAGCCAAGCTCCAGCAGGTAGAGCGGCAGCAGCAGGCTCACGAAGCCGTCGCCAAAAGCGCGAAGGCCCTTGGCGACGAGCAGGCGGTTGACGTGCGATGAAGTGTGCAAAGCCATTTTCCCGAGGTTAACCCGCCTTGGATCCGCACGCCTTGGAGAGCGCCTGCGCCTCGGGCATCCGGCTCGCTTCCCGCAGGAGCGAGTCGACACGCCAAACCGAGCCGCCTACCGAACTGACGCCGATAAAGGCCTCCTGTGCCTTGGAGTACTCGAGCGAAGTGAACCCGAATTCCTGCCCTGGCGTATCCATAAGAACGAGCTCGTGCCGGGTGATGACCGGAATCGACGGATCGAGCCGCCACACCGTGGGTACAACGTTGCTCGTAATCAGCACTTCGCCCGTAGGGCTCAGCGCGAGGTCCGGCGGGCAGGCATAAGGCTGTCGTGCCCAGATCCAGTTCGGGATGTCGAAATGCGCGAGCTTGCGACGCTGGCGCGATTCATAAAGATCGACGCCCTCGGTGGTCAGCACCCACAAACGGCCACGGGACTCGTCGATGCGGGAGTTCATCAACGCGGACTCGGCTTGGGTTGGCGCCCCAGTTTCCTGGTGCATGCCCGTCATTCGACCTGAATCGCATCCGGCCATGGCCGAAAGCGTCACCGATAAAAGCACGTTTCCAATCATTCGCCTGCCGTAGATCATGTCCATGAACACACCTTCCTTTTGAAAAAGAACAGCGCTTGGACGAGATCGTCTTTCGGACCGGGTGTCTGGAGCTTGACCCGGCTGGGCCGGCCTTGCGATTGCCAAGGCCGGCCCACAGTGCACTTTCTTACTTGAACATCTTGGTCGGCGCGCCGGCCGCCCTCCATCCCGAGTGGCCGACTTTCATGTAGCTCGCGTCGAACCCCGCATCGCGAAGGGTGATGGCGGTCTTGCATCCAACGTGGAATCCATAGGCGCAGTACACGATCACCGGATCGGTTTTGGACAGTTCCCCCATCCACTCCTGCACGCGCTCCGGATCGCGCCAGGTCGCACCGTCCGCGATGTCCTGCTGCCGCGACACGAAATGCCGTGGCCTCGCGTCGACCAGCTGCACGGGTTTGCCCTCGCGCATCATCTCGCGCACTTCCTCCACGCCGAGACCCGGCAGGTCGCCGAATTCCTTCTGGATGAGTGGGCGCGGCGGGGCCACCTGCGTTGCGTCTTCCAGCCGGCCTTCGACTGCGGACCAGTCGAGGTTTCGAAAGAACGTGTCGACGTATGCCGGCGCGTTCGCGCCGAAGTCGATGTGATACGCATGCTCGTACATGTCGATCGCGAGGATGGGGATCGCGCCTGCGATCCCTTGGCTGTGGTCGGATGCGTATTGGTTGATGAGCCGACCGTCGCGCGGCACATAGCTGAGAAGCACCCAGCCTGAGCCGCCTCCGAGCGCGCAGGCCATCCCGCGGAACTGAGCCTTCCATTTCTGGTATGAGCCGAAATCGCGGGCAAGCGCCGCGCTCATGCCGGGCGTAATGTGGCCTTCGCCGCCGAGGCAGGCGAAGTACAGCTCATGAAGCAGCGTCGAGTTGAGCGCAATGAGTTCCTCGCGCTTCAGGCCGTTGATCACATGGCCCGGGGCCTTCTCGAAGTCCGTTGCGGCCAGCTCCTCGGTGAGGGCGTTCAGGCGCCGCATCGCCCCGCCGTAATTATTCTCGTAGTGGCTCTCGATCAGTTTCAGCGAAAGGCCGTTGAGGGTCCAGGGACGGCAATAGATCTGTTTCAGTTGGTAGGACATGGGTTCTCCATTTCGTGGGGTGGTTCAGGAATCGAGCTTGAAGGTCGCGCCGCTGGCTGCGAGCGCGCGTTGGTACACGGCGATGGCCGCAGCTGCGTCCTGCAGCGCGGTGCCGCTTGAATCGAACACGGTAATTTCGGTTGCGCTCTCGCGGCCGGGCTTGAGTCCGGCAACGACCTGCCCGAGTTCCGCATGAACGTCGCTTGCGGACATCGCCCCGGCGTCGAGGGCGTGATGGAGGTCGCCGATCTTCGAGCACTGCGCCGTAAGGTCGGTCACCAGCTTGCTGTGCGCAAGAAGCTGCGGATCGAGTTCCTGCTTGTTTTCGTTGTCCGCGCCCACTCCGGCGACGAAAGTGCCAGGGCGAACCATCCGCCTCTCTATGAAGTACTTGTCCGAGGTGGTGCAGGTGACAACGATGTCGCTGTTCTCAACCGCTGCGCATAGTTCGGCGATCGGTGTAACTGAACGCCCCGTTTCGCTGGAAAGTGCGCTGGCAAACTTCACCGCCTTCTGCGCGTCCTGGTCGTACACGCTGATTTGCGTCAGGTTGCGGACCCCGAGCAGCGCACGCAACTGCGCGGCGGCCTGGCCTCCGCACCCGCAGATCAAGGCCGTTGCGGCGTTTTCTCTCGCAAGCCACTTTGCGGCGACTGCGGTCGCGGCGGCCGTTCGCAGCGCGGTGATGGCCATCGAGTCCATGATGGCAAGCGGCACGCCGGTTTCCGCGTCGAAGAGCACAAGCGCGCCTTGGATCGTGGGAAGCCCGTGGCGGACTCCGTTCTGCGGAAAGTTCGCGTTGATCTTCGCGGCGAAGTAAGGACGGTCGGCGTCGAGGAAAGCCGCCTTGACGTGAAAACTTCCTTCACCCTGATGCATGCCCAGGATGCCGGGGGCGGGCGCTTCGCCAAGCGCATGCCGACGGAATGCGTCTTCCACGGCGGCGATGCAGCGGTCGGGCGTCAGCAGGCGTTCCACCTGGGACCGCGACAACAGCAACGTTGGATTGGGTGCGACTGCGGTGCTCAAAGCGACTCCTTCCCGCGAGGGATCAGGAGCAGCGCTTGAGACGGGATGCGTCTTGGCGTGCCGGGTGCGTGCATTGACCCGGCTGGTTGCACCGCCCATGCCGGCCGGAACAACTCACGGACCGAACGTTACGCCGGCGATTTCGTGGTGTCAACAAAAATATGTTTTTATGTCACTTCTATGTGATATATATAACAAGACCATGGTTTTCGACGCCCTCGTGCTGAGCCTCCCTACGCGCAATTCGACTATGCGCATGCGCGTATGGCGTGCGCTGAAGGAGACCGGCTGCGGCGTGCTGCGCGACGGCTTGTATGTGCTGCCGTCCGGGACGCCCGGGAGCGCGGGGCTGGCGTCGCTCGAATCGGAGATCCGTTCGGCCGGCGGATTCGCCATGACAGTCGAGCTCAAACCGAAGACGGCCGAGCAATCGGAGGACATCCGTAAGCTTTTCGACCGTACGCAGGACTACGGGGCGCTCGTCCAGAAGGTGGCGGCGGCAAAGAAGGACTTGCCGCGGCTGGGCGCGCGAAAAGCCAAGACGGCCATCGACCGCTTCGAGCGTGCCGTCGCCAGGCTCGGCGAGATCGATTTTTTCCCCGGGCAAGGCAAGCTGCAGGCGGCCGAAGCGGTCGGCGCATTGATCCGCACGTACGACGAGACTTACTCGGGCACCGAGCCGCGCGCATCCAAAAGACGCTTGCGCCAACTCGACCGGGCCAAATTCCAGAAGCGGACCTGGGCGACGCGGCAGGACCTTTGGGTCGACCGGATCGCCAGCGCGTGGCTCATCAAGCGGTTCATCGATCGGGAAGCGAAATTCCTGTGGCTGGCACGGCCGAAGGATTGCCCACGTCGCGCGGTCGGGTTCGATTTCGACGGGGCCGAATTCACGCACGTCGACAACCGGGTCACGTTCGAGGTCCTCATGACCAGCTTCGGGCTGGAAGGCAATTCCGGCCTTGCCTTGATCGCCGGTGCCATTCATTTCCTCGACGTCGGCGGCATTCCTGTTCCCGACGCCAGGGGGCTCGAGACGATCCTGAAAGGTGCAAAGGAGAGGGCACGCAACGACGATGCGCTGTTGTCTGAGGCAATGCGCATCATGGACATGTTCTATTCCGCTTACTCGCAGGAAAAGACCTAGGGGATTCATGGACACGGCAAATTCAAATGCTGCCTTGTACGCGTGGATCAGGTCGGCTCGGGCCGAAGTCCACAACGCAGCGTTGTTCGCCAAATCATGAGAGAGGTCAATCCATGCGTAATTTCATCTTGTGGTTCTCGCTTGGCCTCGCGCCCATGACCGCGATTGCGCAGAACGAGAGTTTCGACACCGTGCCGGTTGGCACCCTGCCGCCCGGCTGGGAAGCCGGCGTAACCGGGATGGGTTCGCCCAAGTGGGCCGTTGTCGCCGACCCGACCGCGCCGAGCAAGCCTAACGTCCTCAAGCAGTCCGGGGCGGGCACTTATCCCTGGGCAGTGAAGAAGGACGTGTCGTTTGCAGACGGCTTTGTCGAAACCAAATTCAAGCCGGTGTCGGGAAAGCAGGACCAGGCCGGAGGCGTGGTGTGGCGGTGGAAGGACGCGAAGACGTATTACGTAGCACGCGCCAACGCCAACGAAAACAATGTGTCGCTCTACTATACGAAGCAGGGCATCCGGACAACGATCAAGTACGTGGATGCCCCGGTCGCCGGCAATGCATGGCACACGCTTCGCGCGGAATTTTCCGGAACCAGGATTCGCGTAATCCTCGATGGGAAACTCTGGATCGTCGAGGACGACACCCATATCAAGGAAGCCGGCGCGGTGGGCGTCTGGACCAAGGCCGACAGCGTCACCCTGTTCGACGACTTCTCCTACTCGATGAAATAGCAGGACGGAACGCGGCCGGGTTTTGTTACTGTAGGAGGCCAGCCCCTTACGCTGCCCCTACGGAGATCCGCAAGTGCCCGACCCGACCGACGCTGCTCGAGCGCCTCTTGAGCGCTGGCTCGCCCGCATGGTCAACGTGCGGCCCGGCGAGGCTCGCGCGCTTCTTTGGTCGTTCGCATATTTCTTCTGCCTCCTCGCCGGGTATTACGTCCTGCGGCCGCTGCGTGACGAGATGGGGATCGCAGGCGGCGTAAAGAACCTCCAGTGGCTGTTCACGGCGACGTTCGTCGTCATGCTCGCGGCCGTGCCCGTCTTCGGGGCGGTGGTTGCGCGGCTGCCGAGGAAGCGCTTCGTGCCGCTCGTGTACCACTTCTTCGTGCTGAACATTGCCGTGTTCTGGGTGCTGCTCACCCTCAACATCGAGAAAGTGCACGTGGCCCGCGTGTTCTTCGTGTGGATCAGCGTGTTCAACCTTTTCGCGGTCTCCGTGTTCTGGTCTTTCATGGCCGACCTGTGGGTGAGCGAGCAGGGCAAGCGCCTGTTCGGGTTCATCGCGGCGGGCGGCTCGGCCGGCGCGCTGCTCGGACCGCTCGTCACCGTCGGCCTTGCCGTGCCGCTCGGACCGGTGAACCTGTTGATCGTCGCGGCGGTTTTGCTGGAACTCGCGGTGGTGTGCGCGCATCGCCTGGAGGCCGCAGCGCCAAAAGTTTCGGCGGACGTGCGCGGGAAGGAGTCGGGCGTGATTGGTGGCGGATGGCTCTCCGGCATTGCCATGGTGCTGCGCTCACCCTATCTCGGTGGCATCGCGCTTTGGGTTTCGCTCTTGTCGCTTGCCGGCACCTTCCTGTATTTCCAGCAGGCCAACATCGTGGCAGCGGCTTCGGACGATCCGGCCGTGAGGACGCGGATCTTCGCGACCATCGACCTTGCGATCGGCATCCTCACGATCCTCGTGCAGTTCTTCGCGACCGGGCGCCTCATTGCGCGCTTTGGCGTGGGCAAGGCCGCGGCGGCGTTGCCGTTCGTGTTCGTGCTGGGGTTCATCGCGCTTTCCCTGACGCCTGCGCTTTTCGTCGTGATCGCTTTCCAGGCCGTCCAGCGGGCCACGAATTTCGCGTTGTCCAATCCCGCACGCGAAGTGCTGTTCACCGTGCTCGACCGGGAAGAGAAGTACAAGGCGAAGAACGTGATCGACATCGTCGTGTTCCGCGGCGCGGACGCGGCAAGCGGGTGGCTGTTCTCAGCGCTGCGCGGCCTCGGCCTGGAACTCTCTGCCATCTCGTTCCTGACAGTCCCGGTCAGCGCCGTGTGGCTCGCGCTGGCCCTGGCGCTTGGGCGAGGTCAGGAAAGGCGAGCGGCTACGAAAGCTCAACCGGCCCGGCCTTGATTTCACGGGCTTTGAGCACAATCTGGTAAAGATCTCCTTGGAGCACTTCATGGCCTCGTCCCGACTTCCCACTTACTTCATCTCGCACGGCGGCGGGCCGTGGCCGTACATGGAAGACCGGCGCAAGGCGCTGCATGTGCTCGAGGCGTCGCTCAAGGACATCCCGCGCCAGATCGGCACCGTGCCCAAGGCCGTGCTGATGATCTCGGGCCACTGGGAAGAGAACCAGTTCAGCGTAATGGCCAGCCTAAATCCGCCGATGGTGTACGACTACTCGGGCTTTCCCGAGCACACCTATCACGTGAAATACAGCGCGCCGGGTTCGCCTGAATTGGCAACGCGCGCGTGCGACCTCATCACCGCGGCCGGCATGCAGGCGCGGCTGGACCCGCAGCAGGGGTTCGACCACGGCACGTTTACCCCGATGGTCGTGATGTACCCGCAAGCCGACGTGCCGCTCGTGCAGGTGTCCCTCAAGTCGGGCTACGACCCGGCCGAGCATTTGGCGCTCGGGCGCGCGCTCGCGCCGTTGCGGGACGAAGGCGTCCTCATCGTGGGCAGCGGCCTGAGTTATCACAACCTGCGCGCGTTCGGCCCAGGCGCCAGGTATCCGTCCAGCACTTTCGACAAGTGGCTGCAGGAAACACTCGTGGGCTCGGATCCCCAACAGCGAGTGAACCGTTTGCTGCGTTGGGAAGAGGCGCCCGCCGCGCGGCAAGCGCATCCGCAGGAGGATCACCTGGTGCCGCTGATGGTTGCGGTGGGAGCGGCGGAGAACGAGAAGGCCGACGTGGTCTACCACGAAGACAACCTTTTCGGCGGTGTCACGGCGTCGAGCTTTCGCTTCGGCCAAGCCGAGAATCCCTGAAAATCGTTTTCGTAGACCTAAGCGCCGGGCGGGTCTCAAGCCAGTTTATGTACCGGTAACGGTACGTTTACCGCCTGGATTTGCTCGTCTTCGGATCCGGCAGCATGGACTCGTCGTCGTCCGGGTTGTCGAAAAGCTCTTCGTCCGTGATGCCCAGCTGCGCTTCCTCCGCCTGGTCAAGACCACCGCCCAGGCCCGCTTCCTGTGCAGTCACGATGCGGTCGGGCGCAATGTCCGCGTTGACGTCTCCAGAGTCGGGTGCACCCTCGGCTACCGAAACGCGCTCGCCGGTGCCATAGCGGTCGGTGTCCGCATCCACCGGCACGCCGTCCTCAGACTCCTGGCCGGCGAGGTCCGATCCGGAATCCGAACTGTCGCTCGGCCCGAGCGAGCGGATGTCGTGTCCTTTGAGGGGCGGCGTGTTCTTCTCCGAGAAGCTATCGGGATCCAGCGTGCTGGACATGACGGTCTCCTTTGGTTCGCTCTACGCGTGCAACGCCGGGCGTTCCGGTCGCGCCTTGAGCGAGGCAGGCCCTTTGCGGGCGGCGATCCCGCAGCGCACGGACGCCGAGAACAGGGCCAGGTCCAGGCCGATGGCGCCCAGCTCGCGGTTGAATTCGGTGTTGTCGACGAGCGCCTCGTCGATCTCCTTCGCGATGTCCTCAAGCTCCGAGCCGTACCCGAACCAGCTTGTCATCGAGAGGTACTTGGCCGTCACCGCGACCAGCTTCCGGTCGGCGGCGCTGCGTCGCTTCCAGGCTTGGGGATCGAAATTGCCGTATTGCTCTACACAAAACTGCGCAATCGATTCATACGCTTGGGTGTTCATGACGTCGCTCCCACGGTGGCCGCCGGGCCGAGGGGTCCGGTGTGTAAATATTCCATGGCCACGCGTCAACCGCTGTAGGACGGAAAGCTGATGTTTGTAGGAATCGACCTACAGCCAAACTGCTTACCAGGCGGCGTCCAGCAACTGGCGAACCACTTGCGGTCCCTCGATCTTGCGGGGGTTCGTGTGGATCCAGCGGTCGTGCATGGATTCCTCGGCGATGCGGTCGAGGAGGTTCGGCTGGACGTTCACCTCGCGCAGAGTGCGTGGAAGCCCGAGCTCGGCAATCAGGTCGGCAAGCACTTCTGCCGCAGGCACGTCCGCACGCCCGAGCGCTTCGCTTACAAGCTTCTGACGCTCCGCATTCACCGGCGCATTGAATCGCAGCACGTGCGGGAGCATCACGCAGGACGTGTAGCCGTGCGGTACACCCGCGGTGCCGCCCAGCACGTGGCCAATCCCGTGGCTCGCCCCTTTCTCGACCCCTGCGCTGCTGCCGACGATGGACATCCAGCACCCGAGCTGGCAGTCGAGGCGCGCTTCGAGATTGCCGGGATCGGCTTTCACGGCGCGCAATCCTTTTCCGAGCAGCCGCAGCGCATGGAAGGACGTCCCATCGGAAAACGGCTTGGCGCTTGACGAGCACAGGTCCTCGACCGCGTGATCGACCGCCCGGATGCCGGTCGAGAGCCAGAGCCACTCCGGCGTGTGCACGGTGAGCGCAGGGTCGAGGATCACCGTGCGCGGCGCCGCCTTGGGATGCGCAAACACCTCTTTCACGTGGCGAACCGTGTCGGTGCACCCTGCAATAGCCGAGAATTCGCCGGCAGACAGCGTCGTCGGGATGGTCACCGAATCCACCGTTGGCGCCTTGTAGGTGGGCCGCACCTGCTTGCCGTCCGCGCCGACCTTCACGCGCAAGGCGTCGAGGTGCGCTGCTTCAGTGACGTCGTTCGCCAGGCAGATGGCGACCATCTTGGAAGCATCGGTCACCGAACCGCCGCCGAGCGTGAGCAGCAGGTCGGCCCCCGCCGCGCGGGCCGCATTCGCTGCGGCGACAACATCGGTTCTTGGCGTGTGGGCGCCGATTCGTGCATGCAGCCCCGCAAACCGGGCGCCCAGCACTTTCTCGACGCGGCGAACGAGGTCCGTTTCGCGTTCCAGGGTGCCGCTCGCAAGCACGAAGACTTTGCGCGACGGTTCCGTTTCGAGCTCCCGCGCAAGCGCATCCTCGAACCCGGTGCCGTATGAGATCCGGCGAGTGGCCGGGTAGCTGTAGACGCCCGTGCGCACTAACGGCCCTCGAACTTGGGCTTGCGCCGCTCGTTGAAGGCAAGGACCGCCTCGTGCTGGTCCTTGGTGTGCTGCACCAGTGCCTGCATGTTCGAGGCGAGCTCCAGCGCAATGGGCAACGCCACCTGCTGCGAATCGCGCAGCAGGCGCTTGGTGAGGCGCAGCGAGTGAACGGGCTGCGCCGCAATCTTGCCTGCGAGCTTGCGCGCTTCGATCATGAGCTGGTCGTCGTCCACGACCCTCGACACGAGGCCGATGCGCGCAGCTTCTTCCGCATCGAGGAAATCTCCGGTGAAAGTCATCTCGTAGGCCTTCGACATCCCGACGGCCTTGGGCAGGAACCACGCGCCGCCATCGCCTGAAACGAGGCCCACGCGCAGGAAGCTCTCGGCAAACTTAGCGCTGCGCCCCGCGATGCGGATGTCGCACATCGTCGACAAGTCGCAGCCTGCGCCGACCGCTGCGCCGTTGACCGCGGCGATGGAGGGCGCCTCGAGGTTGTAAAGCGCCAGCGGGATGCGCTGGATGCCCGAGTGATAGCCGCGGCGGATCTCGGCCGGGCTGCCCGCAAACAGGCCCGCGCGCTCCTTCATGTTCTTCACGTTGCCGCCTGACGAGAACCCTTCGCCCGCGCCGGTGAGGATCACGCAGCCGACGGTAAGGTCGGCGTTGATGCGGTCGACGTATCCGACGAGCGCATCGACGATGGCCGCCGAAATCGCATTGCGTGTGTCCGGCTCGTTCAGCGTAAGGGTGACCACGCCGCCGTCCTGTTGGTAAAGCACTGCCTCGCTCATGCCTTCTCCTTCGCGTTCTAGTGTTTGGTTCGATGGTGTGGCCGAGGCCCCGCCGCTGTCCTCCCGGATTCTCGGCTATATTGGGCCATCCGGAGAAGCGCTCGGAGAAAAAGCGAGGGAGGCACCATGCACCAATTCAATTTCGAACCGGTCCGGCTGCCACCGGCCGCAGTTGCGGTGCGGCGCGAGGTCCGTGACTTCATCGCAGGCGAGGTTGCGAGCGGCGCCTTCACGCCGAGCAAGAATTCGTGGTCCTCGTTCGATGCCGCCTTCAGCAAGAAATGCGGCGAGCGCGGTTTCATCGGCATGGTGTGGCCGAAGAAATACGGCGGGCACGAGCGCACGGCGCTCGAGCGATTCGTGATGACCGAGGAGATGCTGGCCGGGGGCGCGCCCGTGGGCGGGCACTGGGTCGCGGACCGGCAGAGCGGCAACCAGATCCTGCGCAACGGCAGCGATCGCGCAAAGGCGGAAATCCTTCCGAAGATCTGCGCTGGCGTTTGCTACTTCGCGATCGGCATGAGCGAGCCGGATTCAGGCTCGGATCTCGCGGCTGTCCGCACTCGCGCGGTCAAGGCCGAGGGCGGATGGAAGATCACCGGCACCAAGGTGTGGACCAGCAATGCGCATCGCTCGCACTACCTGATTGCGCTCGCCCGCACCGCGCCCAAGGAAGAGGATCGCCATGCGGGCCTCACGCAGTTCATCGTCGATCTCTCCAAGCCCGGCGTCACCGTGCGGCCGATCTACAACCTTTACGGCGGCCACGATTTCAACGAAACCGTGTTCGACGAGTACTTCGTCCCGGACGACATGGTCATGGGCGGCGTCGGCATGGGCTGGAAGATGGTCACGGGCGAGCTTGCCTTCGAGCGCTCGGGGCCGGACCGGTTCCTCTCGACCTACCAGCTGCTCGCGCAGTCGATCCGTGAACTCGGTCCCAAGCCGGACGACCGTGCGGCAAATGAAATCGGCCGGTTCGTCGCGCACCTCGCGACGCTTCGGCGTATGTCGAGCTCGATCGCCGGCCAGCTGCAGAAAGGCGCGCAGCCCGCTGTCGAAGCCGCGCTCGTCAAGGATGTCGGCACGACTTTCGAGCGCGAAGTCCCTGAAGTCTTCCGTCACCTGATCCCGACGGAGCCGACGCTTGCGCGCGGCGAGAGCTACGCCGAACTGCTCGGCATGACGATGCTGCGCGCGCCCGGCTTCACGATCCGGGGCGGCACGCGCGAGATCCTGCGCGGCATCATCGCCCGCGGGCTGGGGTTGCGGTGAGCACGCAGATGAATGCGGACGCCGGCATGCGGGACGACCTCGCCAAGACGATCGACCGCGTATTCGAAACGCACTGCGCGAAGCCGGCTCGCGAGTCCGCGGAGAAGGGCGAGTGGCCGGCCGGCTTGTGGGGGGCGCTCGACGAGGTGGGGCTGCCGATGGCGGCGCTTCCCGAAAGCGCAGGGGGCCTGGGCCTCGCGTTCGGCGATGCGATGTTTGCCCTGCGCCGCACGGCGTATCACGCGGCGCCGGTACCGCTGGCCGAGACCATGCTTGCGAGCCGCCTGCTGGCCGCGGCAGGCATCAGGGTCCCTGAAGGCGCCATTACCGTCGCCTCGACCATAGGAGGCGACAAGCTCAGGCTTTCCGGCGGAAAACTCGCCGGCATCGTTGCGCGCGTGCCTTGGGGCGCGCAGTGCAAGCACGCGCTGGTCGTCGCCGAAGCGGATGGAAAAGAGGTGCTCACACTCGTCAGGACTGAAGGCGCCGCCGGCGCTACCGAGCTGAATCTTGCGGGCGAGCCGAGGACCGTGCTGCAGTTCAAGGGCAGCGCCGTAGTCGCGTCGGAAAAATTCGAGGACGCGTCGATGCGCGTGCTCGCCGAGGGCGCGCTGGTGCGCAGCGTGCAAATGGCCGGCTCGCTCGAACGGGCGCTCGAATATTCGATCAACTATGCCAACGAGCGAGTGCAGTTCGGGCGTCCGATCGGCAAGTTCCAGGCGATCCAGCACATGCTGGCCGTGCTGGCAGGGCAGGTCGCCGCATCGGGTGCGGCTGCGGATGCCGCGGTCGAGTCCTCAGACCCTGCCGCCGATGAATTCATGGTCGCCGTGGCCAAGGCGCGCATCGGTGAAGCGGCCGGAAAAAGCGCGGAGATCGCGCACCAAGTTCATGGCGCGATGGGCTACACCCGGGAGCACAACCTGCACTACGTCACGCGGCGCCTGTGGTCCTGGCGAGACGAATTCGGAAACGAAACGTTCTGGCAGACGCGGCTGGGCCGGATGGTGGCCGCCAAGGGCGCGGATGCTCTTTGGCCGACGCTCACGGGCGGCTGAGATGGGTGCCTCGAGGAGGATCCGGCACCTGGTTTACGCGCTCCTTCCCGTCGCCATTGGTTACGCGGCAGGTTACGCGGCACCGGCGTTCCCACAAGCGCAGAAGGAGTTCCCCAACCGGCCGATCCGCGTGATCGTCCCGTTTACCGCGGGCAGCGGCTCGGACACCAGCGCGCGGTTTTTCGGCGAGAAGCTTTCGCCGCTGATCGGCCAGCCCTTCGTCGTGGAGAACCGGCCGGGCGCCAGCGGCGTCGTGTCGGTGATGATCGTCAAGAACGCGCCGGCCGATGGGCACATGATCCTGCTGGCGAGCAATTCGCCGCTCGCCGTCAACCCGGTGGTGATCAAGGATCTGCCCTACGACCCGGCGAAGGACCTGCGTCCCTTGTCCGGGCTCTCGCGCGGCATGAACGCTTTCGTCACGGCGCCGGACGGCCCGATCGGCTCGGTCGCCGATTTCGTGTCGATTGCCAAGAAGGGTGCGAAGCCCGTGAGCATCGGCACTTACTCGGCCGGCTATCACCTCGCGGTGGAATGGTTTGCGGGACTGGCAGGCTTCAAGTACACGAACGTGCCGTACAAGGGCGGCGCGCAAGTCTTTACCGACGTGATGGGCCGCCAGCTCGACGCCGGGATCGTGGACCTCGGCGGCGCGGCGTCGCTCATCAAGTCGGGCCGGCTGCGGGCCGTGTCGGTCTCCGGCGAGCGGCGCCATGACGAATTCCCGAATGTACCCACGCTCAAGGAAAGCGGCTTCCCCGAGTACGTGACGTACAGCTGGACCTCGTTCTACGTGCGGGCGGAAACGCCTGACGACATCACCGCCAGGCTCGCGGACGCGCTGCAAAAAGTGCTGGCGTCCAGCGAGACGCGTGACTACATCAAGTCGGTCAGCGGAGAGCTGATGCCCTATCCGCCGGCCGCGATGCAGAAATACCAGCGCGAGGAACTGGAGCGCTTTCGCCGGATCGCCGAGGCGGCCGGCATCAAACCCGAATGAGCGGCCCGCTGGCCGGGGTGAAGGTGCTCGACCTCACCTCCGTGGTGCTCGGCCCGCTCGCCACGCAGATCCTCGGGGACTACGGCGCGGATGTGATCAAGGTCGAGACGCTCGAGGGCGACCTCATGCGCTCGAACGGCGTGAGCCTGCATGCGGGCATGAGCTCGGTCTTCCTTGCGATCAACCGCAACAAGCGCTCCATTGCGCTCGACCTGAAGAATGCGGACGGCAAGGCGGTTCTGGGCCGCTTGATCGGTGGCGCGGACGTGCTGGTCCACAACATGCGGGTTTCGGCAATCGAGAAGCTGGGGTTCGGCTATGGCGAAGTGTCGAAGCTGAAGCCGGACATCGTGTACTGCGCCGCGACGGGCTTTGGCGAAGGCGGGCCGGATGCCGACAAGCCGGCCTTCGACGACGTCATCCAGGCCGCGTGCGGCCTTGCAAGCCTGGCGAGCGAAGGGCGTGACTCGCCGGGCTATGTGCCCAGCCTGATCGCGGACAAGACGACCGGCATGGCCCTGGTGAATGCGGTGCTGGCGGCGCTCTTTCATCGCGAGCGAAGCGGCGAGGGGCAGTACGTCGAAGTGCCGATGCTCGAGACGATGGCGGCTTTCATGCTCGCCGAGCATCTCGGCGGGCTCACGTTCGAACCGGCGCCGGCCAAGGCGGGCTACGCGCGGCTCCTCTCG
Source organism: Pseudomonadota bacterium (assembly GCA_025352885.1). Classification (GTDB taxonomy): domain Bacteria; phylum Pseudomonadota; class Gammaproteobacteria; order Burkholderiales; family SG8-39; genus SZAS-79. The sequence continues at coordinate 65,736 of JANXRZ010000223.1, read as the reverse complement.
GGTGGGCGCAAGCCCGCGCCCACGCTCGACGGCCACATCGCGCTGTTGCCGTACACAGCCGATCACTGGCGTGCATTCTTCAAGGCGGCCGGTCGGGAAGACCTCGCGGAAAAATACGGGGCAGGCGACCGCCAGTCGCGTAACGCGCTCATCGTGGAGATGTACCGCGACATGGCCGAAGCGACGGGGAAGCGCACGACCGCCGAGTGGGTTCGCCTCTGCGCAGAGCTCGACATTCCGGCGACGCCGATCTACACGCTGGATGACCTGCCCGAGCATCCTCACCTCAAGGCCGTCGGGCTCTTCGAGCGAGGCGAGCACCCGAGCGAAGGCCCGATCCGTTACGTGAAGCCGTCTACGCGGTTCTCGGCAACCCCCGCGGACGTAAGGCTGCCCGCGCCGCTGCTCGGCCAGCACACCGGAGAGATCCTCTCCGAAGCCGGCTACTCGACGGCGGAGATCGCGAAGTTCGCAGCTGGGCGCGTCGTGCTTTCTGCCGGTGCGCGCGGATGAACGGGATGAACGAGACGCTCCGCCAGTTCTGGCGTCCCGAGACGCCGTGGCTCGTGGGCCTCGTGCTGGTCCTCGTCGTGCTGCTGGCCCGCTTCCGCCCGCACGAGCGCTCGGCCTACTTCAACACGCTCGCACTCTTCGTGTTCGGCATGGCGGGGCAGTTTGCGAGTGCCTCGGTGCAGACGATGGACTACCCGCGCGTGGCCGAGGTGCTGTTCGCCGTGTTTGTCGTCCTCACCTCCGTGGCGGTGGTTAGGCTGTTCGGGTTCGCGGTGTTCCGGCTGTTGCTGCCGCTCGTGCACCTGCGCACGCCGCGCATCGTCGAGGACCTGGTCATCGCCGGCGCTTATGTGGTGCTCGCGCTGGTCCACCTTCGAGGGTTCGGGCTGGAGCTCGGCGGGATCCTCGCCACCTCCGCCGTGGTCACCGCAGTGCTTGCATTCGCGATGCAGGACACCTTGGGCAACGTTCTCGGGGGACTCGCGCTCCAGCTGGACAACTCGATCCGTGTCGGCGACTGGATCAAGGTCGATGACGTGATCGGGCGGGTGGCGGACATCCGGTGGCGCTTCACCTCGGTCGAGACGCGCAATTGGGAAACCGTCGTCATCCCGAACAGTGTCCTCATGAAGGGCAAGTTCCAGGTTCTGGGCAAGCGCGAAGGCGGGCCGCTGCAATGGCGGCGCTGGATCGCCTTCCAGGTCGATGCGGGCGTGCCGCCTGCGCGGGTCGTCGCCGCCGCCGAAGGAGCGATTCGCGAGTCCGAAATCGCGGATGTCTCGCAAGTGCCCAAGCCGTCCTGCGTCCTGCTCGGCTTCCAGGAGGGCAACCTGCGGTACGCCCTGCGCTATTTCCTCACCAACCTGGCCGAGGACGATCCGACCGATTCGAGGGTGCGCATCCACCTCTTCACCGCGTTCCAGCGGATCGGGATCCGCATCGCCGAGCCGCAGCAGACGGTGCACCTGGTCGAGGAGGATGAAGCGCATGCGCAGGCCGTCCGCAAGCGTGACACGCAGCGCCGGCTCGAGGCCGTGAAGGGCGTGGACCTGTTCGCGAGCCTGTCGGAGGAGGAGCGTACGGCGGTGGTCGAACGGCTGCAGTACGCGCCGTTTGCCGCGGGCGACGTCATTACGCGGCAAGGGAAGACGTCCCACTGGCTCTACATCATCGTGTCGGGTGAGGCCGAGATCGTCCACGATCGCCCGGAGGGCAGCCGCCTTCGCGTGGGCCTGGTGAAGGCAGGCGGGTTCTTCGGCGAGATGGGGCTCTTGACCGGCGAGCCGCGCACCGCGACGGTGATCGCCACTACGGACGTCGAGTGCTACCGGCTGGACAAGGCCTCGTTCCAGGGGTTGCTTACGTCGCGGCCGCAGATCGCGGAGGACATCAGCCGGATCGTCGCTTCACGCAAGCACGACAACGAGCTCACTAACGCGGCGGCTGCAGCGGCCGACCATGGCAACGATCACCGCGACCTGCTCGCGCGCATCCGCAACTTCTTCAGCCTCGCCACCTGAGGGCTGGTAGAGTTTATACCTTTTCTTATATACGAGCTGTCAGGACGCCCGCTTGGCGGGCCGATCTACGAAAGTGGATGTTCATGATTACGCTATTTCAAGATGTCCTTCCACCTTCATCCAGGTGTAGCAGTCCTCCGCCATCTTCCTGAGCGGCACCGGCCGGAAACCGAGTTCGCGCTGCGCCTTTTCACAGTTGCAGAACAGCTTGCGCGTCACCATGGTGGCGGCGTCGCGGGTCATCGTCGGTTCTTTTCCTGAGAGCGATGCAACGGACTCGGCGAGCGACCCGATCGTCTTGAGCAGCCATGCGGGCGTTGCGCGGCTCGGAGCCTGCCTTCCGGCGATCTCGCAGATGATCCTGACCAGGTCCATGTAACTCGCATCTTCGCCGCCGAGCAGGTAGCGCTCACCGACCCGGCCGCGCTCCGCCGCTGCAATGTGGGCCTTCGCCACTTCACGAACGTCGCAGAAGGACAGCGAACCCGGCGGCACTCCGGGCAGCTTGTCGGCGTGGACCATGCGGAACAGGCGCGCATAAGTTGCAGTGTCGTAGGGACCGATGATCGCAGCCGGGCAGACAATGACTGCCTGGAGTCCCCTTGTGATGCCTGCGAGCACCTCTTTTTCGGCAAGGTGCTTGGAGCGCTGGTAGTTCACCGGCGACACGTGGCCGAGTTGCTCGTCGGTTTCGTCGATCGTGCCCGATCGCATGCCCCACGCCGAAATGCTCGAGGTGTGCACGAATCGTTTGGCGCCTGCCGCAAGCGCCGCTGCCACGACGTTGCGGGTGCCCTCGACGTTGATGCGGTCCTGCTCGGCATTTCTTTTCGACCACAGGTTAGTGCTGCCGGCGACATGAAACACCGCATCCACTGCGTTTGGCAACGTGCGCGCGAGCGAGGCCCGGTCGTTGATGTCGCCCTCGACCGGTTCGACGGCAAGGCACTTGAGGTATCTCGTATTGGAAGTCGCCCGGTGCAGCGCGAGCACTCGCCAGCCGCGTTCGAGGAGCGCCTCACACAAGTTGAGGCCGAGAAAGCCGTTACTGCCGGTGACGTAGGCGATTCGGTTCATGCACTGCTTGGGCGTTCGCCGCGCTTATTCCACCTTGCCGATTTTCTGGATGACGGTGCCCAGGCGCTTGGCGTCCGCGTCGAGATAAGCGGCAAACTCGTCCGCATCCTTGTACACGACGGGCGCCTTCAGCTTCTCCATGGCGCTCCTGAACTCGGGATCCTGCGCCGCGTCGCGCGCGCCCCGTCGTAACGTTGCAAGCACGTCGGCCGGCACGCCCACGGGGGCAAAGAAGCCGGTCCACACGAAGTACTCCACGTCCGCGTAGCCAAGCTCCTTCATCGTCGGCACGTCCGGGTAGGCCGGGACGCGTGCCGGCGCGAAAGTCGCAAGCGGACGGAGCTTCCCGCCGGCGATGTGCCCGGCGAGCGTGGCGGGCAATTGCGTGATGGCCTCGACCTGGCTGCCGAGGATCGCGGCCACCTGCTGGCCCCCGCCGCCGTACGGGATGTGATTCATCTTGATGCCCGCGGCGTTGGTGAACATCTCCATGCCCACGTGCATCGTGCCGTAGTTGCCGGTCGAGCCGTAGGGGATCGCGCCGGGTTTCGCCTTCGCAGCGTCAACGAGGTCCTTGACGGATTTCCACGGGCTGTCGCCCCGCACCACGATGAAGGCGGGGTCGGCGCTGATGAGGGCGATGGGCGCGAACTGCTTGATCTCGTACGAGGGCGGTCGGCCGAACAACCGGTCGGACGCAGGGATGGCGGAAATGCTCGAGAGGGCCACCATGACCGTATAGCCGTCCGGCTTGGCGCGCGCGGCGTACGCCATGCCGACGCCGCCTCCGGCGCCCGGGCGGTTCTCGATGATGAAGCTCTGCTTGAGCGCCTTGCCGAGCGAATGCGCGAAGGGGCGCCCGATCACGTCCGAGATGCCGCCCGGCGAGAACGGCACGACCACGGTGACGGGCTTCGACGGGTAGGCGTCCTGGGCGTGAACCCAGGGCGCAGCGAGCAGCGCCGCAGTCAGGGCGAGAATGGTTTTCGTCATGGCTTCTCCTTCGTTAGTGCTTAAAAGCTTTCCGCATTTCCGCGAGCATGACTTTCACGAGCTCGCAGTTCGGGTCGCGCAGCTGGTTCACCACATCGAAATGGTTGACGCCCGGCGGAACCAGCAAGTCCACAGGGTACCCGAGCCCTTTCCAGAGCTTCGCCATGGCTTCGGACTGGCGGTGGTACTCGGGGGTTTCGTCGATCGCCACGACGAGCGAAAGCGGGGCCTTCACCGGATAGGCTTGCGAGAGCGGCTCGTTTCGCCGCGCTTCCTCTTCGCTCATCTTCAACGTCTTGTTCAGGTAGGACAGGCGGATCGCCTCCATGTCGAAGAGCCCGCCAATGGAGCACGCGCCTTTGACGAGATCCTTCGGCAGTCCCGGCTCGAACGCGGGCCAGTCGGTCGCGAGGAGCATGACGGCCAGGTGGCCGCCGGCCGAGTGGCCGCATACATAGATCCGATCCGGGTCCGCTCCGTAGGTGCGCGCATTGCGCCAGAGCCAGGCGAGGGCTGCGCGATTCTGGCGAACGATCTCGTCCATGGACGTATCCGGCGCGAGGCCGAAATTGTTGACCGCCGTTATTATGCCGTGCGGGCGCAGGCCTTCGGCTACGTAGCTGTAGTCGGCCTTGTCGAGCGAATACCAGTAACCGCCGTGGATGAAGACGACGATCGCTGCATTTTGTTTTTCCGCCGGGAGGATGTCGAGCTTCTCCATCGGGCCCGGCCCAAAGGCGAGATCGCGATGGCAGGGAAGCTTCGCACAGGATTCCTCGCTCCACTTGCGCCAGTTCGCGAAGTGCTCCTTGTAGTCCGGCCAGCGCAGTCGATTGTTGTACTGCGCGTCGAGCCCGGCCTGGTCGTAGTCGAGATAGATTTTCTTGTCGCTCACGCTTGGGGGTCCGTTGGGATCGAAGGCTGCATGCGGGCGGCGATGGTAGCATCCACGCAAGAGAATTCAGTCGGAGAAAAATGTCCATGACCGCACACCACACGCTCACCGCATCGCCCGAAAATGTCCACTGGGGATTCTTCGACGCAAAGCTCAAACCCCACCTCACGATCGACTCGGGCGAGACCGTAACGTTGAACTGCGTGTCGGGCGGGCCCGGCGAAGTCGGCCATCGCACGGACCTCCTGCCTGAGCACCGCGCGATCCTCGACAAGGTGAAGCCCTATCTCGGGCCGCACATCCTCACGGGGCCCGTTGCAGTGCGCGGGGCGAAAAGGGGCGACACGCTCGAAGTGCGCATCAAAAAAGTCGAGCTGCGCACCGACTGGTCCTACAACGGCATCAAGCCGCTGCGCGGCACGCTGCCGGAAGATTTCCCGATACTGCGCATCCTGCAGATCCCGCTCGACCGCGAGAAGATGACCGCGAAGCTGCCGTTCGGCCCGACGATTCCGTTGAAACCGTTCTTCGGGATCATGGCCGTGGCGCCGCGGCCGGAATATGGCGCGGTGTCGTCAGTGGAGCCGCGCGAGTTCGGCGGCAATATCGATTGCAAGGAACTGGTTGCGGGCACGACGCTGTTCCTGCCGGTCTGGGCCGACGGCGCGCTGTTCTCAGCCGGTGACGGGCATGCCGTGCAGGGCGACGGCGAAGTGAACCTGATGGCGCTGGAGACCGCGATGAGCGGGACCTTCGAGCTCATCCTGCACAAGGGCAAGTCGCTGACCTTTCCTCGCGCTGTTACCCCCACGCACTACATCTCGATGGGCACCGACCCGGACCTCGACGACGCGGCCAAGCAGGCGCTGCGCGAGATGATCAAGTGGCTCGGCGAGCTCAAGGGCTGGGCGCCTGAAGACGCCTATACCTTCTGCAGCCTCGCCTGCGATCTGCGGGTGACGCAGCTGGTGGATGGCTTCAAGGGCATCCACGCGATGGTGGACAAGAGCCTGCTGGCCTAGGCGCCGGCGCCGCGCGCCAGGCGGCCTTTCACTCGGCCTTGGCCCCGGACATCTTGACGATCGGGGCGTACTTCGCGATATCGCTTTTAACCAGCGCGGTAAATTGCTCCGGCGTGTTGGGGCTGGCCTCGGCGCCCAACTCGAGCAGGCGCGCGCGGATGGCGGGCTCGGCAAGGATGGCGACGGTTTCCTTGTTCAGCCGGTCGACGATGGCCTTGGGCGTGTTGGCGGGCGCCATGAGGCCGTACCAGACATCCATGTGAAATCCCGGCACGCCGGCCTCTGCGATGGTGGGCGCTTCAGGCGCCGCGGGCGAGCGCTTTGAAGTCGAAACGGCCAGCACGCGCAGCTTGCCGCCCTTGAGTTGCGGGACTGCGTCGATGGCCGAGATGATGCCCACCGGGATTTCCCCGCTGATGATTGCCAGCGTCAGGGGCGCCGTGCCCTTGTAAGGAACGTGGGCGAGCGCCGCGCCGGACATCGAGTTGAAGAGCTCGCCGGTGAGATGCGCGGCCGACCCGACGCCCGCCGTCCCATAGACCGCCTTCTTGTCCTTCGTCTTCCCGAGCGCAATGAGATCGCGCACCGACTTGAGGGGCGATCCGGTGTCGACGCAGAACATCATCGGCTGCACGGCAAGCAGCGTGATCGGCGCGAAATCCTTTTCCCCGTCGTAACCGAGAGTTGTGTAAAGGCTCGGGGCCATCGTGTTGGGCCCGTTGCTCCCAAGCAGCAGCGTATAGCCGTCGGCCGGCAACTTCGCCACGGCCGTCGTGCCTACGGTGCCACCCGCGCCCGGGATGTTCTTCACGATGACGGCTTGCCCCAGGTTTTCGCTGAGCCGCTTGCCGATGATCCGGGCGACGAGGTCGATGCTGCCCCCGGCCGGGTAAGGCGCGACGATGGTGATGACCTTCGAGGGGTACTCCTGGGCGCGCGCGCCGAACGCAGATGCGCAGAGCGCGGCCAGCAGGACGGCCTTCAGCCAGGACTTCATTTTTTCATGCTCCATTCGTGGGCCGCTCGGCAAAAGACTCGGCGTGATCGAGGTGCTCGTTCGTCAGTTTCTCCGCGAGGTCGCCATCCCGGTCGCGGATCGCCTCGAAGAGCCGCTTGTGCTCGGCAAAGGAATCGCGCCGGATCTTCCAGTCGATCTCGACGTAGTAGCGCCGGATGCGCGACTGGAGATCCTTGAGCGACTCGCAGATGATGCGGTTTCCCACGGCCTCGGCGATAACGGTATGAAAGCGGGTGTTGATGCGCGAATTCATGAGGATGTCGCGCTGCTTGATCGATTCGGTGCCCTCCGCGATCAGCACGCGCAACTCCGCGAGCTGCGCATCCGTTCGCCGCTCGGCCGCCTTGCGGGCGGCGTAGGGCTCGAGCATGCGGCGCATTTCGAACACTTCGCGCAGCTCTTGTTCGGAAAGCGTCGGGACGTAGGTTCCGCGCCGCGGCTGCGATTCCAGCCACCCGCTCGCGACCAGCGCCTTGACGGCTTCCCGCACCGGAATCTTGCTGATGCCGAAATGCGCGGCGATCTCGTCGATGAGCAGCCTTTCGCCCGGCACGAGCACACGGGTGAGGATCGCCTCGAGGAGCATCTGCTGCACATGGCCCGGCAGGTTTTGCGCGTGATCGACCTTGGGAACGCGGTGCAGGTTCGACTGCGGCGCTTCGGGCTCGGCTTGCGCGACGTTCACGGCAGCGTTCATGGATCCCCCCCGGGAGTAAGTGCGGCGATCAGCGACTTGGTATCGGATTCGGGCAAGGTTTCGACCGCGCGTTGCAAGCCCCCGGCGTCGAGGCTGGTGGCACCATGCGGCGCGAAGGCTAAGCAGTCCCGGATTTTTGCCGCAAGCTCGGCCTCCGACAACGGGGACGCGCGATCGCCCTTGAGCGCCGATGCGGTGTGCGCCAGTTTCCTCCCGGACGTGGTGGTGAGTTCGATCGTCGCCGGCGCGAAGTCCGATCCTTCCCCGGTCTCGATGCGCATGCGTTGCATGAGCGCGTGAATCGCGGGATCGCGGATCGCCTCCAGGTTGAAGTGCGCAAGCGACAAGCTGCGGCGGAGCAGGGCGGTGGCGACCGTGTACTCGATGCTGAACTGCGCCGAGATCATGGGGTTGTCGCCTTCGGTGAATTTCTTTCCGGCCAGTTGCCGCGCGACCGGCGGCACGACGATACGGATGTCGGCGATCTCTCGAGCGTCCACGTCCCGTGAGAGCGCAAGCGCCGCATCGACGGGCGCGTGGGTGGCCCGGCACGAGGGATAAGGCTTCAGCGCGAGATCATCGATGTGGAACGTTTTCCACCACGGCGCGAAGAGCGGTGCGGTCGTGTACCGGTCGGCCTTGTAAAGCCGGAAAAACCCGAACTTCCCTTCGAACACATTCTCGACGCCCGTCACGCCTTTTTCCGCGAGGAGGGCCGACAGGACGCCCGCCCGCGCAGAAAAGCCCGATTGCATGTGCTTTGAAAGCGGCCAATCGACCGCCGTCTGGGTCGTCCCCGCGGTCTGGCTGATCACGATGCCGAACGTGTGGCGGGTTTTTTCCGCGTCGAGCCCCAGCGCATGGGCCGCGGCGGCGGCGGCGCCAAAGGCCCCGTAGATCGCCGTGCTGGTCCAGCCGATCGTGTCGGTGCAGGCGAGGCCGACGCGCGCGGCCATTTCGATGCCCGCGGTCGTCGCGGCGATGAGGTCCTTGCCCGAGCGGCCGCGCAACTCGCACACCGCAAGCGCGGAGGCGAGCACTGTCGATGCGGTATGCGCAGCCGTCGGATCATGCGTGTCGTCGAAGTCGAGCGCCTGGATCATCGTGCCATTCACCAGCGCGGCGACCGGGGCGGGCACGCGGGACCGCGAGCCGATTATGGCGGCCTGCGGATGGCCGCCCCACTCCGTTGCGAGCGCGTAGAGCGCCTCCACATCCTTGCAGCCGCGGCCTGCGAGCGCCACGGCCAACGAATCGAGCACGAGGCGCTGCGCCGACGAGACCGTCGCCTTGGGGAGCTGCTCGTATCGCAGCGCCGCGACGCCTTCGGCAAGCGCGAAGGCCGGCTCGGAGGCAGGCTCGGAAAGGGCAGCGGCGGGCCTGTTCATCGGCGTGCTCGCCTATTCGGCCTTGATGCCGGCATCGCGCACCACCTTGCCCCACTTCACGATGTCGGACTTGATCATCGCGGCGAATTCGTCGGGACTGTTGTAGGCCGGGACGGCATTGTTGTCGATGAAGCGCTTGCGCACGTCGGGCGTGTTCACCACGACGCCCACTGCGCGATAGATCTTGTCGACGATCGGGCGGGGCGTGCCGGCCGGCGCGAGCAGGCCGAACCAGACATCGACCGCAAACCCGGGAAGACCCGACTCCGCGACAGTGGGCAGGTCGGGCGAGGCCGGGTTGCGCGTGGAAGTGCTGATGGCAAGCGCCCTCAGCGTGCCCGATTTGATGTGCGAGGTGATCTCCGGTCCGGTGCCGAAATACATCGTCGTTTCCCCGGAGATGGCGCCGATGCTGGCGGGCGCGCTCCCCTTGTACGGCACGTGGATGAACTTGGTGCCCGCCATGAGGTTGAACAGCTCGCTTGCCACATGCGACATGGCGCCGATGCCGACCGAGCCGTAGAACACCTTGCCCGCGTTGGCCTTGCCGTAGGCGATCAGCTCGCGCACGTTCTTCACCGGCGTCTGCGGACGGGTCACGAGGATCAGGGGCGTGTTGACCACATTGCAGATCGGCGCGAAGTCCTTCTCCGGGTCGTAAGTCAGGTTCGGGTAGATCGCAGGGAAGATCGCGTTCGGGCCGATATTGCCGAACACGAGCGTGTAGCCGTCGGGCGCCGCCTTCGCGACGAATGCGGTCCCGATGCCGCCGCCGGCGCCGGGCTTGTTCTCGATCACGATCTGCTGGCCGAGCTGCTCGGCCATGCCGGGGGCAATCTGGCGGGCGAGGATGTCGGTGGCGCCGCCGGCTGCGTACGGGACGATGAGGCGGATGGGCTTGGTCGGATACTCCTGCGCCGCGGCGCTGCCGAACCCGACTGCGAAAAGGAGCGCTGCAAACAGTTTGCTGGTCGTTTTCATGCGGAATTTCCCTCTATGGTTTTAGTGTCGACCCCGCGTTTTTTTGCGAGGCCCATTACGGCTTCGATGATCTTGACGTAACCGGTGCAGCGGCAGACGTTGCCGTGCAGGTAGTGGCGGACCTCGTCTTCGGTCGGCGACTCGTTGGAGGCGAGCAGCGCTTTCACGGCCAGCACCATGCCCGGCGTGCAGAAACCGCATTGCAGGGCGCCGTGGTCGATGAAGGCCTGCTGGATCGGGTCGAGCGCCTGCGGCGTGCCGAGGCCTTCGATGGTCGTGACCTTCCGGCCGGCCACGTCGGCTGCAAGGGTCGAGCAGCTGGAGCAGGGCAGGCCGTCGACCAGCACGGTGCAGGCCCCGCACACACCGAGGTCGCAGGACCGCTTGGCCCCGCGCAGGCCGAACTTTTCGCGCAGCACGTCGATCAGCAGCTCGCGCGGCTCGAACGACGCGCTGGCCGGCTTCGTGTTCAGCGAGAAGGCCACTTCGATGGTTTCGATCGTTTCGTTCATTCCGGTCCCGTTCATGCCGCCGCTTCCTCCAGCCCGAGCGCGGCCTGCGCCGCACGGCGCGCGAGCACGCCCACAAGGTGGCGCTTGTATTCGGCGCTGCCGCGCAAGTCGTCGTCGGCCTCGACCTTGGAGGCGGCTTCTCCGGCTCCGGCAACGAGAACGGCGAGCGCATCCCGGGCCGGCAATCCTCGCATCGCGCCTGCAAGGCCGGTCATCGCCGTCGGACGGCCGCAGACCGAGCCGACCCAGAGCCGCCAGTCATAACCCTTCGCAAGGGGCACGGCCACGGCGGCCACGCCCACTGCCGGGCGCTCAAGATGGCCGAACGCGCGGTAGGCCGCGAGCGTTCCGGTGGCCAGGCCGGGTACCTCGATCGTCTTGAGCACCTCGTCCGTGGCGCGAGCGGTCGAAAGCTCGCCCAGGATGAAGTCGGCCAGATCCATGCGCCGCTCGACACCGGGGCTCGCGAGGACAAGTTCCGCGCCCAGCGCACAGAGCATTGCCGGCGGATCGGCGTGCGGCTCGGCGAAGCACAGGTTGCCGCCAAGCGTTCCGCTCGAGCGCACGCGGATGTTCGCCACGTTGCCGCTCAACGCGGCATAGGCCGGCAAGCGTGCGCGCACAAGCGCATGGTTCGCCAGTTCGTGGTGCGTCGACAGGGCGCCGATCGACAGGCCGCCATCCTTGCGCTGCGAAACACCGCGCAAGGCCGCGATCCCCTTCAGGTCGACGATGTGCTTGTAGCTCAGCACGCGCGCCTTCATGGCGATCAAAAGCTCCGTGCCGCCGGCGTAGGGACTGGCATCGTCGCCGTGCTCGGCAAGCAGGCCCAGCGCATCCGCGAGGCGCTCGGGCCGGTGCAGCCGGAATCGTTTCGGCAGCATCAGGCCACGCCCAGTTCGGCGCGCAGGCGCTTTTCGAATTCGATGAAGATCTCCTCGGTCTTCTTCTTTACGATGGGGTACCCGAGCGCGGCGAGGCGTCCCGCCACTTGCAGCGTCGAGTCGACCGTCAGGCGCGTCGAGTCGTTTTCCGCTTTCGCAAGCACGACATCGAGGAGCACATCGAGCGTCGTGCCGGTGAACTTGTCGCGGCCTTTCGCCCGGGACCGCACGCGCTCCGGCGCGAGGACGGCCTCGACCCTCACCTCGGTAGGCACTTCGAGCTTGAACGGCCCGATCTTTTGCTTCATGACTGCGCTGTAGAGGGCCAGCGGCTCGATCTCCTCGACCTGCTCGCAGCCGGGAATCAGCCTTGCGATGCGCGCCACATCGAAGAAGATCGGCCAGATCGCCTCGCGCGGCGCGGGCAGGGCGAGGTCCATGTGGAAGTTCATTTGCGCCCGGCCTTTGCGTCGCGCAGGGCGCGCCAGACGCGCTCGGGCGTCAGCGGAAGCTCACGCACGCGCACGCCGAACTGGCGCGCGAGCGAGTTCGAAACGACCGGGGCCATCGGCAGGATCGCGCCTTCGCCCATGCCGCGCGCACCGCTCGGCCCAGGCCCGTCGCCGTTCTCGATCAGCACAGTGTGGAATTCGCGCGGCGACTCGTCGATCGAGGGCACGTGATAGTCGATCATGCTCGCATTGATGGGCTGGCCGTCCTCGTACACGAGTTCTTCATAGAGCGAGTGCCCCAGCGCCTGGATGGCGGCGCCTTCATCCTGGCCCTCGGCCGACTTCCGGTTGAGCACGCGGCCGACGTCGGCCACGCTTATGTAGCGCGTGAGCCGCACTTCGCCGGTCTCCTCGTCGACCTTCGTTTCGCCCACGCCCACGGCCGTTTCCCAGAAGAGGGGCGCTCGGGCAAAGTCTCCGTTCCGGTAGCGCGGCGTGATCTTGCCCAGCCCCACGAATTCGCCACTGTCGATGCCGTTCGCCTTGACCATGAGGTCGCGCAGGCTTGTGAAGCCCGAGGGGCCTGCCACGCCGCCGTCAGCGAGCACGTAAGCCGCAGCGTCGCCGCCGTACAGGTCGGCGGCCAGCGCGCGGACCTCGCGCGAGATCTCGGCGCAGGCTTCCTCGACCGCGAGGCCCATGATGACGGTGGAACGGCTGGCACCGGTCACCCAGTCGTAGGGCGCGAGGTCGGTGTCCGGCGTGGCCACCTTGATGCGGGGAAGCGGCTGGCCGAGGACCCGCGAGGCAACCGCGCGCAATACGCCGTGGGCGCCCTGGCCGAGTTCGATGGTGTTTGTGAGCACGAGCACCGAGCAGTCGATCTTGAGGCGCACGATCGCCGAGCCGAGTGCATGGATGCCGGGGTCGCTCGCGGCGACGGCCACGCCGCTCGTCTTCGAATTGCCGCCGGCTGCGTCCATCTCCGCCAGGCCGCGCTTGAGCATGGTGGCCATGTCGACATCGATCGGGCGCAGGTCCGGGCGCACCGAGCCGCCCCTGGGGAGCAGGTTGCGCATGCGAAACTCGACCGCATCGAGGCCCATCGCGTCGGCGATGATGTCCATCTGGGATTCGGTGGCCCAGACGGCCGGCGGGCCGCCGATCGAACGGAACGCCGCGCCGGGGACAGTGTTCGTGTAGACGGCGTACGACTCCAGCTTGAGGTTCGGCAGGTGATAGGGGCCGATGGCGCGCGTTGCGGCTTTCACCGCGACCGCGGGGCCTGTGTCGGCATACGCGCCGCCGTTCATGATCACGCGCACCGACTTGCCGAGAAGCTTTCCCTCTGCGTCCACCGCCGTTTTGAGTTCGATGTCCGCGCTCAGGCGCCGGCAGGTCAGCATCGATTCGGATACCGACAGGCAGACGCGAACAGGACGCTTAGCTTTCCAGGACAAAGCCGTCACAAGGGGATCGATCTTCACCGAAGACTTGCCGCCGAAGCCGCCGCCCACATACGGCGTGATCACGCGGATCTTCGCGATGTCGATCTCGAACAGCTTCGAGAGCGCTTTCTGAACCGTCGTCGGCGACTGCGCGCCGCTCCACAAGGTGATCGAATCGGCGCGATAGTCGGCGATCACCACGTGCGGCTCCATGAACGCGTGGACGACCATGGGGAACTTGAAGCGGTCCTCGAACACGCGGTGCGCCGTCGCGAAGGCGGCGTCCACATCGCCGTGCGCGTACTGGTAGTGCTGGAAGATGTTCGTGCCCTCGACCGCGTTCGTGCCGCCCTTGAAGTAGAAATCGGTGATCTTGTCCATCTTGTCGTGGACCAGCGGCGCATCGGGCGCCATGGCCGCTTCGGCGTCGGTCACATGCGGCAGCGGTTCGTAGTCGACGAGGATTGCGTCGAGAGCTTCTTCAGCGGTGAATTCATCGACCGCGGCCACCGCGGCAACCGGATCGCCCACATAGCGCACACGGTCGATCGCGATGAGGGGGCGGTCGCGCAGGTAAAGGCCCCAGTGCGCGTTCATGCCTGCAAGGTCGGCGCCGGTGAGTACCGCGATCACGCCGGGCATGGCGAGCGCGGCGGAGACGTCGATGCTCTTGATGACCGCATGCGGGAGTGGGCTGCGCAGGATGCGGCCGTGAAGCATGCCGGGGACGACGACGTCACTTGCGAACTCGGCGGAGCCCGTGACCTTTTCGAGCAGGTCGCTGCGAATCTCGTGCGCGCTGTAGAGGTGCTTGGCTGAATCCATTAATAAAGTATACTATATTCTCCAGAACGCTCCCTTCCATCCTTCGCACTGCGCTCCTGAGAATGCCAAACACGAACCGTCCCTATGTCCTCATCGCGGGCGCCGGCATCGGCGGCCTGGCCGCCGCAGCTTCATTGCTCGCCCGCGGGATCGATTGCGACGTCTACGAGCAAGCGGCGGAACTGAAGGAGGTCGGCGCGGGACTGTGGCTCTCGATCAACGGAGCACGCGTCATGTTCGGGCTCGGGTTGGAGCCGCAGGTGCGCGCGGCGACCCTCGAAGCGGAAGAGCGCGCGGTGCGCTTGTGGGACACCGGCCAGAAATGGACGCTCTACAAGCGCGGCAGTTCACCCCGCGCGCATGCCCCGCTGGTCATGCTGCGCGCGCAGCTGCACGCAATCCTGATCGACGAGGTGAACCGCCTTAAGCCCGGCGTGATACGGCTCAACAAGCGGTGCACCGGCTTCGCGCAGGAAGGCGAAAAGGTGCGCCTCGACTTTGCCGACGGAACGACTGCAACTGGTGACGTGATGATCGGCGCGGACGGCCTGCATTCGAAGGTCCGCGAAAAGGCCTTCGGCGAGACGCCGGGGCGCTTCACCAATGCGCTGGCGTGGCGCGGCCTCGTGCCGATGGAAAGGCTGGGCGGGCATCACCGCACGGCGGCCACGGCCACCACGTGGGTCGGACCGACCGCGCATGTCACCGTCTATCCGGCACGCTGGCAGACGACCGACCTCATGACGTTTTCCGGGCAGGTCGAGCGCAGCGACTGGCGGCTCGAATCGTGGTCCGAGAAGGGCTCGGTGGCCGAGTGCGTGAACGACTTCAAGGGCTGGCATCCGGACGTGGTCGAGATCATCGAGAACACGGAGTCGCTGCATAAGTGGGGGCTTTTCGTGCGCGATCCGCTGCCGCGCTGGTCGGTCGGGCGCGTGAGCCTGCTGGGCGATGCCTGCCATTCGATGGTCCCCTACCTCGGCCAGGGCGTGAACATGGCCATCGAGGACGCATGCGTGATCGCGCGCTGCCTCGAAAAATACAATGACCCGGCCGAAGCCTTGCTGAAGTACCAGGACGCGCGGCTCGACCGGACCACGCGGATTGCCGCCGGCTCGGCCGACATGCAGCGCACGTTCCACCATCCGGCGCTCGGGGACCCGAAGACCGCGGCAGGCTACGCCGAATCGCAATGGAACCCCGGCAAGGCCCGCGCCCGCTACGATTGGATTTACGATTACGACGCGACGCAGGTTCCCGTCTAACGATTTCTTGGGAGAGGCCGACATGACCGCACGCCCCTGGGATGCGCTCATCCCCGAATCAGACCGCGAGACGTATCGGCTTGCGGGGTTTGGCACGCCGGCCGGCATCGGGACAAGGCCCGCGCTGCTCGTGATCGACGTGCAATATCGCACCGTCGGCCACCAGCCGAAGCCGATCCGCGAAGCGCTCAAGGAATACCCGACGAGCTGCGGCGAAGTCGGCTGGAAAGCGGTGGCGCGCATCGCGGAGCTGGTTGCATTCTTCCGCGCGAAAGGCTGGCCGGTGCTCTACCCGCATATCGCGCCCAAGTCCTCTTACGACCGGGGGGCCTTTGCAGGCAAGGTGCCGGGCGTGATGACCATTCCCGCGGCCGGGTACGAGTTCGTGCGCGAGATCGCCCCGGTGAAGGGCGACATCCTCCTGCCGAAATTCCAGGCCAGCGCGTTTTTCGGCACGCAACTCGCGAGTTACCTGATCGGCCTGCACGTCGATTCATTGGTGTTTACCGGCTGCACGACCAGCGGGTGCGTGCGCGCTTCGGTCGTCGATGCGTGCTCCTTGAACTTCAAGGCGCTCGTGCCAGAAGACGCGGTCTACGATCGCTCGCAGGCCTCGCACGCGGTCAACCTTTTCGACATGGCGAGCAAGTACGCCGACGTCATGCCAACAGCCGACGCAATCAAGGCGCTCGGCGCGATCCGGACGCCCGGGTAATGGCCGAAGGCTCGTCCGTTTACCGTTATGGCGCGCACGTCCGTGCCAACGGGATCCGCCAGCACTACCTTCGCTATGCCGCGGGCGATTCGCTTCCTGCACTGATCGTTGTTCCGGGCATCGTCAGCCCGGCCGCGCTGTGGGGATTCGTAGGCGAGCGCCTCGGCAAGGCCTTCGATACGCATATCCTCGATGTACGCGGGAGGGGACTGTCCGAAAGCGGCCCGCACCTCGACTACGGCCTCGAAGCGTGCGCGGAGGATCTTTGCGCATTCGCAAAAGCGCTCTTCTTGGAAAAGCCAACCGTGCTCGGCCATTCGATGGGGGCGCGCATTGCGGTTCGCGCGGCCCG
This sequence comes from Pseudomonadota bacterium, assembly GCA_025352885.1. Taxonomy (GTDB): domain Bacteria; phylum Pseudomonadota; class Gammaproteobacteria; order Burkholderiales; family SG8-39; genus SZAS-79. The sequence continues at coordinate 49,179 of JANXRZ010000223.1, read as the reverse complement.
GAAGGCCGGAGCCGACTTCTCGCGCATCGTGCTCGCGGACCCGCCGGTGAGCGGCCCCGGGCGGCGCGCGTACCCCTCGCCCTTGCCGGCCGTCATCGAATTGCTCCGCGCGGCGAATCGTGGGGAAGCGGAGGCTGCGTTACGCAAGCCCGGCATGCCGGCCTGGCCGGAAGCGCTTCTGCGTGTTCGCGCGCAATGGCTGCACACGTGTGACGAACGCGCAGCCATCGAGGCGCATCGCGGCTTTCACGAGGAGGACCTTCACGCCGATCTCGGCCGCATCACGATCCCCATGGCGCTCATCCGTGCCGGAAAAGGCGGCGTGATTTTGGATAACGATGTCGAGGAAATCCGCACCCTCGCGCCGGCGATCGATGTCCGCACGGTCCAGAACGCCGGTCACCAGATGCAGGTCGATGACCTCGAGGGGTTTCTTGCCGCGCTCGGTTCGGTGCTGCGCGTTGAGTTCTAGGCCACCTCGGCGAAACCCGGCCATCTTCCGGTATTCGCTTTTTGCATAAGCCTTGAGGTAATCGAGGCGATATACGCATCGAAGAACTGCTGGACATGCAGGATGTCCGATATATTCTGTGTCGGCGATTCGATGTATGCCGGGCCACCTTCCGGGTGGCGGATCCGCGAACTTTCAAGTCACTTTTCTCAAGCGCCTGCCAAGGGGATTTCCATGAAGCGATTTACGTTCATCCTGCCGTTTTTCGCACTGCTTTTCGGCCTGTCGGCGCCCGCGTTCGCCCAGCAGGCGTACAAGTTGGGCGCCGTGCTGTCGATCACCGGCGGCGCTTCGTTCATCGGCGAGGACCAGCGCAGCACGCTGGAACTCATGACCGAACAGCTCAATGCCAGGGGCGGCATCAACGGGCGCAAGGTCGAGATGATCATCTATGACGATGCCTCGGACCCAACCAAGGCGGTGGCCGCGCTGCGCCGCCTGCACGAGCAGGACAACGTGACGGCGGTCATTGGCGGGGGCATCAGCGGCAACGTGCTGGCCATGATTCCCTTCACCGAAAAGGCGCGCGTCCCGCAGCTCGCGCCCGCCGCGAGCGGCAAGATCTCGCAGCCGCCCAAGGAGTGGGTGTTCCAGTACTGCAACACCGACGTCCAGTCCGTCGCGCTTGCGCTCCAGTTCCTCAAGGGCCGCAACATCACCAAGATCGCCATGCTCGCCGATTCGACCGGCTACGGCGTCAGTGGCAAGGAAGAGCTCGAACGCCAGGCGCCCGGCAAGGGCTTCGAGGTGGCCGCGTGGGAAACTTTCGGGCCGAGCGATTCGGACATGACCTCGCAGCTGTCGCGCATCAAGGCCGCCGGCGCGCGAGCCGTGATCGTCTGGAATGCGACGCCTGCCAGCGCAATCATCGTCAAAAACGCGCGGCAGATCGGGCTCGACGCGATCCAGATCCATTCGACGGCCTTCCAGAGCCAGCGCATGATCCAGCTCTCGGGCGAGGCCATCGAGGGCGTGTTCATCACCGGCTACAAGCTCGCCGTGATCGACCAGATCCCAAACAGCGATCCGCAGAAAAAGCTCATCCTCGATTACCGCGATTCGTTCCAGAAGAAGTTCGGCAAGGCTCCGAGCCCCTTCGGCGCGCTGGTCTACGACGCGTTTTCCGCGGTCACGTCGATCATGGCCAAGGTGGGCGACGACAAGGACAAGATCCGTGCAGGACTCGAAAACCTCAAGGGGCACCTGGGCGCGGCGGGCATCTACACCACGTCGCCTGCCGACCACAACGGCTTTCTCGTCGACAGCATGCGCATGCTCGTAGTGGAGAAGGCGGCGTTCAAGCTCGCAACCAAGTGAGCCGGGCCGGGCAAGGCTAAAGCGCGCAAGGGGCTCGATTGTCGAATTACGTAGGGCGGGCTGTCGGGCGCAAGGAGGATGCGCGCCTGCTGCGGGGCGAGGGCCGCTTCGTCGGCGACCTCGCGCAGCCCGGCATGCTCGAGGCGGCCGTGCTGCGCAGCTCCGTCGCGCATGGCCGGATCGTCAGCATCGACGCGGCCAGGGCGCGAGCACTGCCCGGTGTCGCGGCCGTCTACACGGCGGCCGATCTCGGGGACGTCGACGGCATCCCGACCACCATCATTCCCAAGCCCGAGCTGGTGCGCTTTTTCCAGAAGCCGCTCGCGCGCGACAAGGTGCGGTATGTCGGCGAGCCGCTGGCGATCGTCATCGCAACGAACCGTTATGTGGCCGAGGACGCGCTCGAGCTGATCGACGTGGAAATCGAGACGCTCGATGCCTTCGTCGATGCGCGCAAGGCGCTGGAGGCAGGCACTTCGATCCTTCACGAGCCGGCGGCCAATAACGTGGCCGACCAGTTCGGCGGCGCGCGGGGCGAAGTCGAAAAAGCCATGCGCGAAGCACCGCTGCGGCTGAAGGCCTCGTTCGCGACCAACCGCCACACCGGGGTGACCATGGAGACGCGGGGCCTGCTGGCCTCGCATGACAAGGTGAGCGGCCTCCTGACCGTATGGGGTCCCACGAAGATGATCCACCGCACCCGCCAGGTGCTGGCGGGCCTGCTCAAGCTGCCGGAAGAAAGCATCCGCTACGTCGAGCCGGACGTCGGTGGCGGGTTTGGCTTTCGGGGTGAATTCTTCCCAGAGGATTTCCTCGTCCCGTGGGCTGCGATGCGCCTGGGCAAGCCCGTGCGCTGGATCGAGGATCGCCAGGAACATTTCATGGCGACGAACCATTCGCGCCAGCAGTGGCACGACGTGGAGATCGGCTTCTCACCAGAAGGCAAATTCCTAGCGTTCCGCGACCGCATCATGATGGACATGGGCGCCTACATCCGGCCCAACGGCCTGGTCGCGCCGACGCACACCGTCTCGAGCCTTCCGGGCCCGTATAAATTTCCTGCGTTCGAGTTCGAGCTGCGGTGCGTGATGACGAACAAGACGCCGCACGGGTCCTACCGGGGTCCGGGCATGTACGAAGCGTGTTTCGTGCGCGAACGCGCGGTGAACCTGGTTGCGGCCAGGCTCGGCATGGATCCGGCGGAGATCCGCCGCATCAACATGATCGGCGCCGAAGAGATGCCGTTCGCCGTGGGCACCTACGAATATGGCCACGAGGTGGTCTATGACGGTGGCGACTATCGCGCGGCGCTCGCACGCGCGCTCGAGGAAATCGATTACGTCGGGATTCGCGCCCGGCAGCCGGAGCAGCGCAAAAATGGAACTTATATCGGCGTCGGCTTCGCGTCCTACTGCGAACCTTCCGGGCTGGGCGCTTGGGAATACGCCCGGGTCGCGCTCGGCGATACGGGCCGCGTGACGGTTTACACCGGCGCCGCATCGGTCGGGCAGGGCGTCGATACGACCCTCGCCCAAGTATGCGCAGACGCGCTCGGTGTCGCGTTCGACGACATAACCGTGAGCCGGGGCGATACGTCGGTGATTCCTGTGGGCGTCGGTGCCTGGGGCAGCCGGGTTGCGGTGCTGGGCGGAAGCGCGGTGCATGTCGCCTCTAAAGAACTGCGCGAAAAGATTCTCGCCGTGGCCGGATGGCGGCTGGAAACGCCCAAGGAAAAGCTGGTGTTCGACGAAGGGCGCATCTTCGTGGAAGACCAGCCCGAACTGTCGATCACGCTCGAGCAGGTGGCGCGCACGGTGGCTTCGGGCCCGCCGCTTCCGCCGGGACTCGAAGGCGGGCTCGACGTGACCCACACCTTCAGGCAGCCGCAAACCACTTATGCGTTCGGTACCGCCGCTGCAGCCGTAGAGGTGGACACGGCGACCGGCGCCGTCAAGGTTCTCAAGTACGTCATTGCCTCGGACGTCGGCCGTCCGATCAATCCGCAGATCGTCACGGGCCAACTGGTGGGCGCGATGGCGCAAGGAATCGGCGGTGCGCTCATGGAGGAACTCGTGTTCGACGAGCAGGGCCAGCTGCTCACCACGACGTTCATGGATTACCTCGTGCCGACCGCGAGCGAACTGCCGCAGGAAGTCGTCGTGCGCCTGCTCGAGGACTATCCCTCGAAGCTCAATCCGCTCGGCGCCAAGGGCGCGGGTGAAGGGGGCATTGTCCCGGCGGCGGCCGTCATGTCGAACGCGGTGGCCGATGCGCTCGCCCCGCTCGGGGTCGAGATCACCACCCTGCCGCTGACCCACAACCGGCTGCGCGACCTGCTGCGCGCCCAGTCCCACACGCCGACCCAATGAAACCGGCCGCCTTCGACTATTACGCGCCCCAATCGCTCGATGAAGCGATTGCCTTGCTCGGCAAGCACAGCACGGGCGCCAAGCTGCTGGCCGGGGGCCAGAGCTTCGTTCCCATGGCGAATTTCCGCGTGCTGCGGCCCGAGGTGGTCGTCGACCTGAACCGGATCGCCGCGCTCAGCTTCATCGCGGAGCGCGACGGCGGGATTGCGATCGGCGCGATGACGCGCCACCGCGCCGTCGAGCGATCCGGACTCGTGCAAGCACGCTGCCCGTTGATCGCGCGTGCCGTTCCGTGCATCGGGCACGCTGTGATTCGCAACCGCGGCACCCTCGGCGGCAGCCTGTCGCATGCCGACCCTGCGGCGGAATGGCCGGTGGTTGCGATCGCGCTGGGCGCGACGATGGTCGCTCGCAGCCCGCGCGGCGAGCGCCTGATCCCGGCGGCGAAATTCTTTGTCGGCCTGCTCACGACGGCGCTCGCCGAGGACGAGATCCTTGTCGAAGTGCGGTTCCCGGTGGCGCCGGCGCGCACCGGGGCCGAGTTCGCCGAAGTCAGCCGCAGGCACGGCGATTTCGCGCTCGTGGCGGTCGGGGCGCAGGTGACGCTCTCTGCCGCCGGCACCATTGCGGAGGCAAGGCTGGCGCTTGGCGGCGTGGGGCCCTTCCCGTTCGATGCGGCAAGCTTTGCAAAGCGCTTGGTCGGCTCGATGCCGGCGGACAAGGCCTTCGAAGCGCTTGGCCAGGAGATCGCGTCCACGCTCGAGCCGAGCGACGACCTGCATGCATCGTCGACGTATCGCAAGGAAGTGGCGGGCGTTCTTGTCGTGCGCGCGCTGCGCACGGCGTGCGCCCGGGCAAAGGAAGCGGCATGAGCGAAAGGACAATCCGCCTGCGGGTGAACGGCAAGGACTTTGAGGCGAGTGCCGAGCCTCGGCGCAGCCTCGCCGATTTCCTGCGCGACACCCTGGGCCTCAAGGGCACGCACATCGGCTGCGAGCAGGGCGTCTGCGGCGCCTGCACGATCCACATGGATGGCGTCGCGGTCCGCTCATGCCTGCTTTACGCGGTGCAGGCCGACGGCAGCGACATCCGCACGGTGGAAGGGCTCGCGGACGGCAAGACGCTGCATCCGCTGCAGCAGGCTTTTCACGAGGCGCACGCCCTGCAATGCGGCTTCTGCACGCCGGGCTTCCTCATGAGCCTCACCGCGTTCCTCGAAGAGAACCCCGACCCGACCGACGACGAGATCCGCGAGGCGTTGAGCGGCAACTTGTGCCGCTGCACGGGGTACGTGTCCATTCATGAAGCCGTGAAGGCGGCGGCCAGGGTCCTCAGAGACAAGCCTTGACCACCACCGACCTGCTCCTGCAGTTCGTTTTCTCCGGGCTCATGGTGGGCAGCATCTATGCGCTGATCGCGCTGGGTTTTACGATCGTCTACACGGCAACCGAGGCGATCAACTTCGCGCAGGGCGAATTCGTGATGCTCGGCGGCATGACGGCGGTCGCACTGTTCGGCGCCGGGCTGCCGATGATCGCCGCCTTTGCCGGTTCCGTTGCAATCGTCACCGTGATCGGCCTGCTCCTCGAGCGCCTGACGCTCGCGCCGCTGCGCCATGTGTCGCTCACCAACATGATCATCATCACGATCGGCGGCTCGATCTTCCTCAAGGGCTCGGCCATGCTGATGTGGGGCAAGGACGCGGCCGGCCTGCCGTCGTTTTCGGGCGATACGCCGATCCGGGTGCTCGGCGCGAGCTTCCTGCCGCAGGCGCTGTGGATCATCGGGACGGCGATGGTCGTGGTCGTGCTGGTTCACGCGTTTTTCGATCGCACGACGACCGGGCAAGCCATGCGGGCGGTTGCCGCCAACCGCTTCGCGGCCACGCTGGTGGGCATCAACGTCAAGGCCATGACCGCCTATTCGTTCGCGCTGGCTGCGGCGGTCGGCGCGGTGGCCGGCATCATCATCACGCCCGTGGCGCTCACGCAGTTCGATCGCGGCACGATGCTCGGCCTCAAGGGCTTCAGCGCCGCGGTGCTCGGGGGCATGGGCAGCAGCCCGGGAGCGGTCGTCGGCGGCCTCCTGCTCGGCGTGCTCGAGTCGCTCGGCGGTGGGTTCATCTCGTCGGCCTACAAGGACGCGATCGCTTTCCTGCTCCTGATCGTCGTCCTGCTCGTGCGCCCGCAGGGGCTGCTCGGCAAAGCGGCGCGCCGCCGCGCCTGAGATGAAGAAAAGCCGCTCGCAGGTAGACCGCCTGCCGCACCGCACGGCGCTCGCGGTGTTTCTCTGCATCATTGCGTTGCTCCCGCTGGTGCTGCCGACCAAGTACTACTTGAGCATCCTCATCCTCGCGGGCATCAATGCGCTGCTCGCGCTCGGCCTCAACCTCGTCATGGGCTACACGGGGCAGGTCTCGCTCGGTCACGCGGGGTTCTATGGGCTGGGCGCGTATGCCTCGGGCGTGCTCACGACGAAGTACGGCTTCAATCCCTGGGTTGCGATGATCGCCGCAGTGTTCATTTGCGCGGTGATCAGCGGCCTGATCGGTGCCGCTGCGCTGCGCCTGCAGGGCTACTACCTCAGCATGGCGACACTCGGCTTCGGCATCATCCTTTACATCCTGTTCGTGGAACTCGCGTGGCTCACCGGCGGGCCTTCGGGCCTGGTGGGCATCCCGGAATTCAGGATCGGGTCGCTGCGCATCGCAAGCGACCTTCCGTATTACTACCTCGTGTGGACGGTCGTGGGGGCGATGCTGCTCTTCGCCTTTCACCTGGTCGATTCACGCGTCGGACGGTCATTGCGCGCCATCCAGGGCGACGAGACGGCCGCCGCGCTCGTTGGCGTCAACACGTGGGCCACCAAGGTCATGATATTCATGATCGGCGCCTGCATGGCGTCCCTCGCTGGGAGCCTGTATGCGCATTACGTGACGGTGCTGAGCCCCGACAGCTTCGGCTTCACGCTGTCGATCGAGATCGTGGTGATGGTGATCGTCGGCGGGTCGGGCAGCGTGTGGGGCGGCTTGCTGGGCGCGATCCTCCTCACGATGCTGCCCGAATACCTGCGCGTGATGAAGGACTACGACGTGCTGATCTATGGCGCCATCGTCATCCTCGTCGTCATGTTCCTGCCTCGCGGCATAGGCGGCGGCATCGAGCACCGCCTGCGGCAGCGCATGCTCGCGAAGCAGACGGGCTGAGCGTGGCCGAAACGCTCCTCGACGTGCGTGACATCCGCAAGGCCTTCGGTGGCTTGCGGGCGGTGGACGGCGTGAGCTTCGGCGTGCCGCGCGGGTGCATCAAGGCGATCATCGGGCCGAACGGCGCCGGCAAGACCACCCTCATCAACCTGATCACGGGCCTGGAGCGCCTCGATTCCGGACAAGTCGGGTTCGACGGCCATCGCATCGACCTGCTGCAGCCCTACCGGATCGTTCGCCTTGGCGTCGCGCGGACTTTCCAGAACCTCAAGCTCTTCGCGGACATGTCGGTGCTCGAGAACGTCATGGCCGGCCGGCACAGCCGCACGCACGCGGGCCTCGTTTCGGCCGTGCTGCGCACCGGGCGTGCGCGCTCGGAGGAGTCGGAGATCGAGGCGCATGCGGCGCGCCTGCTTGATGAAGTGGGCCTGCTCGGCAACGCGCACGATCGCGCGGGCGACCTGCCTTTCGGTAAGCAGCGGCTGCTCGAAATCGCCCGCGCGCTTGCGACCGAGCCTTCCCTGTTGCTGTTGGACGAGCCTGCGGCCGGCCTGAATTCGGGCGAGGCCTCCCAGCTCGGCAGCTTCATCCGGCGCATCCGCGACGGTGGCGTGACGGTGCTGCTCGTCGAGCACCACATGGAACTCATCATGGATATTTCGGATGAAATCTTCGTCCTCAACTTCGGCCAGTCCCTTGCGGAAGGGACGCCCGCGCAGATCCAGAACGACCCGGCCGTAGTGGCCGCGTACCTTGGCGATGAATCCAGCCTTGCTGCAGATCTCCGGGCTTAAGAGCCGCTACGGCGGGATCGTCGCGCTGAAGGGCGTGGATCTCGAGGTGCGCCCGGGAGAGCTGGTCAGCGTCATCGGCGCGAACGGCGCGGGCAAGACGACGCTGCTCAAGTCCATCCTCGGCCTGGTCGACCGCGAAGCGGGGAGCCTGACGTTCGAAGGCGTGGACATCTCGAAGATGGCCCCGCTCGACATCGTCCGCCGGGGCATTGCGCTGGTGCCCGAAGGACGGCAGGTCTTCGGACCCATGACGGTCGAGGAAAACCTCGCGATGGGCGGCTACCTGGTCAGCAGGAACGCGCAGCGACGCCGCGAGCGCTTTGAAGCGGTCTACACGCTGTTCCCGGTCCTGAAGCAGCGCGCCTCCCAACTCGCCGAAACGTTATCGGGTGGCGAGCAGCAGATGCTGGCGGTCGGCCGCGCGCTCATGGGCGACCCGAAGTTGCTGCTGGTGGATGAGCTGTCGCTGGGCCTTGCGCCTATCGTCGTGCATGAGTTGTATCGCAAGCTCATGGCGTTGCATCGCGGAGGAATGACGATCGTCATCGTCGAGCAAAACGCGCGCCTTGCGTTGCATGCGTCCGACCGCGTGTATGTGCTGAGCACGGGGACGGTGGTGCTCGAAGGAAAGGCCTCCGAACTCATGGAAAACGAGACCGTCCGCAAGGCCTACCTTGGCTAGCCGTTTGGTTGACAGCCCCAGGTGCCGGCGGATAATCAACGACACTAAATATTTAGTTTCAAGGAGATGCGAATGGGCGCCGAACACCCGGTTTTGAACGGCGAGGCACCGGACACCATCGAAGAGCTCAGGCAGACGCGCGCGCCGGTGACCGAGGCCAGGCACCTGCCGGCCTACTACTACACGTCGCCCGAGATCTTCGAACTCGAGAAGCAGAAGCTCTTCTACAAGGACTGGCTGATCGTCGGCCGCGTGGAGGAATTCCCGAACCCGGGCGATTACAGGGCGTTCGAGCTTGTCGACGAGCCGGTCGTGGTCTGCCGCAATGCCAAAGGGGAGCTCAAGGCTTTCGCCAATGTCTGCCGGCACCGCGGCGTTGCGGTTGCGATCGGCTCGGGCAACGCGAAAGAGTTCCTCTGTCCTTACCATGCGTGGGTCTACGACCTCGACGGCGCGCTCGTTTCGCCCTCACGTCCGCGCGGCATCAAGGTCGGCCCGGAAACGCGCCAGCTGCCGCCGATCCGCCTGGAGACCTGGGGCGGCTTCGTGTTCATCAACTTCGACGAGAAGGCGCCACCGCTCGCCGATTACCTCGATGCCGACGACTACCGGCAATCGGTCGCCTACGTGCACCCGGAGGACACGGTGCTGGTCGACACGTACAGCTATGAGCTCGACTGCAACTGGAAGCTCGTCCCGGAGAACCTTGCCGATGTCTATCACGTCGAGGTCATCCACCGGAATTCCTTCGGCGGCAGCACCTACAAGCCCGAGAAGGCGCTGGCCGAGCTCGTGTTCACCAAGTACGGCTGGTACAAGGAATACGTCAGCGGGACGATGGCGCCGGACGCCGAACTGCTCTTCGGGCCCGCGCCCTGGCTCAAGGACCACCCGAAAGGCAAGCAGTTCGCATTTTCGGCTTTCCTGCGCCCGAACTTCTACCTGTTCGCGCGGGCCGACATGGTGCAGCCGTTCGTCTGCTATCCGCTCGGCCCCCACAAGACGCGCGTCACCGGCTGGACCTGCCTGCCGAAGTCCTTCGTCGGCAGCCCGGTGTTCGATGAGAAAGTGGCCATCCTCGCCAAGTTCGTGCGCAAATTCGCCGACGAGGACTCCGACCTCGTGCGCGCGATCCAGCGCGGGCTCAACTCCAAGTATTTCGTGCGCGGACCCATGCATGAGTTCGAATCGGTGATCCATCACCGGATCAACCGCTACCTCGAAGCGCTGCATGGCAACGGGGAAGTCCTGTAATGGCGGTCGATGCGGAGATGCTTGCGCTCTTCACGGCCGAGCTCAAATTGTGCAAGGTCCACGAGGGCGAAGTCGTCGTCACGCTGACCGCGGGCGCCGAATGGGCCGATTACGCGCAGGCCTTCATGCTGGCGGCGCAAAGCCTCGGCGCCACGGCGTTCAACGTCAACGTGCCGCGCAACCAGGCGAACGTCGCCGGCGTCCAGGGCCGCCACCCGCTCGTCGGCAACCAGGCTGCGCTCGATACGTTGAAGAAAGCCGACCTCGTCATCGACATGATGGGCCTCTTGTTCTCACGCGAGCAGGCGGAGATCCAGGCCGGCGGCGCGCGCGTGCTGCGCGTCATGGAGCCTTTCCACGTGTTGAAGCAGATGTTCCCGACCGAGGATTTGCGCCGCCGGGTGGAATACGCCCGCGCCCTGCTCATGAAAGGCAAGGACCTGCACATCACGTCCAAGGGCGGCACCGACGTGCGCTACAAGCTCTCGCAGTACCCGGTGATCTCGGAGTACGGCTACACGTTCGAGAAGGGCCGCTGGGACCATTTCCCCTCTGGGTTCTCGTTTACCCAGGGCAACGACGGATCGGTCGAGGGGAAGGTCGTGCTGATGCCCGGCGACATCTTCGCGGCTTTCAAGCGCTATGTGCAGACGCCGGTGCGCCTCACCATTGCGAAAGGCTACGTGACCGCAATCGAAGGCGAGGGCATGGACGCCACGCTCATGCGCAGCTACATCGAAGGCTTCAACGACCCGCGCGGGTATGCGGTGTCCCACATTGGCTGGGGGCTCAATGAGCGCGCCAACTGGCATCACTTCGCCTCGACCAGGCATCTTGCCAGCGAGCACGTGATGAACGCGCTGTCCTTTTACGGCAATGTTTTGTTTTCCACCGGGCCGAACACCGAGTTGGGCGGCACTAACGACACGCCCTGTCACATGGACCTGCCGATGAAAGGCTGCAGCGTCACGCTCGACGGCGTGCAGATCCTCGAGGACGGCAACGTCGTGCACCCGGAGATGCGCGCGCCCGGGCGCTGACCGGCTACTTCGTCGCCGGATTCAGGAAGCGCTCGACGACTGCAGGATTCGCCGGGTCCGGCGTCAGGCGGACCTTCACCCAGCCAAGCCAAGGCCAGCCGTCGACTTCGATGCGCACGAGGTTGGGCGCGCCCGCCACCGGCCGGTCGTGCTTGAAGCGATGCGTGTCCCCATGCGCTACGACCAGCGGCTTGCCGATTTTTGCCGCGGTCGATTCGAGCAGGCGGCGCAGTTCCGCATAGCCGTCGCGGCCGGGCGGCGTGCGCCGGGTGCTCTCGAAATTCGGGTTCGCCTGCATCATCACGACGAGCGTTTCGATCTCGCGCGCCCCGGCCAACCGGACGGCCTCGTCCATCCAGGCGCTCACCGCCTTCATGCGCGCGGCGTATTCCGCGTCCATCTCCGGCGTGCGGCCGAGGTTGTTGTTGCTCCCGGGAACGTTGAGCCCGACAAACAGCGCGCCGTCATGCGTCCACATCACGTGCTCGGGATAGTCGGCGGACTGCCGCCTGAACCCGGGCAACGCAACGGGTTGCGAATGGAAGAGGGTGCGGATTTTCGCCAGCCGCTCCATGGGGTCGAACCCGGTGCGATGGCAGTCCGTCCACTCGTTGTCGCCAACGACGAGCACGAATGGCGCGCGGAACCGCGCAAACTGCTTTACCCGCGCCTCGAACCACTCGTCGGTGCAGGGGCCGTTGCCGCCGGTGATGTCGCCCAGGTGCACGCTGAAGGCGGGCTTGGAGGCATTGATCTCGTCGATCATCGCGTCGAGCAGGTTCGCGTGCGGCTGGGAGTAGGGCACGTCCCCGAGCAACGCGAACGGCGTCCTGTTGGCGACCTGCGCCTGCGCGAGCGAGGCGGCCAAAGCGAGCGCGACTGAAAGAAGCGTGCGAATCACAGTTTCTTGAGCCGGTAGAGGAGTTCGAGCGCCTCGCGCGGCGAGAGGTCGTCGGGATTCACCTGGTCGAGCGATTCTCGAAGCGGGTCGACCCGGGGCTCGGGCTCGGGCTGCACCTGCGCCGCGACGAAGAGGTCGCTTTGGCCGCCCCGGGCCAGGCTCGCGTCCTCGAGCATCTGGAGATATTTGCGTGCCGTGCGGATCACAGGCTTCGGCACGCCGGCAAGGGCCGCCACCTGCAATCCGTAGCTTTGCGAGGCGGGGCCTTCCTCCACCGCATGCAGGAACACGATCGTGTCCTTGTGCTCGACCGCGTCCAGGTGGACGTTGGCCGCTTCCTTGTATTCGAGCGCGATGCGCGTCATCTCGAAATAGTGAGTTGCGAACAGCGACAGCGCGCGGTTGCGCTCGAGGAGGTGCCGCGCAATGGCCCAGGCGAGCGCAAGGCCGTCGAAAGTGGACGTGCCGCGCCCGACCTCGTCCATGAGCACGAGGCTGTGCGCCGTGGCGTTGTGCAGGATGTTCGCCGACTCGGTCATCTCCACCATGAAAGTGGAGCGTCCGCCGGCAAGGTCGTCCGCCGCGCCGATCCGCGTGAAGATCTGGTCGATCGGTCCTAAGCGCGCCGCCTTGGCGGGCACGAAGCTGCCGACATGCGCCATGAGCGTGATCAGCGCCACCTGGCGCATGTAGGTCGACTTGCCGCCCATGTTCGGGCCGGTGATGAGGAGGAACTGCCGGGACGCTGAGAGGCGCGTGTCGTTCGGGATGAAGTGCTCGACCTGCGCCTCGACCACCGGATGCCGGCCGCCTTGGAATTCAAGCGCCGTTTCGGCAACGAATTCGGGGCGCGACCAGCTGTTGCGGCTCGCGAGATTCGAAAAGCACACGAGGACGTCGAGCTGCGCGAGGGCCCGGGCGATCTTTTGCAGGTGGCCCACGTGCGCACCTAGCGAGTCGAGCAGCGCCTCGTAGAGCGATTTCTCCAGCGCCAGCGCGCGATCCTTGGCCGACAGCGCCTTGTCCTCGAACGCCTTGAGCTCCGGGGTGATGTAGCGCTCGGCGTTCTTGAGAGTTTGCCGGCGGCGGAAGTCGTCCGGCACCTTATCGGTCTGCGAATTCGTGACTTCGATGTAGAAGCCATGCACACGGTTGTACTCGACCTTGAGGTTCGCGATGCCCGTGCGCGCGCGCTCGCGCACTTCGAGTTCGACGAGGAATTCGCCCGCATTCGACTGGAGCTTGCGAAGCTCATCGAGTTCCGCCGAGTAGCCGTCGGCCATGACGCCGCCATCCATGACGCGCGCCGAAGGTTCGGGCGCGATGGCGCGCGTGAGGAGGGTCGCGCAGTCCTCGGGCGTCGCAAGATCGGCTTTCAGATCGATGCACAGTGCGGCGCTGTCCGGAACCTGCGCCACGAGCTCGGGCAGCAGGGCCAGGCTGTCGCGCAACGCGGACAGATCCCGAGGACGCGCATTCTTCAGGGCGACACGCGAAGCGATGCGCTCGACATCCGAGAACCGCCGCAGGGTTCCATACAGTCCGGTCGCCGCATCCATGAGCAACCCGACGGCTTCCTGGCGCGCGCCGACCACGGCCGTGTCTCGAAGCGGGTGATGCAGCCAATGGCGAAGCAACCGGCTGCCCATGCCGCTCGCGCATTCGTCCATGAGGGAGAAGAGGGTGGGCGACGGCTCGCCGCGCAGCGTTTCGGTCAGTTCGAGGTTTCGGCGCGTGGCCGCGTCCATGCGCACGTATTCGCCTGCCCGCTCGGTGCTGATCGACACGACGTGCGCGAGCGCCTGCCCTTGGGTTTTCCGGGCGTAGTCGAGCAGGGCGCCCGCGGCGCCGACGGCCGGCTGCAGGTCCTCGCACCCGAAGCCCGCCAGCGTCGCAGCACCCAGTTGTTCGAGAAGTTTCTTCTTGCCCGACTCGAATTCGAAGCTCCATTCGGGCAGGCGCGTGAGCGTGAAGCCGCCGAGTTCTTCGATGAAGGTGCTTGAGTCGGCGACCAGGATTTCGGCTGGTCCGATCCTGCGCAGCTCGCTCGCAAGGATCTGCGGCGAGATTTCGGCTGCTCGCAGTTCGCCGCTGGCCAAGGACAACCAAGCAAGTCCAACCGCCGACTTGTCCGCCGTCATCGCGAGAAGGATGTTGTCCGACTTCTCGTCGAGCAAAGCCGAATCGGTGAGCGTGCCGGGCGTGACGATGCGCGTCACCTTGCGCTCGACCGGTCCCTTGGACGTCGCCGGATCGCCGATCTGCTCGCAGATCGCCACCGATTCGCCCAACTTCACGAGCTTGGCGAGGTACTGCTCTACCGCGTGGAAGGGCACGCCCGCCATGCGGATCGGCTTGCCGTTCGATGCGCCACGGGCGGTGAGCGTGATGTCCATGAGCCGCGCGGCTTTCTCCGCATCGTCGTGGAACAGCTCGTAGAAATCGCCCATGCGATAGAAGAGCAGGACGTCGGGATGGTCGGCCTTGATGCGCAGGTACTGCTGCATCATCGGCGTGTGCGAGGCGGAGGGCGAAACTGCGCCTTCAGCTGCAGCGGGACTGGCGAGCTTCATCGAGCGTTATTTTAGGGGGCCGCTTGGAGCGGGCTGGGAGGCATTTTAATCGAATTTAAACGATTTATTCGATTAATATTTTCCGGCGATCGATAATTAATCGACAAATTATACAGAACAACGATTAGCATAAGCAGGCGGCGATACATTAATCGAGCACTCTGCCGCCGAAACGCTCCCGGAAGGAGTCGAAATGAGCCCGATGCAGTCCTCCGCGGGGAGGACACGACAAATGCCGGAAGGGTACCTGGCATTCATTCCAAGCCCCTTGCCGCCAACCCCTGAGTTCACGCTGGATGCAGAGGGAGTTCTTGCCCTGACCAGCGCGGAATTTCATCTCGGCAAGCTGGCACAAATCGCGGACGCAGTCCCCAGCCCGGATCTGTTTGCAGGAATGTACCTGCGACGCGAGGCCGTCCTCAGCTCGCAAATCGAGGATATCTCCTGCACGCTGGACGAAGTTCTGGAATACGAGGCTGGCAGGAAGAGCCCGGGCCACAACGAAGATGTGGCACAGGTGGTCAACTACGTACGCGCTTATAACGCAGGCCGCGAGCGGCTGGCGACTGAAAAACTCAGTCCTGCTCTGCTTAGGACCCTTCATGCCATCCTCCTCGGGGGTGACCCCGAAGCGGATCCGGGAGCGTTCCGGGATCGGCAAAACTGGATCGGCCGCAAGGGAGCGAGCATCTTCGAAGCCGATTTCGTTCCGCCGCCCGCGCAGGAAATGTTGCAGGGACTTGGGAATATCGAATACTTCATCAACGAATACCAGAGCCCGATGAGCCCGTTGGTCCGTTGCGCCCTTGTTCATTCCCAATTCGAAACGGTTCACCCGTTCACGGACGGCAACGGCCGCATCGGACGGCTCCTGATTGCACTCATGCTTCACCAGATGAAAAAACTGGAGAAGCCGCTCCTTTTTCTAAGCCTTTACCTGCTCGAAAACAGGGCGGAGTATTACGCGCGATTAATGTCAGTCCGCTCCCAGGGGGATTGGCAGGGCTGGGTCAAATTCATGCTGCTCGGCATCGAATTGACGGCGAAGGAAGCCGTATCGATGTCCGAACGTCTCAAGAGCCTTCAGGATGAGATGGAAAAGTTGACTGCCGGCTGCCGGCGTACTGCGCCGCTCCTGAAACTGCTCTACCAATATCCGATCATTACTTCCCGTGGGGTCGAGAAGCATCTGCAGGTTTCCCTCGACACGGCGATCGACTGGTTGCAGAAATTGGAATCCTTGAAGATCTTGCGCGAGACTACGGGGCGTCGAAGAAGCCGGATCTATCGTTTCGACCGCTACATCGACATTCTCGATGCGGGATGGACTGACCGGAAGAACTCCAAGGCGGCGACGGCTATATCGGCATGAGTCACAGGTGAAGAACGAACGCCTCATCAAGCTTACTGAGAGCCCGGTGAAGCGTGCAGCGTACGCGCAACCTTCGGGCGGTTGTCGAGGTCGGGCGCCGCGGGAAGGCCCGTGGCCTCGAGGATCTCCTGCTCGCCCAGCGTCTCGCGCGCGAGCAACGCTTCGACCAGCGCATCGAGCGACTTGCGGTGCTCGGTCAGCAGGCTGCGTGCCTGTTCATGGCATTCGTCGATGATCCTCTGCACCTCGGCGTCGATGATCCGGGCGGTCTCTTCGCTGAACGGCTTGTCACCGCCGAATCCGCCACCAAGATAGGGGTTCTGCCGCTGCGCGAGTTGCACCATGCCGAGCTTGTCGCTCATTCCCCAGCGGGTGACCATGCCTCGGGCGAGCGCAGTGGCCTGCTCGATGTCGCTTTCGGCGCCGGTCGTCCGGGTGCCGTACACAACCTCTTCGGCGGCGCGGCCGCCCAGCATGCCGACTATTCGCGCCCTAAGGTAAGCCTCGGGATAGTTATAGCGATCGGTCTGCGGTCGCTGATAGGTCACGCCGAGCGCCTGGCCACGCGGCACGATGGTGACGCGGTGCACGGGATCGGCGCCCCGCACGACCAGCCCGAGGATCGCGTGCCCGCTCTCGTGATACGCGATCCGCTCGCGGTCTTCAGCTGACAGCAGGAGCGGGCGCTCGGGGCCGAGCACGATCTTTTCCAGCGCGTCGAGAAAATCCTTGTTGCGCACCTCGTTCTGCTCGCGGCGAGCGGCAAGCAGCGCGGCCTCGTTGACCAGGTTCTGCAGGTCGGCGCCGGTGAGTCCCGGCGTCGCCGACGCAAGTTCGCCAAGGCGTACGTCGTCCGAGAGCGGCACCTTGCGGGTGTGGACCTTGAGGATGGCCTCGCGGCCGATTTTGTCGGGCAGGTTGACGACGACGCGGCGGTCGAAGCGCCCCTGCCGCAGCAGCGCGCGGTCCAGCACGTCTGGCTGGTTCGTGGCGGCGAGCACAATGACGCCCTCCCGTCCGGAGAAGCCGTCCATTTCGGTCAAGATCTAGTTCAGCGTCTGCTCCTGCTCGCTCGACCCGCCGATAGCCATCTGGCCGCGCGCCCGCCCGATCGAATCGATTTCATCGATGAAGATGATTGCCGGCGCGTGCTCGCGGGCCTGCTTGAAAAGTTCGCGCACCCTTGCCGCACCCACGCCCACGATCATTTCCACGAACTCCGCGGCGCTCATGGAAAAGAACGGCACGCCGGCTTCCCCGGCAACGGCCCTCGCCAGCAGCGTCTTGCCGGTGCCCGGTGCGCCGATCAGCAGCACGCCCTTGGGCGCACTCCCGCCCAGCCGCGTGTACTTCTTCGGCTCCTTGAGGAAATCGACGATTTCGACCAACTCGTTCTCGGATTCATCGATGCCGGCGACATCGTCGAACGAGATCTTGGGACCGGCCTCCTGGTCGTAGCGGCGGGCCTTGCTCTTGCCGATGCCCATCAGCGCGCCGCCCATCCCGCCGCCCTGTTGCGCGCGGCGGTACATCCAGACGTAGAACGCGATGATGAGGATCGCCGGGCCGAAACCAAGCAGCAGGTTCGCCCATGGGCTGTCGCGGCGGATCGGCACCGCGCTGATCTCGACATTGTGGTCGATCAAAAACTTCTCCAGCCCCGGGTCGACGAAAGCCGGAAGCTCGGTCGTGAAGGTGTCCGCGCTTCTGCCTCCCTTTTGCGGCCAGGTCACCGCAGCGCCGAACTTGCCCTCGATGCTGGTGCCCCGGCTGTAGATCGACTTCACGTTGCCCTTGGCCGCCTCCACCTTGAACACCGTGTAGGGAACGGTGACCGGTGCGTCCGGATCGGGAAAGAGAGACCGCACCAGCAGGTAGTTGAGGACGAGCACGGCCAGGAACACGCCCCACGTCTTGCGCGGGGGGACGCGCCCGGCAACGGACGGATTCGGCTCATAGCGACCACATACGGCTCTTAAGCACTTGCGGTCGGTTCGCTTGCGCACGAAGGGCGTTGCAGGTGCGTTCAAGTGCGTCGTCCGCGGATCCGGCTTTGCCCTGCCGCGAACGCCTCAGGCGACTGCGGTTTCACGTACAAGATCAGCACCTGTGGCTGTGCCTGACGCACTTTCGCTTCCATCTCGACGACGATGTTTTCGATCTCGGGCGTCGTCAGTCGATCCTCGAACTGCACACTGAGCGCGACAACGACCTGGTCCGGCGCCAACTGGGTAGATACCACCCCATTCGGGCAAACGACCCCGGGCGTCGCTCGTGCGATCGCAAAGACCTCGTCCTGGAGCTCCGGGTCCGCACGCTCGCCGATCAACAGTGCCTTGCTCTCTCGCGCGAGCACCACTGAAATTGTTCCGAGCAAAACCCCAATGGCTAGAGAGGCGACTCCGTCGATCCTGGGCTCGCCCCAGTAGGCGGAGGCCCAAGTCCCCACGAAGACGATGGCGATACCGATCAGCGCGGCGGTGTCTTCGAGAAGGACGACGAACTGGGGCGGATCCTTGCTTTTCCTGATTGCCGCGAGATAGCCCTCATCGCCAACCGAGGGATTGAACCCTCGCAAGGCGACCAGCCACGAGCCGCCCTCGAAGAGCAATGACAGGCCGAGGACGGTGTAGATCACCCACGCATGCTCGATCGGTTGGGGATGCCGGATCTGGTCGATGCCTTGGACGACGGACGCCACGCATCCGAAGCCGAAGAGCAGCAGTGCAACGATGAAACTCCAGAAATAGAGCTCCCGTCCATACCCAAACGGGTGCTCGGCGTCCGGACGGCGCAGCGAGCGCCGCATCCCGTATAGCAACAAGGCTTCGTTCCCGGTATCGACGACACTGTGGATGGCCTCTGACGCCATGGCGGCCGAGCCGGAGAATGTGGCAGCCACAATCTTCGTGATCGCAACGAGGCTGTTTCCGATTACCGCCGCCCATACGGTCGTCTTCGAAGCCGAACTGGAGGTCTTCGATCCGTCCTGCTTCGCGTCCATGGTATTTCCGAGAATGGGGATCCATTCTGGAAACTTGCCAGCCCGGCTCAGTGCCGTAGCGCACGTACCCGCCGGTCGAGGACGGGCTCAATCCACCTTTGCACCGGAGAATTTCACCGCCTCGGCGTACTTCGCCATCTCGCGTCGGATGAAGGACGTGGTGTCCGCGCGCGAACTGGCCATGACCTCGACGCCCTGTTTCGTGAGCTCGCCCCGGATCGCAGGTTCGTTGAGCACGGCGGCGAACTCGGCGTTCAGTCGATCAAGGATGGCGACCGGCGTCGCGCCCGGCGCGAGGAAGATGTAGGCGGAATTCGACTCGAAGCCCTTGATGCCCTGTTCGTCGATGGTCGCCACGTCCGGCAGCTGCGGCATGCGCGACGGATGCGCTATGGCGATCGCGCGCAGCTTGCCGGACTGCACGTAAGGCACCGCGTTCGGCGTATTGGCAAATGCCACCTGGATCTGGTTGGAGAGGAGGTCGGTGAGGACCGGCCCCATGCCTTTGTAGGGGATGTGCACGACGAAGATGCCGGCCTGCTTCTTCAGCATCTCCATGCCCAGGTGGAAGGACGTGCCGTTGCCCACTGAACCATAGGACAGGCGGCCCGGGTTCGCCTTGCCGTAAGCGATGAACTCCTTGAGGTTCTTCACCGGCAGCGAGGGATGCACGACCAGCACATGCGGCGTGACGCCGGCGTAAGTGACCGCGGTGAGGTCCTTGTCCGAGTCGTAAGGGAGCTTGCCGAACAGCGCCGGGTTGACCATGAAGGTATTGGCCACCAGCAGCAGCGTATGACCGTCGGGCTTCGATTTCGCCACGATCTCGGTGGCGATCTGGGTCGAGCCGCCGGGACGGTTCTCCAGCACCAGCGGCTGGCCGAGCCGCGCGGCGACGCGATCGCTCATGATCCGGCCGATGATGTCCGAAGTGCCGACCGGGGCGTAGGGGATGAGCACGCGGATCGGCTGGGTGGGCGCCCATTGCTGCGCTGTCGCCGCGCCGGGAAGGAGGAACGCTGCGGCGAGCAAAAAGCAGATCGTCTTCATGCCGACAGTGCCTGCATCACCGCAAACAAATCCGATTTTCCCTCGAAGCCGATCCCGGGCAGGTCGGGCATCGTCACGTAGCTGTCCTCGACCCTGACCCCATCGGGGAACCCGCCGAAAGGCTGGAAGAGATCGGGGTACGACTCGTTGCCGCCGAGGCCAAGACCGGCCGCGATGTTGAGCGACATCTGGTGCCCGCCGTGCGGAACGCAGCGGGCGGCCGACCAGCCGTGTTCCTTCAGCATGTCGAGCGTGCGCAGGTATTCGACCAGGCCGTAGCTCAGCGCGCAGTCGAACTGCAGCCAGTCGCGGTCGGGGCGCATCCCGCCGTAGCGGATGAGGTTGCGCGCGTCCTGCATGGAGAAAAGGTTTTCCCCGGTGGCCATCGGGTTCTTGTAGTAGTTGCGCAGCGCCGCCTGCAATTCGAAATCCAGCGGGTCGCCGGCCTCCTCGTACCAGAAGAGGTTGTATTGGGACAACGCCTTCGCATAGGCAATGGCCGTGTCGAGGTCGAAGCGGCCGTTCGCGTCGACGCACAGGCGCTGGCCGTCCTGGAGGATCGACAGCACCGAGTCAATGCGGCGCAGGTCTTCGGTGAGCGGCGCACCGCCAATCTTCATCTTCACCACCGAGTAGCCGCGGTCGAGGTAGCTGCGCATCTCGTCCTTGAGCTTCTCGTCGTCCTTGCCGGGGTAGTAGTAGCCGCCGGCCGCGTAGACGAACACCTTGCGGTTCGCCTGTCCGTTGCCGTAGCGCTCGGCCAGCAGCTGGAACAGGGGCTTGCCCTCGATCTTCGCCACTGCATCCCACACAGCCATGTCGATCGTGCCGATGGCGACCGAGCGCTCGCCGTGGCCGCCGGGTTTCTCGTTGGTGAACATCGTCGCCCAGACCTTGTGCGGATCGAGCGTGCCTGCGGCGTCCAGCATTGATTCAGGCTTGGCCTCCATCACGCGCGGGATGAAGCGCTCGCGCATGAGCATGCCCTGGCCATAGCGGCCGTTGGAGTTGAAGCCGTAGCCCACCACGGGCTTGCCGTCGCGGATCACATCGGTGATCACGGCCACGAGGCTCAGCGTCATCTTGCTGAAATCGATGTACGCATTTCGGATGGGCGAGCTGATGGGGAGGGTTTTCTCGCGGATCTCGACGATTCTCATGGGGTGGAATTCCGTTGGCGGGTTCAGGGTTCGAGGCAAAGGATAAGCCGTAGTGCGTGCAGGAACGCCGTCTACAACGCAACGGGCGTGCGCGTGCGTGACTACCCGATCACGCTCGACAAGCTCTTGCCGGGGTTGAATGCCTGATTCCTATTGCTGCCAATTTTCACCAGAGACCCGCATGGATACTGGGCCCCAGGGCAAATTGCTGCCACCGGCTCCGGTCATTTCAAGGCCGCTGCCGGCCGCTCGCCTTCCTCGGTTGCGCTCTTCGCATGGGCTTCTGAAATCGACAGCAGCCGCGCGGTATTGATCAGCGCCATGTGAGTCAGCGCCTGCGGAAAGTTGCCGAGCATCTGCCCCGTGCGCGGGTCGTACTCCTCGGCGAGCAGCCCGACGTCGTTGGTCAAGGTCAGCAAGCGCTCGAACAACGCTTGGGCTTCTTCCCGCCGCCCGATCAGCGCCAGCGCGTCGGCCAGCCAGAAGGAGCAGGGCAGGAAAGTGCCTTCGCCGGGTGGAAGGCCGTCGACGCCCGCCTCGGACGCATGCGAGGAGTAGCGAAGGACGAGGCCGTCGACCACGAGGCTGCGCTCGATGGCCTCGACTGTTCCACGCACGCGCGCATCAGTGGGCGGCAGGAACCCGACCTGGGGAATCAACAGCAGGCTCGCATCGAGATGCGGCGAGCCATACGATTGCACAAAAGATCCTTGCGCCGCGTCGTAGCCCTGCGAGCACACCTGATCGTGGATGGCGTCGCGGATCTCGCGCCAGCGATTCAGCGGGGCCTTAAGGCCGTAGGTTTCGGCATCCTTGATGGCGCGGTCGAAAGCCACCCAGCACATGATCTTCGAGTGCGTGAACTGGCGCCGCGGCCCGCGGATCTCCCAGATGCCCTCGTCCGGGTCCTGCCAGTGCTCCTCGAGAAACTGCAGCAGGGCGATCTGGATGTTCCACCCGACTTCCTGGGGCTTGCGTCCGGCGGCTCGCGAAAGATGCGCGGTGTCCATGACCTCGCCGTAGATGTCCAGCTGGAATTGCTTGGTGGCGGCATTGCCCACGCGCACGGGCGCCGCGTTGCCGTAGCCGGGCAGCCAGTTCACTTCGTATTCGTCGAGGCGCCGCTCGCCCATTACGCCGTAAAGCGTCTGGAGATCTTGGGGCCGCCCGGCGATCGCCCTGAGCAGCCACTCGCCCCAGGCCTTGGCTTCGTCGTGATAACCGGCGAGCAGGAGGGCGTTCAGCGTAAAGGTGGCGTCGCGCAGCCAGCAGTAGCGGTAATCCCAGTTGCGCACGCCGCCGGGCAATTCGGGGAGCGACGTGGTCGGGGCGGCGACGATGCCGCCGCTCGGGCCGTAGGTCAGCGCCTTGAGAGTGATGAGGGAGCGCACGACGTGCTCCTTCCACGGCCCGGCGTACCGGCAGCGCGCCGACCATTCGCGCCACTCTGTTTCGGTCTGCGCAAGCGCTTCTTCCTTGTCGAACGGCGGGACCGTGGGTTCGTTCGAGGCACGGTAGTTGAGCGAGAACCCGATGCGGTCGCCTTCCTCGACCGTGAACTCGGAAACCGTCTTCATGTTCTCGCCGTGAACCGGCACGTCGGCACGCAGCTCGAGGCGATCCGGTCCGGCAATCGCTTCGAGCACGTCGTCGACCCTTCTTACCCACGGCACTATCGAGCCATAGTCGAAGCGGATTGCGAGTTCCATGCGCATGGCGACGCGCCCGCGCAGGCCCTGCACGATGCGCACGACATCCCAACGATCGGGGGAGAGCGGCATGCAGTCGATGAGGCGAACGGCGCCCTCATCCGTTTCGAAGTCCGTTTCGAGGATCAGCGTGCCTTCGCGATAGCGCCGGCTGCTGCGTGCGTCCTGCACAGGGCCGATCAACCAGCGGCCATGGTTCGGGTCGCCGAGGAGCGCCGCAAAACACGCGCCCGAATCGAAGCGCGGAAAGCACAGCCAGTCGATCGAGCCGTCGCATCCCACCAGCGCAGCCGTGTGGCAGTCGCCGATGAGGGCGTAGTCTCCGATCGCAAGCGGCATGGGTGAGAAATACGCCGCGCGCGGGTTCGAAGTCGGTTCGCTTGCATACAAAGCGCGGCGCTTGACATCCACCTGTTTTATATTTAACCTTTAAGTTAAATAAGCAATGCCCGCCATGAACGCAGACCATCTTTCCGCAACTTTCGCCGCCCTTGCCGATCCTACGAGAAGGGCGATCCTGGCCCGGCTCTCGTCAGGGGAAGCTTCGGTCATGGAACTCGCGCAACCCTTCGACATGAGCCTGCCGGCGGTCTCGAAGCACCTCAAGGTGCTCGAACGCGCGGGGCTCATTGCCCGCGGGCGTGAAGCGCAGTGGCGCCCGTGCAAGCTCGAAGCCGGGAGGCTGAAAGAGGTTGCGGACTGGGTCGAGCATTACCGCGTGTTCTGGGAACAGAGGCTGGACCGGCTGGCCGCTTATTTGAATGAGGTGAAGCCGAAGGAAACGAAATCCCCTTTGCGGCGGGGAAGTCGCAAGCATGGCCCGCGGTAATAAATTCCTCGTTTCCCTGATCGATTCGCTCGCACGCTATCTTTATCAACAGCAGGAGTTCAGACAATGGCCCAAGCCGCCGCCCGACCCGCAGTGGAAAATACCGCAGGCGAAAAACCCAGGCTCACCCTCGTGCGGACTTTCGACGCCCCGCCGGAAGCGGTCTGGAGGGCGTGGACCGAACCCGAGGCGCTGAAGCACTGGTTCGGCCCGGACGCGGGCGCCGTCTCGCTCGCCCAGACGGATGTCCGCGTGGGCGGGCGCTTTCACGTCGTGTTCAAAACCCTCGATGGCGAGCAGCACGATGTCAGCGGCACCTATCGTGAAGTGCAGCCGAATCGCAAGCTCGTCTTCACCTGGGCCTGGATCACCACGCCTGAACGCGTATCGCAGGTGAGCTTGAGTTTCGCGCCGGCTGGCGAGGGGACCGAGTTCACGCTCCAGCACGAGCAGTTCTTCGACATGGCGGCGCGTGACGGCCATGAGCGCGGCTGGACCGGCAGCATGGACAAGCTCGGGCGTTTTCTCGAAAAGCATTGACCGCTTACCTGCAACTCAACCAAAAGGAACGAATACATGGCTTACGTAGACGGATTCATCCTGCCTGTCCCCAAGAAGAACCTGCAGGCCTATAAACGCATGGCGAGACTGGCCTCGAAGGTGTGGATGGACCACGGTGCGCTCGAGTACCACGAAGCGATGGCCGACGACGTCAAGCCTGGAAAGGTCACCTCTTTCCCGCAGAGCGTAAAGCTCAAGAAAGACGAGATCGTGTTCTTTTCCTGGATCGTCTACAAATCGCGCGCCGACCGGGACCGTGTCATGAAGAAAGTGATGAGCGACAAGCGCCTTGCCGCGATGATGGATCCGAAGTCGATGCCGTTCGACGGCAAGCGGATGTTCTATGGCGGATTCAAGGTGGTCGTCTCCGCGTAGCGTCCATCCAACGTACCACCACCCCCTTACACACAGGAGATCCACATGCTCGTCCAACCTTACCTGTTCTTCGAAGGCCGCTGCGAAGAGGCGCTCGAGTTCTACAAGAAGACGCTCGGGGCAACAGTCGAAATGAAGATGCACTACAGCGAGAGCCCGGAACCCACGCCACAGGGAATGCCCGCCGGGTTCGAGAAGAAAGTCATGCACTCGTCCTTCAAAGTAGGCGAGACGACGCTGATGGCCTCCGACGGGATGTGCTCGGGGCAACCGTCTTTCAAGGGCGCCTCGCTCTCGCTCACCGTCCCTACCGAGGTCGAAGCCAAGCGCGTCTATAGCGCACTTGCCGACGGTGGCCAGCCGCAGATGCCGCTGACCAAGACCTTTTACTCGCCGGCCTTCGGCATGGTCGCGGACAAATTCGGCGTTTCCTGGATGGTGATGGTGCCTGGCCAGATGTGAGGAGGTGGACGTACGGGGTGGGCGCTCCACGGAGCGCTCGCATTTCGTAGGGGCCGTTTGTCTTAGGTGCTTCGCTTACCCGTGAAGCGCCTCTGTCTTACAGATTCAGGCGTTCGCTCCGGGTCAAGCTGCGCCAATGAAAGTTGCACTGATCAGCGAACACGCGTCGCCCCTTGCCCCAACCGGCGGGATCGACGGCGGCGGGCAAAACATCTACGTAGCAAACGTCGCGCAAGAGCTCGCGAAGCTCGGGCATGTCGTCGACGTGTTCACGCGGCGGGAATCGGCAAGCTTGCCCGCCGTAATCGAGATGGCGCCCAACGTGCGCGTGGTCAATGTGCCGGCCGGGCCGGCAAAAGTCCTCCCGAAGGAAGCGCTCATGCCGTTCATGGGCGAGTTCGCCGATCATCTCTCGCGCTTCTTCAGGTCGGAGGAGCGGCGCGGGCGGCCTTACGCCGTCATGCATGCGAATTTCTTCATGTCCGGCTGGGCCGCGCTGCAGATTAGAAAAGTAACGTGCACGCCGCTGGTCACCACTTTCCATGCGCTTGGCAAAGTTCGCCGGCTCCACCAGGGGTCGGAAGACGGATTCTGCGATGAGCGGTTCGACATCGAGGCGGCGCTCGTAAGGGACTCGGACCGCATCGTCGCCGAGTGCCCGCAGGACAGCGAAGACATCGTGAGCCTGTACCACGGCGACGAGAGCCGCATCGCCATCGTGCCCTGCGGCTTCAGCGCCGAGGAATTCTTTCCGGTCAATCGCCTTGCGGCGCGCGCCGCGCTCGGTTGGCCGGGCGAGGAGTTCAGGATCCTCCAGCTCGGCCGTCTCGTACCTCGCAAGGGCATCGACAACGTGATCCTTGGCGTTGCCGAGCTGCGCAAGCGCCATGGCAGGCCGGCCAGGCTGTGCGTGGTCGGCGGCAACAGCGAGACAGCGGACGAGAAGGTCACACCCGAAATCGCAAGGCTGAAGGCGCTCGCGCGTTCCGAGGGGATCGAAGACAGCGTGGAGTTTATCGGCCGACGGGGGCGCGGGGTGCTGCGCCAGTTCTATTGCGCATCCGACGTGTTCGTGACCACGCCGTGGTACGAGCCGTTCGGCATCACACCCGTCGAGGCCATGGCGTGCGCTCGACCGGTGATTGGCGCGAACGTGGGGGGCATCCGGACCACGGTGGTCGACGGGCGCACCGGTTACCTCGTCCCGCCGCGCGACCCGGTTGCGCTCGCCGACCGGCTGCTCGACCTTATGATCCATCCGGCCCGCGCCAGGGCTTTCGGTGAAGCGGGCCGCCGCCGCGCGCTGGAATCGTTTACCTGGGCCGGTGTAGCGAGGGATTTGGTGTCGGTCTATCGCGAGGCGATTGCGGCGTCCCCAGCCCTTCGTGCACGTCCCGTGTCCAGGCGTTCCGCGCATGCAGGGGCGCTCCCTGCAGTCCAAGTGCCGTCCCATCGTTCGGACGGCCTATCCCGCGGGGAAGTCCACAGCCGATGAATTCGATGGTGGGGGGGCGTGGCGCGGTGTTTCTCGACAAGGACGGCACGTTGCTTCGCGATGTGCCGTTCAACGTCGACCCGGAAAAAATGCGCTTCACCCAAGGCGCCCGGTGGGCGCTCGAAGCGCTCGGGCGGACGCAGCTGCCCCTTTTTGTGGTGAGCAACCAGTCGGGCGTGGCCAAAGGCCTGTTCGAGGAAGCGGCCCTCGCAGGGGTGCGAACGAAACTCGAGGCCATGTTCGGCGAATGCGGCGCCAGCCTGACGGATTTTTTCTACTGCCCGCATGACCCGGGGGCGGCGGTTTCTACGTATGCCTTCGCATGTGCCTGCCGCAAGCCGCAGCCGGGCATGTTGTTGAAAGCAATCGATGCGCACGGCGTGGATCCGGCGCGCTCCTGGATGGTGGGGGATATCCTCGATGACATCGAAGCAGGACGGCGCGCAGGGTGCAGGACGATCCTGCTCGCGAACGGGAATGAAACGCAATGGGACCTGTCGCCTGCGAGGGTTCCGCATTACTGCGTCTCCACGCTGGACGAAGCGGTCCGCCTGATCCTCGCCTCGTCGTCCGCGCGACCGTCGTCCTAGCCCCGGCCGCCCATGAACCTCGAACAGTCGGCTCGCTGGAAGGCGGCGCGCAACATCCTGTGCATCCGGCTGGACAACCTCGGCGACGTGCTGATGACTACGCCGGCTTTGCGCGCCCTGAAGGCTGCAAGGCCGGAAAGGAAGCTCACGCTGCTCGGGTCGGCTTCCGGGGTGGATGCCGCCGGCTTCCTCCCCGACGTCGACGAAGCCATACGTTACGACGCTCCTTGGTCCAAGCACCCGGAAGCACCGCGCGCCGCGGACTTCCTGGCGATGCGGGACAAGCTTGCGTCCCGTGCGTACGACGCAGCCGTCGTATTCACCGTCTACAGCCAGAACCCGATGCCCGCGGCCATGCTGGCCTACCTCGCGGAGATTCCGCTGCGCCTCGCATATTGCCGCGAGAATCCGTACCACCTGCTGACGGACTGGGTGCCGGAGACCGAACCGGCAGAAGGCGTTCGCCACGAAGCGCAGAGGCAGCTCGATCTTGTGGCCGCAGTCGGAACGCCGGCGGCCGATACGCGGATGCAGTTCGACGTCCCTTTCGAAGCGCGCGATTCGATCGATGCGCTGCTCGAAGATGCGGGCGCCGGGAGCGAGCGGATCGTAGTCCTCCACCCGGGCGCCACGGCGGCTTCGCGGCGGTACCCCGCGGATCGCTATGCCGAAATCGCTGCGCAACTCATCGAGCGCTGCGAGTGCCGCATTTTTGTGACCGGGTCGGCCGATGAGCGCGCATTGACGCGTGCCGTCTGCTCGATCGGCTCGGCGACCGGACGCATCCACGACCTGGGTGGAGAACTCGCGCTTGGCGAGCTCGGCGCCCTCATTCAGCGCGCCGACCTGCTGATCTCAAACAATACCGGGCCTGTCCATCTTGCCTCTGCCGTGGGCACGCCGGTAGTGGACCTTTATGCGCTGACCAATCCGCAACACACGCCGTGGCAGGTCCCGAACCGGGTGCTCTACAAGGATGTGCCGTGCAAGTACTGCTACAAGAGCATCTGCCCCCTGGGCCATAACGAGTGCCTGCGTGGAGTGAGCGTCGATGAAGTCGTCGCCGCCGCGCTCGACCTGCTCTCGGACAATGTCTCGGGCCGCAATCGCCTGCCGCAGGTGGCCGCTGCAGGCGCGTTTCAACCGTTCTCTTTTCACGTTGCGAAATAGCATGCTTACGCTTGGGATCAATGCAGCCTTCCACGACAGCTCCGCCACTTTGGTGCGCGATGGGGTCGTCATCGCCGCCGCCGAGGACGAGCGCTTCACGCATGTAAAGCACGGCAAGCGCCCCGTTCCCTTCTCGGCCTGGGAGCTGCCGTTCCATGCCATCGACTATTGCCTGAAGGAAGGCGGCATCACGCTCGCCCAGCTCGACCATGTCGCGTACTCGTACGAGCCGGGCCTCCACGAGGCGGCCGAAGATCCGCGCGGCGTGATCGAAATGCCGCTGCGCCCAGGCCTGGACGCCTCGGTGGCAAACGCTTCGCCGTGGGACCCGCTTTTCCTTTGCCACATCCTGAACGCAAGGGGCCAGCTTGCCGACGGCGCGCCCCATCACCTGCAAACGCGATTCCTCGACGCGGCCGGAGGCGGCTACAAGTGGCATTACGTCGAGCACCACATGGCGCATGAGGCAAGCGCCTTCCTCGCCGCGCCGTTCGAAGACTGCGCCGTGCTCACGATGGATGGGCGCGGCGAGACGGCCACCACAACCTATGGCGTTTTCCGTGATGGAGCGTTCCAGCGCATCGGGCAGGTCAACCTGCCGCATTCGCTCGGCCTGCTGTACGAGGAGGTGACTGCGTACCTCGGGTTCCTGCGCTCATCCGACGAATACAAGGTCATGGCGTTAGCTTCATACGGCAACCCGGTCTTCCTGGACGAGTTCCGGAAGATCTTGCGCATGGAAGGCGCCGGGCAATATCGTCTCGGGGAACTGCGCCTCGAGGAGCGGTTCGGGCCGCCCCGCGTGCGCGGAGCGCCGATGACGCAGCGCGAGTTCGACATCGCGCATGCCCTGCAGAAAGTGCTCGAGGAAACGGTCCTCGAACTGTCGCGCTGGCTGCATAAGGAAACAGGCTTGGACAGGCTGGCCATGGCCGGAGGGGTCGCCCTCAATTGCGTGATGAATGCGCGAGTGCGGGACGAGGGTCCCTTCAGTGAAGTATGGGTCCAGCCCGCGGCGGGTGACGCGGGTACATCGCTCGGTGCCGCGCTTTGGGTGGATTTCTGTCACCGCGGGCAGCGCGGCCGGGCAGGGCGCACCTGGCAGATGGATCACGCCTATCTGGGTCCCGAGTATGGGGACGACGAAATCGAGGAGTTCCTGCGCTGGTCGAAGCTGCCCTATCGTCGTCTCCACAACATTGCTGAAGAAACCGCCGCAATTCTTGCGGCCGATCGCGTGATCGGGTGGTTCCAAGGGCGCATGGAGTTCGGCCCGCGTGCATTGGGCGCGCGCTCGATCCTCGCGTCGCCGATCGACCATCGCATGCAGTCCCGCCTGAACGAGATCAAAGATCGCGAGGATTTCCGGCCCGTGGCGCCCGTAGTGCTCGAAGAGGTTGCGGGTGACTGGTTCGAAGGCGCGGGCGTGGCGCCATTCATGCTGTTCGTATTCGACGTTCGCAAGGACAAGGAGGACGCGATCCCGGCCGTGCGGCACGTGGACGGGACCGCGCGCGTCCAGACAATCAATCGGGCGCAGCATCCGCTTTACTACGACTTGCTGCGCGCCTTCTACGCCAAGACCGGCGTGCCGGTGCTTGTTAATACTTCTTTCAACACGAGGGGCGAGCCGATCGTCTGCACGCCCCGCGATGCGGTCGAATCGTTCTGGACTTCGCCGCTCGATGCGCTCGTCATCGGCTCGTTCCTGCTCGAAAAACCAAGTTCCGGCGGATGAACCGAAATGGGCGCGTCTCCTGCAAATGCGGACCTTTTCCCCGGCACGGTGATGGTTGAAGTCTCGGTCGTCGTGCCGACCTATCGCCGCCCACGAATGCTTACCCGGTGCCTGGGCGCGCTGCTTGACCAGGAGCTCCAACCCGGACGCTTCGAAATCATCGTCTGCGACGATGGACCGGACGAAGCCACACGGGCGTGCGTACAGGAGTTTGCGGCGCGAGGCGCGCTTATCGACTGCGTCGTGCGCTACCTCCCGGTTACTGCGACGCAGGGCCCAGCCGGTGCGCGCAATTGCGGATGGCGGGCCGCGCAGGGCGCCGTAATCGCCTTCACGGACGACGACACCATCCCGGACCCCCGCTGGCTAAGCGAAGGATTGCGTGCGATGACGGTGGGCGTAGGCGCCGTTGCCGGCCGGATCCATGTGCCGCTCGCCGCCGAGCCGACCGACTACGAACTCGATGCGGCGGGGCTGGCCGAGGCGGAGTTCGCAACCGCCAACTGCTTCGTGCGGCGCGCGCTGCTCCTGCGCACAGGCGGATTCGATGAGCGATATACCAGCGCGTGGCGCGAGGATTCGGACCTGCATTACTCGCTGCTCGAAGCCGGCGCAGTCGTTACGCATGCGAAGCGCGCGGTCGTCGTGCACCCCGTGCGGCCCGGAAAATGGGGCACCAGCATCGCCCAGCAGAAGAAAAGCCAGTTCGATGCGCTGCTCTACAAGAAGCATCCGCTGATTTTCAGGTCGCGCATCTCGCCGGCGCCCTGGGTGTACTACGTCATCACGGCGGTCGCGGTTGTTGGGCTGGTAAGCCTTGCGGGAGGTTGGCTGGCCGTGGCGCTCCCGTCCTTTGCAGTGTGGGGCCTGTTGTCCGGACTCTTTGCCGCCCAACGCCTGGCCGGCACCTCTCGCAAGCCTTTGCATGTGATCGAGATGGTTGCGACCTCCTTTTTCATCCCGCTGTTTTCGGTTTTCTGGAGAGCGTACGGCGGGGTGAGGTTCCGGGTTGCCTTCTGGTGAAGCGCATCGCTGTTTTTCGCGCGCTGCAACTGGGCGACATGCTGTGCAGCGTCCCCGCATTGCGCGCACTCAGGGCGCGGCATCCTCACGCGCGCATCGAACTGATCGGCCTGCCGTGGGCGGCGTCCTTCGTCCGCAGATACAGCGGGCTGGTCGATGAGCTGCTCGTCTTTCCAGGCGCCCGGGGTTTTCCCGAGCAGTCCGAAACCGGTGAGGGATTGCCAGCCTTCTATGCCGAAGCGCGCAGGCGCCGCTACGACCTTGCCCTCCAATTGCACGGCAGCGGCGGTATCGCGAACGACATCGTCGAGCAGCTCGGCGCCCGGCTGAACGCGGGGTTCGTGCAACCGGGCGAAGCGGCACGCGAAGGTGTTTTCATTCCATGGCCCGACAGCGCGCGCGAACCCGAGCGGTACCTGATGCTCATGCGGGCGATGGGCGTCCCGGTCGGGGAGCCCGACCTGTGGTTTCCGCTCGAGGAGGCGGACCGGATCGAGGCTGCGACCCTCCTGGCTGAATGCGACGCAGGCGGGCGACCGGTGGTCATCGTCCATAGCGGCGCGCAGCTGCCCTCGCGGCGATGGCCCGCCGAGCGCTTTGCAGTCGTTGCCGATGCCCTTGCCCGGTCGGGCACGCGGGTGCTTCTGACCGGGACCGCCGGAGAAGCGCATGTAGTCGCTCAAGTTCGAAGCTGCATGACGCAGCCGGCCTGTGATCTCGTGGGGCGCACCACGCTTGGCGGATTGGCCGGCCTGGTCGAACGCGCTGCGCTGGTGGTTTGCAACGACACCGGCCTCTCGCACATTGCCGCTGCGCTGCGCACGCCGAGCGTTGTCATCGCTTCGGGCAGCGACACGCGGCGCTGGTCGCCGGCCAATCGGTTACTGCACCGCGTGCTGGCGACGTATCCCGAGTGCCGCCCCTGTGCCTACGCAGTCTGCCCGGTGGGCCATGTGTGCGCGCTTGGGGTTTCGCCCGCAGAGGTCATCGCCGTTGCCCGCGAGCAACTCCAAGGAGCTTCGATTGAAGCCTGAATCCGGCCGCCGGTTGCGCATCCTCACGTGGCACGTCCACGGCAACTACCTTTATTACCTCACGCAGGTGCCGCACGACTTCCATCTCGTGACCAAGCCCGGTCACCCGCCCGGGTATGCGGGCGCGGTCGGAGTCCTGCCGTGGGGCAGCAACGTGCATGAAGTGCCTGCAGACGAAGTGGCGGGCCAGTCGTTCGATTGCATTCTCTACCAGCACCGCGACCACTACTTCGAGGACCGCCTCAACACGCTCACCGAAGCTCAGCGCAGGCTCCCGCGCATCTACATCGAGCATGACCCACCGCAGGAGAATCCCTTCGAGCAGCGCCATTGGGCGCAGGACGAAGCCCTCCTGCTGGTCCACGTCACGCACTTCAACCGCCTCATGTGGGATTCAGGCTCTACTCCTACGACCGTGATCGAGCATGGCGTGATCGTGCCGGAGGGCGTCACTTACAGCGGGGACCTTGCAAAAGGCATCGTCGTGGTCAACCACTTGAAGCAACGCGGACGGCGCCTGGGCTCGGACATCTTCGAGGCGGCGCGCAAGCGTGTGCCGCTCGACCTGGTCGGCATGGATGCGAAGGCTTCGGGCGGGCTCGGGGAAATCGGCAATCTCGATCTGGCCGCTTTCACGGCGCGCTACCGGTTCTTCTTCAACCCGATCCGTTGGACGAGCCTGGGCCTGGCCATCGTGGAAGCGATGACTATCGGCATGCCCATCGTGGGTCTCGCCACGACTGAGCTGTCGACGGTGATCCGCAACGGGCACAGCGGCTACATCCACACCGATCCGGCGAAGCTTTGCGAGGTCATGCTGCAGCTGATTGCCGAGCCGAAGCTCGCGCGGGAGTGGGGAGCGGGTGCCCGGCGCATCGCGCTCGAGCGCTTTCACATCCGGCGCTTCGTGGAGGACTGGCAACGCGCGTTTGCCGAAGTTACGGCCTAGGGTCACTGCCTAGGGCTACTCCAGGCGATTACTGCCTGGCCACGGCGTAGCGGGCGCGTCGCCGACGCTCGACGATGCGCCCCACGATGGACAGCACGCCCAGCAGGCCCCCGATGGACGACAGGTGGTTCACCGTTCTGACCGCTTCGAGCGCGAAATGCTGCATGACAACCCGCTCGCTGACTTCGGCGCCCTCGTCGATCCTCGACAGCGCATGCAGGACGTACAGGCCGAGCGTGGCGGAGATCGCGAAGATGAACTCCCAGTGCGCAAAGGCAAGCATCGTGAGCTCGGTCGTCTTGTGCGGCGAAACCCAGCGCACGACGAAAGACAGTTCATAGGCCTTCAACCATTCGGCCAGTGCGCCTCCGACGATTGGCGCGATGCCGCCGGCCAGCGCCCCCACGAGGCTGATCGCGGCAAGATAGGCCGTCCCTTTACCCTGCGGCGCGAGCTTGAGGCCGAGGTTGCCGGTGGCCAGGCTGATTCCGCCTGCCGCGGCCCCCATGACGATGTGCAGGCCGTAGAGCAAAACCAGGGTGACCGGGGCGTTGCCCGGCAGCTGCGAGAAAACGAACCCGACCACGCACATGAAATAGGCCGGCAACGCGACTTCGAGCACCGCCTTGTTCGAGAACTTGTCGGACAGCTTGCCCCACAGGTAGATGGTGAGCGCGTTCGCGATCTGGCTGGAGACCCACAGCGTCGTGACCACGCTCAGCGAGTAGTGCAACTGCTGGATGAGGTACACGGCGAGGAAGGGCAATGCGATGTTCGAGGCGACGTTCCACGAAGCCATGAAGACCAGCAGCCGGCGGAAATTCACGTCGGCGAAGAGGATGCGGATCTCGGTAATCATCCGTGCCGGGTTTTCCGCTGCGGCCATCTGCGGCTCGTGGACGCGTGCAAGGAACCAGCAGCTGAGGAATCCAGCCAAAGCGGCGAAGGCAAAGGTTGCGGAATAGGCGCCCATCGGATCCGCGAACGGCCACCAGTCGACGGCCACTCCAGCGACGAGCGAGCCGATGCAGGCGAACGTCGTTCCCCAGAAGAGGCGCCTCGCGAAGAATGCGCCCAGCACTTCCTCGGCGAGCAGCTGGTGCAGCCACGAATTCAGCGCGCAGCCGCCGACGGAGCCAAGAATGGCGATCAGTGCCTCGGCGACGATCAGGTAAGGGATCTGCCAGTCCTTGAACGCAAAGTAGGGAATCAGGGCAAGCGAGAGGATGAAGACGCGCGCGAGGGTGACGGCGGTCAGTGCGATCTTGCGTCGCTGGCGGATGCGCTCGACCAGCACGATGGCGGGGAGCTGGGAGGCCTGGGCCATGAACGGGATCGCCGCAAGGAGCCCGATCACGAGCGGCCCGGCGCCGAGCGACAAGGCAAAGCCCACCAGGATGACGCCGCCGTAAAGCGACCCTGCGAGGCTCGCCCATGCCGCATCCTGCACAAGCGCGCTTTTGCTCCGGTCCATGGAAGCGCCGCCTAAGCCTGGATCCGGGCGACCTGTTGCGCGAGGTATTGCATGCGCTGGGCGAGGGACTTGAGCAGCAGCGCGCCGAACGCAGGCTTGCTTTTCACCAGCGCAAGAAAATCGTTCCTTCCGATCGGGATGAGCGAGCAGTCGGTTTCCGCAATGGCGCTGGCCGCGCGCGCTGCCCGGTCGACGAGTGCCATTTCGCCGAAGACGCCGCCTGGGCCGACCCTTTCGACCACGCGCTTGCCGATCGAGATCTCGACTCGCCCACTCATTACGACGTACATCGACGTCCCAACCGCGCCCGTGCTGAGGATCACTTTACCCGCGCTGAAATCCTGCGGCTGGGTGCCCGCTTCGCGTCCGAGTTCGGCGAGCAGCTTCTTGTCGATCGCGTTCGCGCGCTCGACCGCTTCCCCGGTATCCGTCCCGCCGGCGGCGAGGTTGGCAATGCTGTTGCGCATGCGCTGGCCCATGCTGCTCATCATCATGAGCGCGAATTCGGGCGTTTTCTGCAGGGCGACATGGAACTGCTTTTCGTCGAGCGAAAGCACCTTGCAGTCCGCCTTCGCCATCGCAGTTGCGCTTCTGGGCAAGCCCGCAATCACCGCAAGCTCGCCGAAAATCTCGCCGGCCTTGACCACGCCGAAGAATTTATTGTGGATCATCAACCCGACTTCACCATCGAGCAGGAGGTACATGCGGGCGCTCTTCGCGAAGAGTCCGCCGGATTTTTCGTTTTCGACGAAGATCGGCTTGCCGCCGGGCTTCTGCTCGACGGTTCCCGTGGACCTAAAGAATTCCAGCGCGAGCTTCGGGCTGTAGACGGCGCTTTGCTCAGTGCCTAGCACGGCGTTGCGGACCACCGCTTCCGCGGGGGGCGCCGCCTTGGAGGGGGCGGAAAAGTCCAGTTCGTCGGCCATTGTCCTGGCTGCTAATTATGGTGGGAACGCAGATTGACCCGGAACAGGGCAGGCAGTTCCGCCACGCTCGAAATGATGGCGTCCGGATGCTCGGCCTGCAACTGGGTGCGGTCGTGTGCGCCCGACAAGACTCCCACGACCCAGCCGGCGCCGGCCCGCCTTCCGGCGCGAACGTCGAGGACCGTATCGCCGACGGCCATGACACGGCTCGCCTCTGCAACCCCGGTCTTTTGCATCGCTTTCAGGATGAGGTCGGGAGCCGGCCGGCCTTCGGCCACGTCGTCGCCGCAGACCACCGTGTCTGTGGCGCCCTGCCAGCCAACCGCATCGACGATGAGGTCGACGATCGTCCGGTCGAACCCGGTATTCAGGGCGACCTTCACGCCCCTGGCGCGCAACCACTCGAAGGTTTCCGCGGCGCCAGCAATGGGCTTTACGCCGCCCGAGCGAAACAGGCCGGACAAGTGCGCCAGGAAATCCGCGTAAACAGTGTCAGTGCGCGATTCGACATCCGTTTGAAGGTTTTTCTCGACGAAGTGCCGGATCGCATCGCGCTTGGAGGCGCCGCGCAATGCATTGAGCTCGCTCGCGCCGATCGCAATGCCGTGGCGCTTCAGGACGGACGTGAAAGCCTCGGGCACCTGGCCCGCGTCCTCTATGGTCGTGCCTGCCATGTCGAAAACCACAAGGGCGGGCAGGTGCGTGACGCCTTTGGGCATTCGCCTACCGGATGGCCTCGAGCAATTGGACGAATACCTTCGGCGTCCCTGCGACGATGTCGCCGGATTCATACCAGTCGTCCTCGCCCTTGAGGCCGCCGACCAGTCCCCCGGCTTCCTTGACGAGCAACGAGCCGGCTGCCATGTCCCAGCGGGACAGCCCCATCTCCCAGAACCCGTCCATGCGCCCGCAGGCTACGTACGCAAGGTCGAGTGCCGCCGCGCCCGCGCGCCGCACGCCCGCGCTCGACGAGACAACGGTCTTCATCTGCTTCATGTAGAGATCCAGCCGCGTCAATTCCTTGAACGGAAAACCGGTGCCGATGAGGCCGTCCCGCAGGTGCGCGCATTTCGTCACGCGCACGCGCCGGTCGTTGAGGAACGCGCCGCGGCCCTTGGAGCCGGTAAACAATTCGTTCTTGACCGGGTCGTATATGACCGCATGCGCGATCTGGCCTCGATACCTCACGCCGATGGAAACGCAAAACTGGGGAAAGCCGTGGATGAAGTTCGTCGTGCCGTCCAGCGGGTCGATGACCCACTCGTATTCGCTCTTCGAGGGGCTTGCCGTCTCGCCGGATTCCTCGGCCAGGATTGCGTGATCCGGATAGGCCTGGCGCACGATGCCGATGATGGCTGCCTCGGCGGCCTTGTCGACTTCGGTGACAAAATCGTTGGCGCGCTTGGACTGGACCTCGAAGCCGCCATCGACCGACGCCCGGTTGATGATCGCACCCGCGCGCCTGGCCGCTTTGATGGCGGTGTTCAACATCGGATGCATGGCGTCTTCTTCGAAATCTGTAGGGGGCGCGTATTTTAAACTGTAGGCTTTGCTGACCTTGGCCCGAATCGAAGACAAACCGGACGAAATGCCGCCGGACGAAACGCCGCTCGCCCGCAGGCTTGCGGACATTCGCGTCGTCCTCGTGCGCACCAGTCATCCGGGCAACATCGGGTCGGCTGCGCGCGCGATGAAAAACATGGGGCTCGCCTCGCTTGCGCTCGTCGCGCCAAAGCGTTTTCCGGACCCGGAAGCTGTGGCGTTGGCGAGCGGGGCCGACGACGTGCTTGCCGGCGCGCGCATCTTCGACACGCTCGAAGAGGCGATCGGGGAGTGCGTTGCGGCATTTGCGCTTTCTGCACGCGTGCGCGAATGGGGGCCGCGGATTCTCCCGGTTCGCGAAGCGGCCGCTGCCGCGCTGGCGCAATCGTCCGGCGGGAAAGTCGCGTTCGTTTTCGGCAACGAGGCCTCGGGCCTCACGAACGAAGAGTTGCTCGCCTGCCAGCATCACGTCCGCATCCCCACGGACCCCGCCTGGAGTTCGCTCAATCTCGCGCAGGCTGTGCAGATCGTCGCCTATGAGTTGCGCATGGCCGCGACGGCCGGAGCGCTTTCGGCCGAGCGGCAGGAGCCCTTGGCGACGGTGGCCGATCTCGAGGG
This sequence comes from Pseudomonadota bacterium, assembly GCA_025352885.1. Taxonomy (GTDB): domain Bacteria; phylum Pseudomonadota; class Gammaproteobacteria; order Burkholderiales; family SG8-39; genus SZAS-79. Next base: position 11,452 of record JANXRZ010000223.1, on the reverse strand, counting down.
ACTCTACGGGCACCTCGAAGAGGCTTCGATCGCCAGCGGGTTTCTCGATCCCGCGAATCCCGGGAGACTGCGGGACCGGTGGCGAAGGCTGTTCGCCCGGGCGCGTCCCGAACGCGAAGAAATCAACATTCTCAGGGGGTTGCTCAAGGCCCTTCTCAAGCGCCGGAACAAGGGGCCGGAATAGTTGACTAAAACGGTAGGCATTTCTACCATTGGCTCATGTTTACGCAGATTCGAGAGGACATCCGGGCGGTTTTCGACCGGGACCCGGCGGCCCGGACGGCGTGGGAAGTCCTGACTTGTTACCCCGGCATGCACGCGCTCTGGATCCATCGGATCGCCCGCGCCTTATGGGACATGCGGCTGCTGTGGGCCGGGCGGTTCGTCTCCCATCTTGGCCGCTGGCTGACAGGCATCGAGATCCATCCGGGCGCAACGGTTGGACGCCGGGTCTTCATCGACCACGGCATGGGCGTCGTCATCGGCCAGACAGCGGAGATCGGGGATGACTGCACGCTCTATCACGGGGTAACGCTGGGCGGCACGTCCTGGAATGCCGGCAAGCGCCACCCGACGCTCGGCAAGGGTGTCGTCATCGGGGCGGGGGCCAAGGTGCTCGGCCCGATCTTCGTGGGCGACGGGGCCAAGATCGGATCGAACGCGGTCGTGGTCCGCGAAGTGCCGGCCGGTGCGACGGTGGTGGGGGTTCCGGGCCGGGTGGTGGAAGGCGACTCGGCGGGGGCGGTCAGGTTCGCCGCCTACGCGGTCGTTCAGGACCAGGACGACCCTTACGCCAAGGCCATCCGGACGCTGGTCGAGCACTCCCAGGACCTCGATCAGACGGTGCAGGCTTTGCGCGCAAAAATCGATCGGATGGAGCGCGACCTCGCCGAGAGCAAGAGCAGCGAAGATCGCCTAAGGGCCGTGAAATAAAGGACTTTATTACTTGACTACGGTAGTCGGGATTGATATACTTGACTAATTAGATCGGGTATCGAGGACCAGTCAATATGAGACTCACCACCAAAGGCAGGTTCGCAGTCACTGCGATGGTCGACCTTGCGCTTCGCCAGACGGGCGGGCCGGTGACGCTTTCCGCAATCAGCGAACGCCAGCACATCTCGCTTTCCTACCTTGAGCAGCTGTTCGGCAAGCTGCGCCGGCACAAGCTCGTGTCCAGCGTGCGCGGTCCAGGCGGCGGGTACAACCTCGCCCAGCCCCTGAAGGCGATGTCGGTAGCCGACATCATCCTGGCAGTCGACGAGCCGCTGGATGCCACCCAATGTGGCGGCAAGGAAAACTGCATCGACGGCGAAAAGCGCTGCATGACCCACGACTTGTGGGCGACGCTCAACACGAAGATGTTCGAATACCTGAGTTCGGTAACGCTTCAGGACCTGGTGGACCACCAGCGCGGCAACAAGGAAACGAGCGTGCTGAAGGACCTGCGCGTGTCCTCCAAGCCCGCGGCCGAGGCGGTCGTTTAAGGGCCACGGGCGATGAAAAACGAAGCTTCCGCGATGAAGTACCCGATTTACCTCGATTACTCCGCCACCACGCCGGTCGATCCGCGCGTCGCGGCAAAGATGATCCCGTACCTGACCGAGCACTTCGGAAATCCGGCTTCGCGTTCGCACGCCTATGGCTGGAAGACTGAAGAGGCGGTCGAGGAGGCGCGCAGCCATGTGGCGACGCTGCTCGGCGCGGATCCGAGGGAAATCGTCTGGACTTCGGGTGCGACCGAGGGCAACAACCTTGCGATCAAGGGCGCGGCCCAGTTCTACAAGACCAAGGGCAAGCACCTCATCACGCAAAAGACCGAGCACAAGGCCACGCTCGACACCATGCGCGAGTTGGAACGCCAGGGCTTCGAGTGCACCTACCTCGATGTCGAGGAAAACGGCCTGGTCGACGTCGAGAAATTCAAGGCGGCGATCCGCCCCGACACCATCCTCGCCTCGATCATGATGGTGAACAACGAAATCGGCGTCATCCAGCCGATCGCCGAGCTCGGCGAAATCTGCCGCGCCAAGGGCATCATCTTCCATAGCGATGCGGTGCAGGCCGCGGGCAAGGTGGAGATCGACCTCTCGAAGCTCAAAGTCGACCTGATGACCATCACCGCGCACAAGATGTATGGCCCCAAAGGCATTGGCGCGCTGTACATCCGCAGGAAGCCGCGCGTTCGCGTCGAAGCGCAAATCCACGGCGGCGGGCATGAGCGCGGTTTCCGCTCGGGTACGCTGCCAACGCACCAGATCGTCGGCATGGGCGAGGCGGCCCGCATTGCCAAAGCGGAAATGGCTTCAGACAACGAGCGCATCCGCATGCTGCGCGACCGCATGTGGAACGGCCTGCGTGAAATGGAAGCCGTGGTGCTGAACGGCGACCTCGATCGCCGCATCCCGGGCAACCTGAACGTGAGCTTCAATTACGTCGAGGGCGAATCGCTCATCATGGCGATCAAGGACATCGCGGTGTCCTCGGGCTCGGCCTGCACGTCGGCCTCCCTTGAGCCTTCATATGTGTTGCGAGCGCTCGGGCGGTCGGATGAGCTGGCGCATTCGTCCATCCGCTTCACGCTGGGGAAATTCACCACGGCCGAGGAAGTCGATTTCGCAGTGAACCTGGTCAAGACCAAGGTGGCGAAATTGCGGGAGTTGTCCCCGCTGTGGGAAATGTATAAGGACGGCGTTGATCTCAGCACCGTCCAGTGGGCTGCGCATTAGAAAGAGCTGAACAGGAGCTTGCCATGGCATACAGCGACAAAGTCATCGATCACTACGAGAATCCCCGCAACGTCGGCTCGTTTGAAAAGGGCGACGATTCGGTCGGCACCGGCATGGTCGGCGCGCCGGCCTGCGGCGACGTCATGAAGCTGCAGATCAAGGTCGGCAAGGACGGCACGATCGAAGATGCGCGCTTCAAAACCTATGGCTGCGGCTCGGCCATCGCTTCGTCGTCGCTGATCACCGAATGGGTCAAGGGCAAGACGCTGGACGAAGCCATGGGCATCAAGAACACGCAGATCGCAGCAGAACTTGCGCTGCCGCCCGTAAAGATCCACTGCTCGATCCTCGCCGAGGATGCGATCAAGGCGGCTGTGGCCGACTACAAGCAGAAACACGGGTAAGAATATGGCGATCACTCTGACCGAGAAAGCCGCCGACCACGTGAGCGGGTACCTGGCCAAGCGCGGCAAGGGCGTGGGCCTGCGCCTGGGCGTGCGCACGACGGGCTGCTCGGGAATGGCCTACAAGCTGGAATTCGCCGATGCGGTGAATTCGGACGACGTGCTGTTCGACAGCCACGGCGTGAAGGTCCTCGTCGACCCCAAAAGCCTGCCTTACATCGATGGCACCGAACTCGACTACACGCGCGAAGGCCTGAACGAAGGGTTCAAGTTCAGGAATCCGAACGTGAAAGACGAGTGCGGCTGCGGCGAGAGCTTCAACATCTAGCCCGGCGGCCGGAAGTCAACCGGGGGCGCAAGCCCCTTTTTCACGCCATGACGCCAAACATCGCCCAGGACCATTTCTCGTTGTTCGGCCTGCCAACCGCCTATGTGCTCGACGCCGTCGCTCTGGAGCGCGCTTACCGCGAGATCCAGGCGCGCATCCATCCGGACCGCTTCGTGAATTCGGGTGAGGCGGAGAAGCGTGCCTCGCTGCAGTGGGCCACGCGGGTGAATGAAGCCTATCGCACGCTGAAAGACCCTGTGTTGCGCGCCAAGTACCTGCTGGAGCAGGCGGGGGAAGATGTCGGGTTCGAGACGAACACCGCCATGGCACCGGAGTTCCTCATGCGGCAGATGGAATTGCGCGAGTCGCTCGAAGAGGCGCGGGACTCCGCAGCGCTCGATGCATTGTCCGCGCAGCTCCTGCGCGACCGTCAGCGGCTGGAGGCCATCCTCGCGGCCAAGATCGATGGCGAAAAAGACTATCCCGCCGCAGTGGCGACGCTGCGGGAGCTGCAGTTCCTCTCCCGCTTCGGCGAAGAAATCCACGAAGCGCACGAAGCGCTCGATCGTTAGCCATGGCGCTGCTGCAAATCTCCGAGCCGGGCGAATCCAGTGCGCCGCACGAGCACCGTCTCGCGGTCGGCATCGACCTTGGGACGACCAATTCGCTGGTCGCCACCGTCCGCAGCAGCACTTCGGTGTGTCTGCCCGACGCACTCGGCCGGGTTCTGCTGCCTTCGGTGGTCCGGTTCTTCCCCGACGGCCGGACGGAAGTGGGCTACCCCGCGCAGGACGCGCAGTCGAGCGATGCCCGTAACACCATCCTGTCAGCCAAGCGCTTCATGGGGCGCGGGCTCAAGGATGTGGCCAACATCGAGAACACGCCCTACGATTTTGTCGATGCGCCCGGGATGGTGCAGCTTCGCACCGTCGCGGGGGTGCGGAGCCCGGTCGAAGTTTCCGCGGAGGTTCTCAAGGTCTTAAGAAAGCGCGCCGAGTCTTCGCTCGGCGGCGACCTTGTCGGCGCGGTCATCACCGTCCCGGCTTATTTCGACGATGCGCAGCGTCAAGCAACGAAGGATGCGGCAAGGCTCGCCGGTCTCAATGTGCTGCGCCTCCTGAACGAGCCGACGGCGGCGGCCATTGCCTACGGTCTCGATAACGCGGCCGAAGGCGTGTATGCGGTGTTCGACCTCGGCGGCGGGACTTTCGACATTTCGATCCTGCGCCTGTCGAAAGGCGTGTTCGAGGTGCTCGCAACGAATGGCGACGCGGCCCTCGGCGGCGACGATTTCGACCATCGCGTGTTCTGCTGGCTGCTCGAACAGGCCGAGCTGACTCCGCTCTCGGCAGAGGACACGCGGTTGCTGCTCACCAAGGCACGCGAGGCCAAGGAAGCGCTGACACTGCATGGCACGGCGCGGATTACGGCGCGGCTCGCCACCGGCGATGTCGTCGAGGCAACCTTGACCACCGAAATTTTCGCGGAGATCACGCAGACGCTCGTCGCCAAGACCTTGGGGCCGACCCGGAAGGCGCTTCGCGACGCGGGGCTCTCGATCGACGACGTCAAAGGCGTGGTCATGGTCGGCGGCTCGACGCGCATGCCGCAGATCCAGCGCGCCGCGGCGGAGTTTTTCAAACGCGACCCGCTGAACAACCTCGACCCGGACAAGGTGGTCGCGCTGGGTGCGGCGATCCAGGCAAACGTGCTCGCGGGCAACAAGACCTCTGGCGAGGACTGGCTGCTGCTCGATGTGATCCCGCTTTCGCTTGGCGTTGAGACGATGGGCGGTCTGGTCGAAAGGGTGATTGCCCGCAACTCCACTATTCCCGTGGCGCGCGCGCAGGAATTCACGACATTCAAGGACGGCCAGACGGCGATGAGCTTCCACGTCGTGCAAGGCGAGCGCGAACTCGTTTCAGACTGCCGTTCGCTTGCCCGGTTTGAATTGTGCGGTATTCCGCCGATGGTTGCCGGAGCCGCGCGCATCCGCGTGGCGTTCCAGGTGGATGCCGACGGCCTGTTGTCGGTCAGCGCCAAGGAAAAGACCACCGGCGCCGAAGCCTCCATCGAGGTGAAGCCGTCGTATGGCCTGGCCGATGAAGACATTTCGCGCATGCTGAAGGATTCCTTCGACCATGCGCGCGAGGACATGCACGCAAGGGCGCTGCAGGAGGCCAGGGTCGACGGCGAACGCCTGCTCGAAGCGGTGCGCGCCGCGCTGGCCGCAGATGCCGCGCTGCTCAGTCCCGCAGAGCGCACGGACATCGACTGCCGCCTGGAAGCGCTTGCCGCAGCCGTGACGGGCGAAGACCATCGCGCGATCAAGGCGTCTTCCGACGCACTGAACCGCGTGACCGAGGACTTCGCCGCCCGCCGCATGGACCGCAGCGTGCGTACCGCGCTTACCGGCCAGAAGATCGCCAACCTGAAGCTCTAGATGCCCAAGCTCACCGTACTGCCCCATGCGCAGCTTTGCCCCAAGGGCGCGGAAATCGAAGCGAAAGACGGTGTGTCGATCTGCGACACGCTGCTCCAGCACGGCATCGAGATCGAACACGCCTGCGAGAAGTCCTGCGCCTGCACGACCTGCCATGTGGTGGTGCGCTCAGGCGGCGAGTCGCTGGCCGAGGCAACTGAATCAGAGGAAGACATGCTCGACAAGGCTTGGGGGCTCGAAGCACAGTCGCGGCTCTCCTGCCAGGCGCTGGTCAACGGCGAAGACCTGACCATCGAAATCCCGAAGTACACGATCAACCATGCGCGGGAGCTGCACTGATGAAATGGACCGATTCGCGCGACATTGCGATCGCGCTGCTCGAGGCGCATCCGGACCAGGATCCGCAGCTCGTGCGCTTTACCGACCTGCACCGCTGGGTGACTGAGCTCCCCGGCTTCGAGGACGACCCGAAAAAATCGGGCGAGAAAATCCTGGAAGCGATCCAGGCGATGTGGATGGAGGAAGCGGACTAGACTGTTTCGATCCGCCGTCGCACCATCGGGGAAGGGGAGCACCACAGATGCAATCGCCGAACGGACCGGTACTGAGGGACATCGTGCTCGTGGGCGGCGGGCACAGCCACGTAGGGGTCATCCGCCGCTTCGGCATGCACCGCATGCCCGGCGTCCGCCTCACCGTCATCTGCCGCGACACCCACACGCCTTACTCCGGGATGCTGCCCGGGTATATCGCCGGGCATTACGCTTACGACGACGTCCACATCGATTTGCGGCGCCTCGCAGAATTTGCCGGTGCGCGCTTTTTTCGCGATGAGGCGATCGGCCTTGACCGCGGCGCGCAGAAGGTCCTCTGCCGCAACCGCCCACCGGTGCCCTACGACCAGCTCTCGATCAACATCGGCTCGACGCCCATGCTGGGAACCGTTCCCGGGGCTGCCGAGCACGCCGTGCCGGTCAAGCCTATCAACACGTTCAACACGCGATGGCTCGCGCTGCTCGAGCGCGTGCTTGCGCACGAGGGCGCCGAATCGATAGCAGTGGTCGGGGCCGGCGCCGGCGGCGTCGAGCTCACGCTCGCCATGCAGTACCGGCTCGCGAAGGAAATGCGCGCGCTCGGGCGCGAAGCCCAAGCGCCGCAGTTCCACCTGCTCGATGCCGGTCCCCGGATCCTGCCCACGCACAATGCTTCCGTGCGCCGCGCATTCGAGCGCGTGCTGCAGGAACGCGGGGTGCACCTCCACTTGAATGCGGAAGTGAACCGCGTGGAAGCAGGTGGACTTTGGACCGCAGGAGGCGAGGCGATCCATGCGGACGAGATCGTCTGGGTGACACGCGCTGCGGGAGCGGAGTGGTTGAAACAGACTGGCCTCGCGCTGGATGACGCCGGTTTCATCCGCGTGACGGACACGCTTCAAACGGAAAGCGACGAGAAGATCTTCGCGGTCGGCGATATCGCGAACGTGATCAACCATCCGCGCGAGAAGGCCGGGGTCTTTGCAGTTCGCCAGGGTCCGCCGCTGGCCGCAAACCTGCGTCGCGCGGTTGAGGGCACGCCGCTCAAGGACTATCACCCGCAGAAAAGCTGGCTGGCCCTGATCAGCACGGGCGACCGGTACGCCGTTGCCTCGCGAGGCGCGCTGCATTTGGAGGGTGCGTGGGCGTGGCGTTGGAAGGACTGGATCGACCGCCGCTTCATGCGGCGCTTCAACGAGCTGCCCGCGATGGAGTCCGCCGCTGCGCCCAGGCCCTCAGCGGCCCCTTCCGTTCATCTGGAAGCTGAAGAGGCCGCGCAGGCGATTTCGGCGATAGCCATGCGCTGTGGCGGCTGCGGCGCGAAGGTCGGCGCGAGTGTCCTGTCGCGTGCCTTGGGCGCCCTCGAGCCTATCGAGCGCAGCGATGTGCTGATCGGCCTGCATGCGCCGGACGACGCCGCAGTGCTGCGGGTGCCGCCCGGCAAGGCGCTCGTGCACAGCGTCGACTTTTTTCGCGCCTTCATCGACGACCCTTACCTGTTCGGCAAGGTGGCGGCCAACCATGCGCTCGGGGATATCTTCGCGATGGGCGCCGAAGCGCAGTCCGCGACCGCGATCGTCACCGTGCCGCCCGGCCTCGAGTCCAAGGTGGAGGACGTCCTCATGCAAATGATGACGGGCGCGATCGAGGTCCTGAACGAGGCCGGTTGCGCGCTGGTCGGCGGCCACACCGGCGAAGGCGCGGAGCTGGCCTTGGGTTTTGCCGTCAACGGCCTCATCGACGAGTCCCTCGCCGGGGTGTTGAAAAAAGGCGGGATGCAGGCGGGTGACGTCCTCATCCTGACCAAGCCCATCGGCACCGGGACACTGTTCGCGGCTCACGCCCGCCTGCAGGCCCGGGGGCGCTGGATCGACGCTGCCCTCGAGTCGATGGTGCAATCGAACCGTCTCGGCGCGCGCTGCCTGATCGAGCATGGCGCGACGGCGTGCACGGACCTGACCGGCTTCGGCCTGCTGGGGCACCTCGTCGAGATGACCAAGGCGTCGGGCGTCGATGCCGAGATCGACCTCGGTGCATTGCCTGTGCTCGAAGGCGCTGAAGAGACCGTGGCGGCCGGCATCCTCAGTTCCCTGCAACCGGCCAATGTGAGACTGCGTCGCGCCCTGCGAAACCAGGAAGCGATGGTTTCGCATCCGCGCTACTCGCTTGTCTTCGATCCCCAGACGGCGGGCGGGCTCCTCGCGAGCGTGCCTGCGCACCAGGCGGGGCGCTGTATTGCAGCACTCCACGGGCTTGGTTATCTGCAGGCCGCCTTGATTGGACAGGTGTTCTCCCAAGGCGAAACCCTCGAGCCGATCACCCTCAAGGCGTAGTCGGTTGTAGGCAATTTCCTAACGTTGTAGGACAGACCCCGACATCCACTTTCCGGCGATTCCCGGAAGATGTCGCCTTCCGCATTCGCTGAAACGTCGGGGATACCGCGAATGAACAACTCAAAAGTGGGGTCGGCCTTCGCTCGCGCCGACCACCGTCTTACCGGAATGACTGAACGACCCACTAACCCGGGCCGGCGGTGCGCCACGCCCGCCGCCGCATTTGCGGCATTCGATCCACTCAGGAGCAGCTGATGGAGCAGGCAAGCCGGACCAATACCAAGAAGAAAGACTCGAAGCTCTCGCCTAAGCCCCGGTCGCAGCAAAAGCCCGGCAATGGATCGATGCGCAGTTATGTCCCGCTGCCGGCGCTCGAGGCTGAGTTTGCGGAGCTCAAAGCGCAACGCGCGCTGGCCGACACCCGCTCCAGACAGATCCTCGCCGGCCTCATGGCTTTCCGCGACGGTGATTTCCGCATGCGGCTGCCGGCGGACTGGGATGGAACCGACGGGCGGATCGCAGAGGCGTTCAACGAGGCGATCGACCGGGAAGAGCGCATTACGCGCGAGGCGGCCCGCCTGTCCGCCACGGTCGGCAAGGAAGGGCGCCTCGCGCAACGGATGTCGGTGCCCGGAGCTGTGGGCAGCTGGGCCGGGAAGATCGATTCGCTAAATACCCTGATCGACGACCTGGTGCGCCCGACGACCGACATTGCCCGCACCATCGGCGCGGTGGCCAAGGGCGATCTTGACCAGTCGATGGACCTGCAGGTCGATGGACGCGCGCTCAAGGGTGAATTCCTCCGCTCGGCGAGGCTCGTGAACTCGATGATCGAACAGCTCGCGGTGTTCACCTCCGAAGTGACCCGGGTGGCACGAGAGGTGGGGACGGAGGGCAAGCTCGGCGGCCAGGCCAAGGTCAAGGGCGTGTCGGGCGTGTGGAAAGACCTCACGGATTCGGTGAACCAGATGGCCGGCAACCTCACCGCGCAGGTTCGCAACATTGCCGACGTGACGATCGCGGTGGCCAACGGCGACCTCTCGAAGAAGATCACGGTGGACGTGCGCGGCGAGATTCTCCAGTTGAAGGAAGCGACCAACACCATGGTCGACCAGCTCAACGCTTTCGCCGGTGAAGTGAGCCGGGTTGCCCGCGAAGTGGGCACCGAAGGCCGGCTCGGGGGCCAGGCGGTCGTGCCGGGCGTGGCGGGCACGTGGAAAGACCTGACCGACAACGTCAACTCGATGGCGAACAACCTCACCTCGCAGGTCCGGAACATTGCGACGGTGACCACCGCGGTGGCGCGGGGCGACCTCTCCCGCAAGATCACGGTGGATGTGAAGGGCGAGATCCTGGAACTCAAGGAGACCATCAACACGATGGTCGACCAGCTCAACGGCTTTTCCTCTGAAGTGACGCGCGTCGCGCGGGAAGTGGGCACCGAAGGAAAGCTCGGCGGGCAAGCGCAGGTGCCGGGCATCGCGGGCACGTGGAAGGACCTGACCGACTCGGTCAACTCGATGGCCTCGAACCTCACGGGCCAGGTCCGCAACATCGCGGGCGTCGCAACTGCAATCGCCAAGGGCGACTTGTCCTCCAAGATCACCGTCGAAGTGAAAGGCGAGATCCTCGCCCTTAAGGACACCATGAATACGATGGTGGACCAGTTGAACGGGTTTGCTTCCGAAGTCACGCGCGTGGCGCGGGAAGTGGGCACGGAGGGCAAGCTCGGCGGCCAGGCGCAGGTCCCCGGCGTGGCCGGCACCTGGAAGGACCTGACCGACAACGTGAACTTCATGGCCTCGAACCTCACCGACCAGGTGCGGAACATCGCCGAGGTGACGACCGCGGTGGCCAACGGCGACCTGTCGAAGACGATCACGGTGGACGTCAAGGGCGAGATTCTCGAGTTGAAGAACACCTTCAACACGATGGTGGACCAGCTGAACGGCTTCGCTTCGGAAGTCACGCGGGTCGCGCGAGAGGTGGGCACCGAAGGCAAGCTCGGCGGCCAGGCGGCCGTGCCGGGCGTTGCGGGCACGTGGAAGGACCTGACCGACAGCGTGAACTTCATGGCCTCGAACCTCACGGGCCAGGTGCGCAACATTGCGGAAGTGACCACGGCTGTGGCCCGGGGGGACCTCTCCAAGAAGATCACCGCCAACGTGCGCGGCGAGATTCTCGAGCTCAAGAACACGATCAACACCATGGTGGACCAGTTGAACGCATTCGCGGGCGAGGTGAGCCGCGTGGCGCGCGAGGTCGGCACCGAAGGTCGATTGGGCGGGCAGGCGGCCGTCGAAGGCGTGGCCGGCACCTGGAAGGACCTGACCGACAACGTCAACTCGATGGCCAACAACCTCACGGGCCAGGTGCGCAACATTGCGAACGTGGCCACCGCTGTGGCGAACGGCGACCTCTCGCGCAAGATCACCGTCGACGTGAAGGGCGAGATCCTGGAGTTGAAGGAAACCATCAACACCATGGTGGACCGGCTGAATGCCTTCGCCTCGGAAGTAAGCCGCGTCGCACGCGAGGTCGGCACCGAGGGCAAGCTCGGTGGTCAGGCCAATGTGCACGGCGTCGCCGGAACGTGGAAGGACCTCACCGAGAACGTCAATTCGATGGCCTCGAATCTTACCAATCAGGTCCGCAACATCGCTGAGGTGACCACTGCGGTGG
>JANXRZ010000232.1 GCA_025352885.1 Pseudomonadota bacterium | reverse complement strand
CGATGTCCGGCCAGACCGTGGAAATCCTGGATACCGACTCCGAGGGCCGCCTCGTTCTTGCCGACGCGCTCACCTACGCCGAGAGGTACAAGCCTGCGGTGCTCGTTGATGTCGCGACGCTTACAGGCGCGATCGTGAGCGCGCTCGGCGAGATCGCCTCCGGCGCTTTCTCCACGAGCGACGCGCTTGTTCGCGAGGTAGTCGAGGCCGGTGACCGGGTATGGGACCGTGCCTGGCACATGCCCCTGTGGCGCGAGTACCAGGACACATTCAAGTCGAACATCGCGGATTTCGCAAATGCCGGCCCGCACGGCGACTCCGCGATCACCGCGGCGTGCTTCCTGTCGCGATTCACCAAGCGCTATCCGTGGGTGCACCTCGACATTGCAGGAACCGCGACAAAGAGCGGCGAGGGCAATGGTGAGGACAGCGGCGCGACGGGCAGGCCGGTGGCGCTGCTTGTGCATTTCCTCGTGGGGCGGGCGGGCAGCTGAGCTGCGACTGGGTTGTCAGCCGACTCGCAAAAGGTCGCTCTAGAGCTATCAACTCGTTATATATTGCGAATAGATCCCGTATATTGTACTATATCGTTATGTATTACGATTTAAGAAATATATGATAAGCGGGCTTATTTCGTAACATATGACGATATGAAAATCACAGGACTTCTCGCAGACGATGCCGTGCTGGCGGAATTGGGCGCGCGGATGGCCGGTCGTCGGATCGAACTGCAGCTGACCCAGGCCGCCGTGGCCGAACAGGCCGGTATCGCCAAGCGCACCCTCGAGCGCATCGAAGCGGGCAAAACCTCGCAGACGGGCACCCTCGTTCGCGTGCTGCGTGTGCTGGATGCCGTATCGGGGCTGGACGGCCTAATCGAGGAGCCGGGGCCGCGACCGACGGATTTGCTGAAGCGTAACGGCAAAGTTCGCCAGCGGGCTTCGGGGCAGCGAACCGAAAAGGCGGCCGGACAACCCTGGCGCTGGGACGAGAAACCGTGAGCACGGTTGCCGAGGTCCGGCTGTGGGGCAAGACCATCGGCGCGGTCTCGTTGCAGGACGGCGAAGAAGTCGCCAGCTTTGAATACGACGCGGCATTCGCGCAAAGTGGCATCCAGGTCGCGCCGATCGTGCTGCCGCTTTCCCGGCGCGTTTACCGCTTCCCAGCGCTTTCCCGCACGACTTTTCGCGGCCTGCCCGGACTCCTGGCGGACTCCTTGCCGGACAAGTTCGGCAATGCGCTGATTGATGCCTGGCTGGCGTCGCAGGGGCGTCAAGCGCAATCATTCAACGCTGTCGAGCGGCTTTGCTACACCGGTGAACGCGGCATGGGTGCGCTCGAATTTGCCCCCGCGACGGGACCGGTGGCAAGACAAGCCACACGCATCCAGGTCGATCAGATGGTTGAACTGGCATCGCACGTGTTGACCAACCGGAACAACCTCCAAGTGACTTTTGCGGGCACGGGCCGGGAAGACGCGCTCAGGGACATCTTGCAAGTAGGCACCTCAGCCGGTGGCGCGAGGGCGAAGGCAGTCATCGCATGGAACCCGGAAACCAACGAAGTGCGGTCCGGCCAGGTCAGAGCCGGCGCGGGATTCGAATATTGGCTGCTGAAATTCGACGGCGTCAGCGGCAACAAGGATAAGGAACTCGACGACCCCCAGGGCTACGGGCTTATCGAGTATGCGTATTATCTGATGGCACTCGACTGTGGCGTCGAGATCAGCGAATGCCGGCTATTCGAGGAGAACGGCCGGTCGCACTTCATGACGCGGCGCTTCGATCGCCTTGCCGGGGGCGAGAAGGTTCACATGCAGTCACTCGGCGCCCTCGCGCACTACGACTTCAACATGGCAGGCGCCTACAGCTACGAGCAGGCCTTGATGGTGATGCGGCAACTGCAGCTGCCCATGCAGGCCATCGAACAACAGTTCCGGCGCATGACGTTCAACATTGTGGCCCGCAACCAGGATGACCACGTAAAAAACATCGCGTTCCTGATGACCAAGTCCGGCGAGTGGGCGCTGTCACCGGCCTTTGACATGACCTACAGCTTCAATCCTTCGGGCGCGTGGACGGCGAGCCACCAGATGACGATGAATGGAAAACGCGACGATTTCACGATGGAGGATTTCAACGCCTGCGCAAAGAGTGCGTCTATGAAACGAGGTCGCGCGGGGAAGATTGTCGCTGAGGTGCAGGCGACGGCATCGAAATGGAAATTTTTTGCAGAAAAGGCGGGGGTGCCTGATGGAGTGTGCGAAAAAATTCAGCGCACTTTGAACCTGGAACCTTATTTATGACTGCCGCAGCGAAGTTTCGATCGGCAGCCTCATGCAGCAGTCGAGCCACATGCACGTCGGGTCGATGCCGGCCGAAAGCTATCGGCTGCATCGCATCGTGCCGCGCGCTGCGTGCCGGCTCGAAGGCCGCGTGCAGCTCGACGCTCGCACGTGTACCTGCGCGCACGGCAGACGAACGGGCACATGGAGTCGGTGAGCCCGGTGTTTTTTGAGCGGCGATGAGGCGTCGGAGCTGAGAGCCAGCCGGGGAGGCATTGCCGCCAAATATGACGTGACCCCCGCGTGGATACTGGGTTGCAGGGCAAATTGTTGCCACGGACCCTATCGCAATGCCGTTGAGAATTAATTGATCGAGCAGCTCCTGCGCGCTCGTTCTGCGTGCCCGCCGCTACGTCCGTTGGATCGCTTTTCGCACCGCGGTCAGCAGCGCGCGCACATTCGACCTAATGTGGGCTGCCATCTCGAGTTTGCAGCCCCGGGGTTCTACGAAAAGCTCGGCTATCGGCGCTTCGGTGGCATGTCCGGCTCGCCGAAGGGCCGGAGCCGGTACTTCTACGTGACACTCTGCGTCCGGCGTCTTGACTTAGTCCAGCTGCAGGTCCAGCCACGTCACACGCAAATACTGCCAATACCTCCGCTCCTGCAATGCCTTTTCAGGCGAAATGCTGCCACAGTATTTCGCTGATTCGCTCCACACCCAGTCCTGTCAGAATGCGCTTGCCCGTCGACTCCAGGGAGTTCGCCATGAGCCGTTCCGCCAGGCTGTTGCTGCTCGCAGTGTTGCTTTCCTCAGGCACCGTGTTGGCGCAAGGCTACCCGAATCGTCCGATCAGACTTGTGGTTCCCTGGCCGCCCGGACAAGCCACGGACGTCACGGCGCGCATCGTTGCCGAGAAGCTCGGGCCGGCGCTCGGTCAACCGATCGTCGTCGATAACCGCGCAGGCGCAGGGGGCGTCATCGGGACCGAAGCGGCGTCAAGAGCGGTTCCCGATGGCTACACACTCCTGATGGGCTCGAGCGGCCCGATCACGATCAGTCCAAGCGTGCAGAAAGTTTCATACGATCCGCAAAAAGACTTTGCGCCGGTCAGCCTTGTCCAGACCGGCAACTACGTGCTCGTCGTGAATCCATCGCTTAAGGCGAACAGCGTGAAGGAACTGATAGCGCTCCTCACCTCGAACCCGGGCAAGCATTCGTTCTCCTCGGCCGGAACCGCCAGCACGCAGCACCTATGCCTCGAGCTTTTCAATTTCATGGCCCGCGTGAATGCGATCCATGTCCCGTACAAGGGCAGCGCGCCTTCGCTCACGGACCTCGTAGGGGGCCAGAACACTTACACGATGGACACCGTAACCGCCGTCCTTACGCACGTTAAGTCCGGGCGGCTCAGGGGGCTCGCGGTTTCAAAGGCAAAACGCTCGGCTGTGTTCCCGGAGCTGCCGACCATCGCCGAGGCGGCCAACCTTCCCGACTACGACATGTCCGGATGGATCGGCGTGCTGGCACCGGCAGGAACGCCGCGCGAGGTGGTCGATCGCCTATCCACCGAGGTGAGGAAGATCGTGCATGCATCCGACATGATCGAGCGCATGGTGGCGCTCGGCATGGACGCCGCAGGCAACACGCCGGAGGAGTTTGCCGACTTTATCCGGCAGCAACATGTGCGCTATGGCGCGGTTGTGAGGCAGGCGAATGTAAGAGTGGATTAGTCGTTAGGAAAAATCCGGCTGGCTAACCCGCCCAGCCAAGTTCCACGTCCGCGCAGAGTGCGGCAGCGTAGCGTTCGTCACGAGCGAGATCGACGACCATCTCTATGCGGTGGTCAACGTGAACACCTTCGAGAGCGTCGACGCCTCGCGCCTCGAGCGCGGCGCGACCGACTTCGAAGGCGAGGACATGGAGTCGCGTCTTGCGCGCAGGAAGCGGAACCGGATCGGCGAGGCCAGCATCGGCGCGACGCGCTCCGGCTGACTGCGGGTGCACAGCCAATTGCTGCCAAAATCGGCGTGCCCCCCGCGCCGATACTGGTTCTCCAGCCACATTGCTGCCATGAGGCAAGCGCAGAGCCGGTCGCTCCAGACCCTTCGCAAAGCCGCCGCCGTGTGCCGCGATTGCCAGCTGTGGGCCAATGCGACGCAGACGGTTTTCGGCGAAGGGGACGCGCACGCGAAGGTGATGCTGGTCGGCGAGCAGCCAGGGGACAAGGAGGATCTCGAGGGCCATCCGTTCGTCGGGCGGGCGGGGCAGCTCCTCGACCGCGCACTGGAAGAAGCCGGCGTGAACCGCAAGGAGGTGTACGTCACCAACGCGGTCAAGCATTTGCGACCTTCCATCCGTCGGCCATCCTGCGGGCGCCCGATCCGAAGGCGCGCGAGGAAGGCTTTGCGGACCTCGTGGAGGACCTCTCGCTGATCAAGCGCGCCTTGAAGAACGCGCCGGTGAGCCGGGGCGGTTAAACGCCCGCTGACGCGGCGCGCGCGCGCGCCGACCAGAACGGCATGCCCATCTCGTCGAAGAGTTTCGCCGCAACCTCAAGCGAGGCGGCCCCTTGTTTCGCGTCACCGTTTTTGGCGCGCAGCGTGCCGAGCCCAAGGTGGCACCGGGCGGCGAGCGGCCGCATGCCGAGCGCCTCTGCGCGCGTCAACGCGTCGCTGTAATACAGCTTGGCCGCATTCACGTCGGCCGTGGCCCGCGTGGCGGCGATCTCCGCGAGCACGCGGAGCGTCCACGCCTCGTAGCCGCGCTCGCGCTTTTTTCGCGCAAGTTCGAGTGCACGCTCGCCGAACCGCGCAGCTTCGCTGTCCTGGCCCGCGAGGAGGTAGACCTCGCTGGCGGCCACCACCGCAAACGGCGCGAAATAGATTGCGTCGGTTGGCACGGGCAGCGCCTTCTGCACCATCGGCGCGGCGACTTCAGGCCGGCCGGAAAGCGCGAGGGCTTGAGCGAGCAGCACCGCAAAAGCCGGGTACCAGATGCGCATGCGCTCCGCGCGGCTGTGCGCCAGGCCCCGCTCCAGCGTGCGGATGGCCTTCTCGAGGTCGCCACGCGCGAGACCCACCACCGCGCTCACGAACTCGGCCGTAAGGATGCTGAACGCATGGCCGGCCGCTTCGGCCGTGGCCAGCGCCTGGCCGGCTTCCTCCTCCGCCTGCTGGAAAGCGCCCAGTTCGGACTGCGACCACGCGCGGATGCACAGGGACAACACCGAAGGCAGGCCCGCCATCGAGAAGCGCTCGGTGCGGCTCGCGCCCTCGAGCGAGGCCATGTTCTTGCCGAGGATATCCATTGCCTGGCGGTAATCGGCCATGGAGTGGCGGGAGGCGCCGACGTAAAAGCGCGTGGTCACGAGCGTGGCCAGGTCCGAAGCGGGGAGGGCTTTGCGCAGGGCGCGCTCGCCGGCCTCGACCGCGGCTTCATGCTGGCCGACGAGCCAGTAATAGCCGGCGATGTAAGCCGCTACCCGCGAGCGGCGCGTCTCGTCGCCCTGTTCGTCGGCAAGCTTGGCCGCTTCGCGCAGCACCGGCAGGATGCGGGCGAACGCGCCTCGCGCGACGAGCGGGTTGCGCAATTCGAGCCGCAGGTCGATTGCCAGCTCGGCAGTGGACGCATCCTGCGGAAGGTTGGGCAGCACGCCGATCGCTTCTTCGAGGTAACGGATCGCGTCCAACGTGGCCGTGCGCTCGGCCGAGCGATGGGCTGCCTGGCGCAGGTAACGGACCGCCGCCTTCCACTGCTCACCGCGTACTGCGTGGTGGGCGAGGCTTTCGACGTGCTCGCTCAAGCGCTCAGCGTACAACGACTCGATCGCTTCCATGATGCGGGCATGCAGGACCCGGCGGCGGTTCTGCAGCAGGCTCGAATACGCCACCTCGTGAGTGAACGCATGCTTGAACGAGTGTTCCTGGTGCGGAAACGGGCTCGTCTCGGCCAGAAAGTCGGCGCGCACCAGTTCGGCAAGCGTTGCGTTCAGCGCGCTTTGCTCAAGCCCCGAAAGGCGTCCGAGCACCTCCGAGGACACGCGGCGGCCGACCACCGAGGCGAGCTGCAGCAGCGTTTTCTCGCGCTCGGGGAGGTGGTCGATGCGCGCGGCCAGGATGTCCTGTACTGAAACCGGGATGTCGAGGGTCGACACTGCGCGCGTCAGCCGGTAGCCGCCGGTCTCGGGCGCGAGCACCGCCGTGTCGACCAAGGCGCGCAGGCTTTCCTCCATGAAGAACGGATTGCCCTCGGTGCGCTCGAGCACCAGTTGCTCGAGCGGCGCAAGCGAAGCGTCCTCTCCCACGAGGCTGCGAAAAAGCTCGGCCGCGCTGCTTGCCGGCAAAGGTTCGAGGTCGAGGCGCACGACGCGTTCCGCGCCCGGCCATTCATGGCTGTATTCGGGCCGGTGCTCGACCAGGAGCATGAGCCGCTCCCGGCCGAGTGCCTCGGCGAGCGCGTCGAGCAGGTCCTGCGTCTCTGCGTCGACCGCATGCAGGTCTTCGATGAGGACGATGAGCGGGTTGGCCCGGCTCTCGCGAACGAGTAGAGCGGTGACGGCCTGGATCGTGCGGCGATGACGCTGCGGCGGGTCGAGCGCCTCCCAGCGCACGCCGGGCACGGTGGCATCGCTGACGTCCAAATCGCTGACGTCCAAATCGAACAGCGCGCAAAGCGGCGCCAGGTTCGGCACAAGCAACGGGTCGAGCGCATTCAGGCGCCGGCGGATCTTTTCGCCGATCAACGCGCGCTCATCGGCCGGGCCAAGGTCGAAGTAGCGCGCAAGCAGCTCGGTCACAGGCAGGTAGGAGACAGCTTCGCCAAGCGAGGTCGTGCCGGCCTTGAGTACCGACCAGCCGGCGAGCCGGCAGCCTTGTGTGAATTCCCAGAGCAGGCGCGACTTGCCGACGCCCGGCTGGCCGACCACGGCGGCGACTTGACCTTGTCCGGCGCTCGCGAGCCGCGCGGCTTCCTCCAGCGCGCCGGTCTCCGCCTGGCGACCAATGAAGCGGCTCAAGCCGCGGCGCGTCGCTACCTGGAAGCGCGTGCGCAGCGGCCCCGTGCCGGTGATCTCGTACAGCCCGACAGGCTCGTCCAGTCCCTTCACCGGCCGCGGCTCGAGCGAGCGCGCCTGCACATAGCCCTCAACCAGCTTCATCACGCTCGAAGTCACGTAGATCGTCCCGGGCTCGGCCATCTGCTCGACTTTCGCGGCAATGTGCGTGGTCTCGCCGATCGCGGTGTAGTCAAGGCGGGTGTCGCCCGCTATTGAGCGCACGAGCACTTCGCCCGAGTTGATCCCGATCCGCACGCGAATAACCGTGCCCGCGCTCGCCTGCATCTCCGTTGCAAAGCGCTGGATTGAGTCCTGCATGCGCAGGGCGGCGTAACAGGCGCGCAGCGCATGGTCCTCGTGCGCGATCGGGGCGCCGAACAAGGCCATGATGCCGTCGCCGAGGATCTGGTTCACCGTGCCCTCGTAGCTGTGGACCGCTTCCATCATGCGCACGAGCACGCCATCGAGCAGCACGCGCGCGTCCTCGGGATCCCGCCCCGCGAG
>JANXRZ010000125.1 GCA_025352885.1 Pseudomonadota bacterium | reverse complement strand
CGCGGGCGTGCGCTTGGAACCCGTGACGCCGAGCGCGCGCAGCTTCCCCGACTTCACATGCGAGGCGACCGACTGCGTCGGCGCAACCATCACCTGCACCTGGCCGCCGAGCAGGTCGGTCACCGCGTTGCCCACTCCCTTGTAAGGCACGTGGAGCATGTCGATCCCGGCCATCGCCTTGAAGAGTTCGGCCGACAAGTGCGACGCCGCCCCGCCCCCGGTCGAACCATAGGCCAGCTTGCCGGGCTGCGCCTTGGCCTGCGCGATCAGCTCTTTCACCGTCGTCGCCTTCAGATCAGGATTCACGACGAGCGTGTACGCAGGCGCTGCAAACAGGGCTACCGCGGCGAAGTGCTTGAGGTTCTCTTCGTTCAAGGGTCCGGCCGCGATCGCCAGGAGCGTGAGCCCATCGGGCGGCGACTTGGCCACGAAATCCAGGCCGATTCCGCCATTGGCCCCTGCGCGGTTCTCGATCACGACCGACTGCTTGAGCGAATCGTTCAGGAACTTGCCGACGAGGCGCGCGAGGACGTCCGTCCCGCCCCCGGGCGGGTACGCGACGATGATCCGGACCGGCTTCGAAGGATACGGCTGGGCGGCAACGCTGCCGCTGACGAGCATGCAAATCGCCAGCAGCGCGAACAGGGTCTTTTTCATAGGGCGGCAGTGGCCTGGAACTCGATCATGAGGCCCGGGTCGGCCAGGTGGTTCACTTCGACGATCGTGCTGGTCGGCAGCTTGGCGACGAAGAACTCCTCGCGCGCAGCCACGATTTCCTTGAAGGCACGCATGTCGGTCGTATAGACGACGATCGAGACGATGTCATCGAGCGTGCCGCCCGCGGCTTCCAGTACCGTGCGCATATTGCGAATGCACTGGCGCGTCTGCTCGGCCATGTCCCCTGCGCCGACGAGTTTGCCTTCCGAATCGCGCGCAAGCTGGCCGGAGAGGAAGATCAGCGACTTCGGGTTATCGACGCGAATGTAGTGGTGATAGACGTTCTTCCGAACGTTCTTCAGTCCCGGCGGGTCACCGCGCTTGATGGTGCTCATCAGAAATCCTTTCTCTGTCCCGGCGCGACGATCTTCGTGCGCAGGGCCATGGCGGGTTTCTCGAACGCGCACTCGACCACGTCGCCTGGATTCAGGTAGAGCGCCTCGGCATTGGGTTTGCCGACCGCCACGCCGCCCGGCGCGCCGGTGGAAAACATGTCGCCCGGCTCAAGCGGCAGCAGGCGCGAAAAATGTTCGATGATGTCCGGCAGCTTCCAGATCTGGTCGCTCGTATTGACACGCATCCGCTGCTCGCCGTTGACGCTGCAAGTCACCCAGATGTCGTACGGGTCCGGCACTTCGTCCATGGTGATGATGTATGGGCCGAGCGGTCCGAACCCCGGCGCGTTCTTGGCCGTCCAGAACCGGGAACCCGAAGCCACTTCGCGTTTTTGCGTATCCCGGCACGTCAAATCGTTGAGGATCGTTATTCCCACGACGCAATCGAAGGCATTCGCCTTCTTCGCGCCATGCACGTGCTTGCCGACCACGAACACGAGCTCGGGCTCGTAATCCAGGTGCGTGACCGTCGCCGGGCGTTCGACTTCCGCCTCGTGCCCCACGAGGCAGGAATTGAGTTTGACGAATCCCGTCGGCTCGCCGGGCATCTCCTTGATGAGGTCGGTGCGCTTCAATTCCTCGAGGTGCGCGCGGTAATTCTTGCCGACGCACAGGAACTTGTCCGAATCGGGAATCGGCGGCAGGAAGAACAACTCGTCGAAATCGCGCAGCGCCCCGGGCCTGGGCTTGTCGAGAAAGCGCCGGACTTCGTCGAGCCCTTCCTGCCCCAAGCCGAGCAACTGCTTCATCGTCTGCACCGAGAAGAGGCACTGGGCAAGGTCGAGCATCTTCGAGCCGGAGAGCACCCCGAGCCGCGGGTAACGGGGATTGGTCTTGAGGGCGAAAGTCGCGAGTCTCACGGAGGGGGCCTGGGGGTGAATAAGGGGCGCTGAACCTGTTGATGATGATACCCAAGATGATTCGCAGCCAGTCACGTGTTTCATTTTGTTCTGGCATAGAATCCCCCGACCACCCCTACATTGAGCGACGCATGACGAGCACCGCCCTCCGCCTGCCGACTGAAAAGATTCTTGCGAGCACGGGCGATGGCATCGGGTGGATCACCTTCAACCAGCCCGAGAAGCGCAACGCCATCTCGAGGGAAATGTGGGCCGGCGTGGGCACGGCGGCCGCGGAGTTCGGGAAGAATCCCGACGTGCGCGTCGTTGTATTGAGTGGCGCGGGCGGCAAGGCCTTCGCCTCGGGCGCCGACATCAGCGAATTCGCAGCCGCGCGTGCAAGCGCCGAGGACGAGGAGAAGTACCACGCGCATGCGGATAACGCGCGATCGGCTTTGCGCGCGATGGGCAAGCCGCTCATTGCCATGATCCAGGGCTTTTGCATCGGCGGCGGATGCGCAACCGCACTGCTGGCGGACCTGCGCATCGCTACGCCGGAGAGCAAGTTCGGCGTGCCGGCCGCCAAGCTCGGGGTAGCCTACGCGCTCGAAGGCCTGCATCGCCTGGTTGCCTTGGTCGGGCCGTCGGTCGCCAAGGAGATCATGTTCACGGGCCGTCAATTCACTGCCGCCGAAGCGCTCGCAGCGGGCCTGATCAATCGCATCGTCGAGCCCGCGGTGCTCGAAGAAACCGTGACGGCGCTCGCGAAAACCATCGCGGGCAACGCCCCGCTCTCGATCTACCACTCGCGGGAAGCCATCGACATGCTGGCCGGGAATCCCTCCGAGTGGGATGTCGAGCGGATCGAAGCGCTCTACAAGAAGTGCTTCGACAGCGAGGACTACCGCGAAGGCCGGACGGCCTTCATGGAGAAGCGCCCGCCGGTGTTCAAGGGTGGGTAGACCGGTGCGCAGATGAGCTTGCGCCTGGCCTCGGTTGCCGGCGCCCTCCTACTGTGGTGGCTGGTGTCGCTGATCATGCCGGCCAACCTGCTGCCCGGACCAGTCATTGCGACGGTCACCCTCGCAAAGAACATCGCGGAGGGCGACGTGCTGCCGCACCTTGCAATCACGCTGCTGCGCGTGACCGGAGGGCTCGCGCTCGCGATGGCGATCGGCGTTCCCATCGGCATCTTCATGGGCATCAACCAGCGGGCCGAAAAAGTGCTCGACATCTGGGTCATGGTGGGCCTCACGGTGCCGAGCCTGTGCTACGCGATCATCTGCTTCATCCTCATCGGCCTGAACGAAGCGGCCACGATCGCGGCGATCGGACTCACCGCCGC
Organism: Pseudomonadota bacterium; assembly: GCA_025352885.1. Taxonomy (GTDB): domain Bacteria; phylum Pseudomonadota; class Gammaproteobacteria; order Burkholderiales; family SG8-39; genus SZAS-79. The sequence continues at coordinate 18,218 of JANXRZ010000125.1, read as the reverse complement.
GCCTTCGATTGCGATAAACCTCTGGGAAGGCGTGAAGACGATCGACTTCAAGCTCGTGGAGATGGCGCGTATTTTCGAGTCCGGGCGTACCCGCATCCTCGCGCGCGTGCTGCTGCCACAGGTCATGCCGTACGTTATGGCCTCCGTGCGCATGGGCCTGGGCATTGTCTGGAAGATCGCCGTGCTGGTCGAGCTCATCGGACGCCCGAACGGCGTGGGCTTCAAGCTCTTCTACTGGTACCAGCTGGCCGACATGGCGCAAGTGCTGGCGTGGACGCTGCTCTTTACGCTCGTCATGCTGGCAATCGAGCTTGGCATCCTGAAGCAGATCGAGCGCCGTCTCTTCGGCTGGCGTCCGAGGATAGGGCTGTGAGCGACGAGCCGGCCATCTCGGTTGTCGCGCTCGAAAAAAAGTTCGGGTCGCACACCGTCCTGCACCAGCTCGACCTTGCGATCGCCGACCAGGAATTCGTCTGCATCCTCGGGCCCTCGGGCAGCGGCAAGTCGACTTTGCTCAACATCCTCTCGGGCCTGGAAACCGGCTACACCGGCACCGTCAAGCTTGGCGCTCAGCGGATTGGCTACCTTTTCCAGGAACCGCGCCTGCTCCCCTGGCTGACGGCCGAGAAGAACGTCGACTTCGCGCTGGACGGCTGCGCGGTACCCCCCGCTCGCCGTCCCCAACTCAAGGACCATTACTTCGAGCTGGCGGGCCTCGCCAACTTCCGCAACTATTACCCGCACCAGTTGTCCGGCGGCATGCGTCAGCGCGTTGCATTGGTGCGCTCGCTCTGCGTGGAGCCCGCGATCCTGCTCATGGACGAGCCGTTCGGAGGGCTGGATGAGCTCACGGCACGTCGTCTGCGAATCGACCTGCTGCGCATCTGGCGCGAAAAGCGCAAGACCATCGTCTTCGTTACGCACAACGCATACGAAGCCTCTTACCTCGCGGACAGGGTGCTCGTCATGGCGCAGGGCCGGATCCGCGACGAAATCGCCGTGACCGTGCCCCGACCGCGCGACTATGATGACCCTGCCGTGTTCGACGTGAACCGTGAGGTGGTGCGGCGCTTTTTGGCGGCGGCCGAACTCGCCCCGGAAACCGCAAGTCCAGTAACCGTTCCCGCGCAAGACGCCCTTCCCATCCTGCAATCTTCCGGAGGACTGTAATGAACGATCTGCTGAGAAGGAAAGTGTTGCTTGCGCTGGCCGCGGGCACCCTCACCGTTGCGATGGGCTCGGCACGGGCCGCCGACCCGGTCAAGGTGCGCCTGGGCGACCTTGCACAGGCGCTCAACTCAATCGCCTCGAACGTGATGATCCAGCAGGGCTTCGACAAAAAGCACGGCATTGCGGTCGAATACACGACCTACCCGACCCTCGACGGCCTCTTCACCGCCATCCGCGGAAAGCAGGTCGACGTTGGATTCGGCGGGTGGACGGCCTTTGCGCAGTTCCGCAGCAAGGGCTTTCCGGTGACGATGTTTTATCCGGTTGGCCGCGGCGTGTCGCTCGACATCATCGCACCCAAGGGCTCCGCGTATAAGTCGCTCGCCGACCTCAAGGGGAAAAAAGTCGGCTCGTATGCGGGCGCCGCCGGCACGGCCACCGTGCTCTTCCGCGTGCTCTCGAGCCGCTACTACGGCTACGACCCGGCAAAGACCAACGACCTGCAGTACGCGGGTCCCGGCCTGCTCCCGACCCTCGTGGAAAAGAATGAGATCGCCGCTGCCTTGCTCTTCGATCCGCTGGCCGCCAAGGCGATCGCCTCCGGGCCTTTCCGCTCGGTGGTCAACCTTGCCGATGTCTACAAGGAAAAGGTCGGGGAGGACTTCCTCTGGATAGGCGTGGCGTCGAACGACGACTTCATCGTCCAGCAACCGGCCGCGCTCTCGGGCTTCGTTCGCGCGTGGATCGAATCGGTCGCCTACGTGCGCACCCACCCGGAAGTGTTCGAGCCGACGTCGAAGGCGCTGGGGCTGGACGCGGCCGGCACGAAGATCCTGCGTGACCGCGTGCTGGCCGACTACGCGACGACCTGGAACGACGCGACCATCAAGTCGCTCTCCACGTTCGCCAAGATGGCGAACGACGTGATGGGCGGCGGGTTCCTGGACGATGTGCCCGCGGCTGCGTTCACGACCCGGTTCAATCCGCGCTAGAGGCAACGCCATGGCATCGAACTTCCAGGCCGCCTGCGCCTCCCATACGCCGCTGATGCCATTTACCGACCCGGGCAAGAGTGTCGGGGAAGACGTACGCGCCGCGCTGAGGCGGCTCGGCGAGCGGATTACCGCGTTCGATCCCGAAGTGGTCTTCCAGTTTTCGCCGGACCATTACAACGCGTTCTTCTACGACCTCATGCCGCCTTTCTGCATTGGCGTGGAGGCAACGGCCCTCGGGGATTACGGCACGCATACCGGTCCGCTGAAGGTCCCGCAGGAGCTTGCGCTCGGGGCGCACGCAGCAGCATCCGAAGCGGGCATCGATGCGGCGCTGTCGTATCGCATGAAAGTCGACCACGGCTTCACGCAGTTCTGGCAGATCACCGTGGGCGCGGCCGATCGCTATCCGATCGTGCCGATCTTCGTGAATTGCGCGGCGGCGCCATTGCCCCGGTTCGTTCGGGTGCGTGCGCTCGGCGAGGCAATCGGGCGCTACGCGAAAGGCCTCGGCAAGCGCGTTTTGTTCGTCGGCTCCGGCGGCTTGTCGCACGATCCGCCGTTGCCCCAGATCGCAACTGCAGACCAGGCGCGCAGGGAATTCCTCATCGCAGGGCGCAATCCCCCGCCCGAAGCAATCGCGGCCCGCCAGCAACGCATCATCGACGCGGGGCGCGCCTCTGCGCGCGGCGAAGGCCCCTGCCAGCCGCTGAACCCGGTATGGGACCGCAAGGTGCTCGATCTCCTCACGCATGGTGACCTCAAAGCGTTCGATCGCATGACCGATGAGGAAGTGCGCCGTGAAGGCGGTTCCGGCGGAGCGGAGATCCGGGCATGGCAGGCAGCCTTCGCCGCGCTCAAGACCGCCGGCGATTACGACTCGACGGTCGAGTTCTATCGCGAAATTCCCGAATGGATCGTCGGCATGGGCGTCATGCACGCCGCAGCCCGCAATTGAAAAGGATTTGAAGCATGCCGGTCAGGACAGGTAAGCAGTTCATCGAGGGCCTCAGGGCCCGGCCAAGGGACGTCTGGGTGCGCGGCGAGCGCGTAGCTGATGTCACGGCGCACCCGGCCTTCAAGCGCCCCGTCGAGCGCCTCGCGGGCCTGTACGACATGCAGCACGATCCCAAGTACGCGGACGTGCTGACTTACACCTCGCCCTCCTCCGGCAAGCCGGTCGGCACGGCGTTCATGGCCCCGAAGAGCCATGCGGACCTCGTAAAGCGCCGCAACGCTTTCCAGGTGTGGTCGGAGGCGACTTTCGGCCTTATGGGACGCTCTCCGGACTTCATGAATACGGTGCTGCTTGCGTTTGCCGAGGCCAAAGAGGTCTTTGCGCGCGACGGGCAGAAATACGCCGACAACCTCATCAAGTACTACGAGTACGTGCGCGAGAACGACTTGTTCCTCTCGCACGCGCTCATCTCGCCGCAGACCGACCGCTCCAAGACTTCATCGGAGCAGGTCGATCCGCACCTGCACATGGGCGTGGTGAAGGAAACACCGGAGGGCATCGTCATTCGCGGGGCGCGCATGCTCGCGACAATGGGCCCGATATGCGACGAGATGCTCATCTACAACCTGCCCGGGCTGCGTCCGGGGGACGAGCCGCACGCGGTGGCATTTGCCGTGCCGGTGGATGCACCGGGCCTGCGCCAGATCTGCCGGGAGCCGTACAACTGGGGCGAGCGCGCCGACTACGACCATCCGCTGGCCGCGAACTTCGAGGAATGCGATTCGCTCCTCATCTTCAACGACGTGCTCATCCCCTGGGAGCGCGTGTTCATCTACAACAACGTCAACCTCGCGAACGCGCTTTACCCGGATACGGCCTTGCGCAATCACACGGGCCACCAGACGAACGTGCGCGCGATGGTCAAGATGCGCTTTGCCGTCGGCCTTGCACAGGCGCTCGCGCGCTCGGTCAAGACCGACCAGTTCCTGCACGTGCAGGAGAAGCTCGGCGAGTGCATGAGCTACGTCGAGCTCATCAAGAGCGCGATCGTGCGGGCCGAGTTCGAGCACGATGTGCTGCCCAACGGCCACGTCCGCACTACGCTCGCGCCGCTGCAGGCATTGCGCGGCCTGTTGCCGACCTTTTATCCGCGCGTGATCGAGGTTCTGCAGATCATTGGCGCAGGCGGCCTGCTGATGACGCCCAGCGGCGCCGACTTTGCCGCTCCTGAAATCGCCGGCGACGTGGCCAAGTTTTACCAAGGGGCCGATGGCTTCCCGTCGGTCGACCGCGCGCGCCTCTTCAAGCTCGCCTGGGACCTTGCCGGGGATTCTTTCGGCATGCGGCAATTGCAATACGAGCGCTTCTATGCGGGCGACCCGATCCGCATCCTCGCGATGACCTATCTCGGCACTGACGACCGCGACTACAAGGCGCTGGTCGATCGCGCGATTTCTATCGCCGGCAACCCCTAGCCGGCGCGATGCTGTCCGCGTCGCTGCTGGTGCTGGTCGGCGCGTTCGCGGGCGGTCTGGCTTCCGGCCTCACGGGGTTTGGCACCGGCATGACCGCGCTGCCGATCTGGCTGGTCGGCCTCACGCCGGCGCTGGCAAGCCCGCTGGTCGTGATCTGCTCGCTGATCGGCCAGTTCCAGACCCTGCCGGCCATCTGGCACGCGATCGAGTGGCGACGCTGCCTCCCGTTCATCGCCGGCGGCCTGGCCGGCGTGCCATTCGGCGCTTACCTGCTGCCTTACATCTCGATCAACGCTTTCAGGATCGCGATCGGCATCTTGCTCATCGTGTATTGCGGTCTAGCGCTTGCGGGCACCGTGCGCTTGCGCGTGAACGCCGGCGACGGCGCGGCCGACGGGCTGGTGGGCTTCGGCGGCGGCATCCTTGGCGGCCTGTCGGGCCTTTCCGGCCCATTGCCGACCATCTGGGCCGGCCTGCGCGGCTGGGGGAAGGATGAGCGTCGCGCCATCCTGCAGGCCTACACCACCGCGGTGCTGTGCTTCGCGTTCGTGGCGCAGTGCTTCGCGGGCATCATCACCACCGAAGTCGGCTGGTTGGTACTGGTTGCCCTTCCCGGCACGGTGCTCGGCTCCTGGATCGGACGCCGCGCATACAACCGCCTCGACAACGCGAAATTCGAAAAAGCGGTCCTGACCGTCCTTTTCGTGTCGGGCCTGCTCCTACTTGCAGGAGGAATCGCCCCGCTTCTTTAGCTGCCTACCGCACAGAGGCAAAGGCGCGGAATCGATACATTCGCGCTATGAGAACCCCTGCTTTTTCTGCCGCACTCGTTTGCGCAATAACACTTTATGGCGCGACTGCTTTGCCCGTTGGCGCTCAAACGCTTCCGGATTGCCTGACCAGCAATCTCGACGCGGATCGCCACCTGTTCACGTTGAAAAATCCGGCGCCGTCGCAGCCGAACCAGCAATGCCTGCTGCATGTTTCGGCAGCTTCAGGCGAACCCGCGACGCAGGTACGCCCCGGCCGCTACATCATCAATCTTTCGGATGGCGGGGACGGTGGTGCGGGCGGAACGCTGCAAGACACCCTGAGCGGCGGCGGCGGCGGCGGTGGAGGTGGCGCGAGCGCGCGGGAACTGATGCGCATCGTCGACCTCAAGGAAGGCGTCTACAAGCTCACGATCGGCGCAGGCGGCCCTGGCGGCACCCCGTGCATCTCGACGCCCGGCGTCGTTTTCTCGGGCGGACCGGGGTGGCTCGGCAGCCCGAGCAGCCTCATTAATATTGCGAGCGGCGAAGTGCTGATCGGCACGCCGGCAGCCGACCGGTATGCGCGGCCGAGCAAGCGGGAGAACGAAAAGCGCGCAGGCAACCCGGACGGCCATGGCGGCTCCGGTCCCGGCAAGTCTCGAGGCGGCGACGGCGGGCGACTGGATGTGACCGGCTTCCAGGCAGACACGCCGAATCCCGGCGCGAGCCGGGCCGGTAACGCAGGAGGTGACGCGGGCACCATCGAGAAGGATCGCCGGAGTGTGGGCGGCGGCGGTGGCGGCGGCGCCTCGACTCTGGCCGAAGGCGGCGACGGCGGAAGCGAATTGGCGCGTCATTGGGTCCTGCCGCCAGAGAAAGGCTCGCTCGGGAGCGGCGGCGGCGGTGGCGAGGGAACGCCCTTCGTGTGCAGCGCCGGCGCGCCCGGCGGGAACGGCTTCATTGCGCTTCGCCGGGCCGACGCACGCTCAGCCGATGCGTCCGATCAACGCAGCGCTTGGAGTCCCGTGCGAGTGATCCGGTAACGCCGGTCCGCAGTCGCCGCCGCCGCGTCCGAATGGGTCACGAGGATCGCCGCCGCGCCGTGCTGCTTGACCTGCGTGCTGAACAGGGCCAGCACCTGGCGAGCGTTGTCCGGATCGAGATTCCCAGTGGGTTCGTCAGCGAGCACCAGTCGAGGATTACCCACAAGCGCGCGGGCAATCGCCACGCGCTGCAGTTCGCCGCCTGAGAGTTCCCTCGGGGCGCTCCCTTCCCGTCCGGCAAGGCCGACAGATGCGACGGCCTCATTTGCGCGTCGGGTCGCTTCATCTCGCGCAACGCCCCGCAATCCTAGGGGCAGCGCGACGTTTTGCGCCACCGTCAGGTGAGGCAGCACATGGAAAGCCTGGAAGATGAAACCGAAGTGTTCTCGCCTGAGGCGCGTCAGCTCATCATCGTCCAGCGCCGTCAATTCCTGGCCTTGGAACCGAATGCTGCCGCCATCAGCCGGCTCGAGGCCCGCAATGACGTTCAGCAAAGTCGACTTGCCGGCACCCGAATCGCCCAGGATTGCGATGTACTCCCCTGCCGACAGCGCCAGCCCTATCCCGGAGAAGAGCAGCCGGTCCCCGAAGGACTTCCTGACATCCGTGAGTTCGAGCATTCAGACCCCGAGGTAGCGCAAGTGCACGTCCGGCGCGGCGCGCAAGGCGTCCGCTGTGCCCGAATACACCACCTCACCCTTAACGAGGATCACGTTGCGATCGGTGATCGCGTTGACCGCGCCGAAGTTCTTGTCGACGATCACCGTGGCGATGCCCGAGGCCCGAACTGTCGAGACGATGTTCATGATCTCTCGCGCGATCAGCGGGGCGAGGCCCTCGGTCGCTTCATCCAGGATCAGCAGGTCGGGATTGGTCATCAGCGCCCGGCCTATGGTGAGCATCTGCTGCTCGCCGCCGGAAAGCTGCGCGCCGCCGTGCCCCAGCCGCTCGGCCAGCCGGGGAAACGTCGCGAGCGCGCGCTCGAGCGTCCAGTCGCGCCTTCCGTCGGTGCCGGCACGTGCCGCCATGACAAGATTTTCGCGCACCGAGAGGTTGGGAAAGATGCCGCGCCCTTCAGGCACGTAGGCCACGCCCATGCGCGCAATCCGGTGCGGCGGGGCGGTGGTTACCTCCTCGCCTTTGACGCTGACCCTCCCCTCACGCGGGCGCACGAGCCCGAGCATCGATTTCAGCAGCGTGCTCTTGCCCATGCCGTTCCGACCCATGAGGCCGACCGACTCCCCGCGCCGAACGGAAAAATCCACGCCGTGCAGGACGTGGCTCGCGCCGTAGTAGGTGTGCAGGCCGCTTGCGACGATAAGCGCGTCGGCGTCGTTACTCATGCGTCTCGCCGAGGTACGCTTCCTGGACGGCGGCATTGGCCCGGATCTCCGCCGGCGATCCGCTCGCAAGGACCTGTCCGTTGACCATGACGGTCAGCCGGTCGGCCAGCGCGAACACGGCATCCATGTCGTGCTCCACGAGCAGGATCGCGTGGGTCCGAACCAGTCGCTTGAGCAGGTCGACCATTGCAGCCGACTCTTCTGCGCCCATGCCGGCGAGCGGCTCATCGAGCAGGAGCAGCCGGGGGCGGGTCGCCAGCGTCATCGCAATCTCGAGCTGACGCTGCTCGCCATGCGAGAGCTCGCTGGCAAGGCTCTGCGCCCGCGAATCCAGCCCCGCTTCAGCCAGCGCTTCTTCGGCGACACGGTTTACGTCCGAGAGTCGCGAAGCGGGACGGAAAAAGCGCATCGAAGTCCCGCGCCGCGATTGCGCCGCGAGGCGGCAGTTCTCAAACGCGCTGAAGGTGAGGAAAACGTTCGTCTTCTGGTAGCTGCGGCCGACGCCCATCCGCGAGATCTGGTGGGCGGCATGACCGGTCACATCACGCCCGTTGATCGACACCGTTCCACTCGTCGGCGCAAGATCGCCCGAGAGCATGTTGATGAGGGTCGACTTGCCGGCGCCGTTCGGGCCGATGACCGCGTGCAGTTGACCCATGCGCGCTTCGAGCGTCACCTTGCTCACAGCCGCGAGGCCGCCGAAATGGCGGGTCAGCCCCTGGGTGGAGAGCACGACCTCAGCCATTGCACCCCCTCATCCGCCGAAGCGCCGCCGCGCCCAGGCCGAGCAATCCTTGCGGGAGGAACAGCGAGGCGAACACGATGAAGCTACCCATCCACAGTTGCCAGTGCTTGCCCAGGTCCACCTCCCCGACCTTGGGCAGGCCCTGGAAACCAAGTTCCAGCAGCATCCACACCGCCGCGCCGAGGATTGGCCCGCTCAACGTCCCCATGCCTCCGAGAATGACCATCATCATGACGGCGGCCGAGAGGTGCCAGCCCATCATCTCCGGGTTGACCACGCCGAACTGGATCGAGGACAGGTACCCGGCGATCCCGGCGATTCCGCCTGCGATCGTGAAAGCGACCAGCTTGTAACGGAACGTCGAGAAGCCGAGGGAGCGCATGCGCGCCTCATTGGCCTTGATGCCGACGAGCACCCGACCGAACGGCGAAGCAAGGAGCACTCTCAGCAGCACGTAGACGACTACGAACAGGGCCAGCACGAGATAGAACACGTGCGTGAAATTGTCGAGGTTGAAAGGCTGCCACTCGCCGATCTTCGCCACCGGCCGCACGTCGATGTAGATGCCGTCGTTGCCGCCGGCGATCTTGGTGTCGTGGAAGAGGAAATACAGCATCTGGGCAAAGGCCAGCGTGACCATGATGAAGTAGATGCCGCTCGTCCTCACTACGAAGAATCCGATGGCGAGCGCGAGCAGCGCGGACACCGCAATCGCAATCGGAAAGGACGTCCAGAAGTTCGCGGCCTGGTAGGGCGGCGTGAGCAGGGCAAGCGTGTACGCCGCCGCGCCGTAGAACGCCGCGTGCCCGAAGGAGACAAGGCCCGTGAAGCCCAGGAGCAGATCGAGACTCATTGCGAGGATGCCCATGATCAGGATCTTCGCGAAAAACTGGACATAGAACTTCTCGGCGACGAAGGGTGCCGCAGCGAGCGCCAGAACCACCACACCGATCACGACCAGGTTGGCGCGCGAAGTGTTCATAGCTTGCGGCCGAAGAGGCCTTCAGGCCGCCAGAGGAGGATCGCCGCCATCAGCACATAGACCGTCATGCTCGACAACTCCGGCAGCACCTTGAAGCCGCCGATCTCGAGCGTGACGACCTTGCCGAAAGTGTCGACCAGCCCGATGAGGAGCGATGCGATCAGGGCGCCTTTCACCGAGCCCATGCCGCCGATCACGACGACGACGAAGCAGATGATGAGGATCTGGTTGCCCATGCCCGGAAACACCGCCGACACCGGCGCCGCGATCATGCCGGCCAGCGCCGCGAGCGTGAGTCCGGCTGCGAACACGATCCGATAGACGACCTGGATGTTGATGCCGAGCGACTGCACCATCTCCCGGTTCGAAGCGCCCGCGCGAATCACCATGCCGAGGCGCGTCTTCGCGATCACCCAGTACATGAGAGCGGCTACCACCAGGCAGATCCCGGAAATCCACAGGCGATACACGGGGTAGGACTGGTTGTCCGTGAGGCGGATGGAAGCGGAGAGAATCTGCGGCACGTTCACCCCGCGCACGTCGTCCCCCCAGATCACGCTGCGCAATTCCTCGAACACGAGGATGAGTCCGTAGGTGAGCAGCACCTGGTAGAGGTGGTCACGGCGATACAGCCACCGGATCACCAGCCACTCGAGCAGCATGCCGATCATCACCGACAGCAGGATGCCGGCCGGCAGGGCGATCCAGAAATTACCCAGCGCCCCGGTGAGCGACCACGCGAGGTAGGCGCCGATCATGTAGAAGCTGCCATGGGCGATGTTGATGATGCCCATGATGCCGAACACGAGCGTGAGGCCGGATGAGACGAGGAACAGCAGCAGGCCGTACTGCACGCCGTTCAGGAGCTGAATCAGGAAAGTCGTTAAGTCCATCGATGGCCGCTCTGGTCCAGCTGGCCCACCCTATCGTGGGGGAGGGGGTACGGGGGAACCCGAACTAGGGACGCGGGAGCCGCGGCTCCCGCACCCTGGTAGGGTTCCCCTGTTCCGATCAGGCCGGCATCTTGCACGCGGCGACCATCGCGGGATCGTCGCCGAGCGCCTTGGAAGCTATGCCCATCACGCGGTTCTCGTTGCCCACTACCTTGCGCAGGTAGTGGTCATGGATCGGGTTGTGCGCGCGCGAAAGCGTCATCGGGCCGCGGGGGCTGTCGATCTTCGCCTTTTCCATGGCCTTGATCATCGCGGCCTTGGCGCCCATGTCGCCCTTGACCGCCGTGAGACCAGCCGCAAAGAGCGCGCCCGAGTCATAGCCTGCCACCGCATAGACGTCCGGCTGCAGCTTGAAGGTCTTGGCGTACGCGAGGCGGAAGGCCTTGTTCTTCGGCGTCTCGAGCCCATCGCCGTAATGCAGCGCCGTCTCCATGCCTTCTGCCGCGCCGCCCATCGCTTCGAGCACGCCGTCCGTTAGGAAGCCGGCGCCCATGAGCGGCACGCTTTTCATGAGGCCGGACTGGTTGTAGTCCTTGATGTATTTCACCGCCCCGCCGCCTGCGAAGAACGAGTACACGGCATCGGGCTTGATCGACGCGATTTCCGTGAGCAGCGCCTGGAATTCGACGTTCGGGAACGGGATCCAGAGTTCCTTGACGACGCTCTTGCCCTGCGCCTTGAGGAAGGCGTCCTTGAAGCCTTTGACCGACTCCTCGCCGGCCGCATAGCGCCACGCGAGCGTTACGACGTTCTTCACGTTCGAGCGCTTGGCCATCACCTCGCCCATCGCGTAACCGGATTGCCAGTTCGAAAATGAAGTCCTGAAGACGTTCGGCGCGCACAACGGGCCCGCAGCCGGTGCAAAGCCCGCGTTCGGGATGATGTGCAGCGTGCCCGACTCGCGCGTGACGCGCAGCATGCCGGCGGCGACGCCCGAATGCACGGTGCCGAGCACCATGTCGACCTTGTCGCGCGTAACCAGCCGGTTGATGTTGTCGGTGGCCTTGGGGGGCTCCGACTCGTCGTCCACCTTGATGAACTCGAGCTCCCGGCCCGCGAATTTGCCGCCGGCTTCCTGGAGCGCGAGGCGGAAACCGTTCTCGATCGCGATGCCCAGCGGAGCATAAGCACCGGTGTACGGGAGCATCAGCCCGACCTTGATTTTTGCGCCTTGGGCGCGGGCAATATACGGAAAACCCGCAACCCCGGCCGCGGCGGCGCCGGCCTTGAGAAACCCCCGGCGGCTGAAATTCGATCCTGATCCTGGCGCTTTGTCGGCCATGGCCCTCTCCTGTGATTTTTTGCCTCGCTACTGCGGCGCACAAGGATGCCGAACGCCGCCTGCCGAGTCAACTTCGGATCGCCTGATTCACGTTCGATCTCGCAGCCGTCCATGTCCCGGCATGACGATAGAATCCCCCGACCAGCACGCCAGTTGGCACACTCCGGACGAGTCGCACATGATCAGCGCCGAACAGAATGACCTCATGACCCGCACGGGCGCGGGCACGCCCGGCGGACAGTTGCTGCGCAACTATTGGCAACCGGTTGCGCTCGTCGATGAGCTTCAGGGCAAGCGCCCACTGAAAGCCGTGAAGGTGCTTGGCCAGGATCTCGTGCTTTTCAGGGACGAGGCCGGACGCTACGGCTTGCTCGACCGCGATTGCCCGCATCGAGGCGCGGATCTCGCCTATGGGCGCATCGAAGACGGCGGGCTGCGCTGCGCGTTCCACGGGTGGCTGTTCGATGTGGGCGGCCAGTGCCTGCAGACGCCCGCCGAACCGGAAGGCAGCAAGCTTTCTCAGCGCATCCGGCAGAGGTCCTATCCTGTGGTCGAGAAGAGCGGGATGCTGTTCGCCTGGCTGGGCGACGCATCACCTCCCTCCACGCCCTCCGCTTTCCCTGCGTTCGACTGTTTCGTCGCGCCGGACACCCACACGTTCGCATTCAAGGGCTACCTCGAATGCAACTGGCTGCAGGCGCTCGAGGTCGGCATCGATCCGGCGCATGCCTCCTACCTCCACCGCTTCTTCGAGGATGAAGACACCTCGGGTGGCTACGGCAAGCAGTTCCGCGGGACCTCCGCCGATTCGGACATGCCGATCACGAAAGTGCTGCGCGAATTCGACCGGCCGGAGATCTCGTTCGAGAAAACGCCCTATGGCATGCGGCTCATCGCCCTTAGAAAGCTGAATGGCGCAAGCACGCATGTCCGCGTGACCAACCTCGTGTTCCCGCAGGCGTTTGTCATCCCCATGAGCGCCGAGATGACGATTTCCCAATGGCATGTGCCCGTCGACGACACGCATTGCTACTGGTACGCGATCTTCACGAGCTTCACAGGGCCGGTCGACAAGCAGATGATGCGCGACCAGCGCCTGCAGCTTTACACGCTGCCCGACTACAAGCCGCGGCTGAACAAGTCGAACCACTACGGCTTCGACGCGGACCAGCAACGCACGTCCACTTACACCGGCATGGGCCACGACATCAATGTGCACGACCAGTGGGCGGTCGAGTCCCCTGGCCCGATCCAGGACCGCACGCGCGAGCACCTGGGCACCACCGACAAGGCGATCATCGCTTACCGCAAAGTGCTCGTCGGGGCGATCGAGCAGCTCGCAGCAGGCGAAAAGCCGCTGATGATGATCGATGACGCCTCGGCAGGTTCGCTCACCGGCCCGCCTTCGATCGACGGCATCGGACCTGCGGACCGCTGGAACGAGTACTGGCATGAAGCCGACCTGAAGCGCCGCCAGGCGTCGGACTGGGCGAGCGCGCGGCTCACGACGGAACACGCATGAGTTTCGTCGAGCGGCACGGATTGTGGACTAACGACCAGAAAGCCGCGGCTCGCCAGCTGCTGAGCGACTTCAAGGTGCGCGGCATCGAGGTCGTGCGGTTTTCCTTTCCCGACCAGCACGGCGTCCTGCGCGGCAAGACCCTGCCGGTGGCCGAGGCGGCGACGGCGCTCGTAGAAGGCGTTGCGTTGACGAGCACGCTGCTTGCCAAGGACACGTCCCACAAGACTGCGTTCCCGGTCTTCACGCGAGGGGGCGGGTTCGATATGCCGGAGATGCAGGGCGCCGCCGATTTCCTCATCGTCGCCGACCCGACCACTTTCCGCGTGCTGCCGTGGCTCGAGAAGACCGGATGGATCCTGTGCGATGCGTTTTTCGGCAGCGGCAAACCGGTGCCGTTTGCGACCCGCTCGCTGCTTGCAAACGCAGTGAGCAGGCTCGGGGATACGGGGCACGAATTCATCGCGGGGCTCGAAGTCGAGTTCCACGTCTTCAAGGTGCGCGATCCCCGCATGCAGCCCTCCGACGTCGGACAGCCGGGGCTGCCGGGCGTTCCGCCTGATGTGGAGGTGCTCTCGCACGGCTACCAGTACCTCACCGAAGTGCGTTACGACCTCATCGAGCCGGTGTGCGAACTATTGAGAAAGCACATCCAGGCGCTCGACCTGCCCCTGCGCTCCCTCGAGGTCGAGTACGGCCCGAGCCAGTTCGAATTCACATTCGGCATCCAAGGGGCGATGGCCGCGGCCGATGCGATGATCCTGTTTCGCAGCGCTGCCAAGCAGATCCTGCGCCGCCACGGGTATCACGGCACCTTCATGTGCCGCCCCAAGATCCAGAACGTCATGTCGTCGGGGTGGCACCTGCACCAGTCCTTGAAGCGCGTGTCCGATGGCGCGAACGCATTCATCCCGTCGAAGAAGAACGAGCAGTTGTCCGATGTCGGCCGGCACTATCTCGCCGGCCTGCTCGCGCACGCGCGCGGTGCGAGCGCCCTTTCTACTCCGACGATCAACGGCTACAAGCGCTTCCGTCCGAACTCCCTTGCGCCGGACCGCGTGCTGTGGGGGCGAGATAACCGGGGTGTGATGCTGCGCGTCCTGGGCGGCCCGGGGGATCCGGCCACGCGCATCGAGAACCGCGTGGGCGAACCGGCCGCCAATCCTTATCTGTACTTCGCCTCGCAGATTTATTCGGGCCTCGACGGCATGGCGAAGAAGCTCGACCCCGGCCCGTCGGCGGATGCGCCGTACGAGACCAAGGCCGCGGCCCTGCCCGCGACGCTCAGCGAAGCGCTGACGGCATTACGCGCGGACGAGTGCCTGAAAGAAGGCCTGGGCGGCGCCTTCGTCGACTACTTCTGCCGGATCAAGGAATCGGAGATCGCGCGATTCAACCTCGAAGTGAGCGAGTGGGAGCACCGCGAATACTTCGAGATGTTTTGAGGTGGAAAAGTACCGAATGCGCATCGCCCTGATCGGAGGGACCGGGCTCATCGGCACCGGCAGCGCCGAAGCGGCCCTTGCTGCCGGCCATACCATCACGCTCATCTCACGAACCGCGCCGCAATCGGTCATGAGCGGCGCAACCTGGCAGGGCGGCGACATTGCAGATGCCGCCGCCATCCGTGCCGCGCTTGAAAAAGCCAAGCCCGATGCGGTCCTGCATCTCGCGGCCTACCTGCAGTTCGCGTGCGAGCAGAACCCGGCCGAGGCCGTGCGAGTCAACGTGGACGGCACGCTCAATGTGCTCGAGGCCTGCCGCCAGCTCGGCATTCCCCGCGTCGTCTTCGGCGGCAGCATCGCAAGCTATGGCGAGCGCTCGGACCTGATGCGCGAGGAGGACCCGCCCGTCTCGGCCACGGGACTGTATGGCATGACCAAGCGCCTGGGCGAAATGCTGGGCGCGCGCTATGCGGCGCTTCATGGGCTCACGTTCATCTCACTCCGATACGGCGGCGTGTTCGGCCCTGTGGAAGTCAAGAGCGCCGGCATGGCGATGGTGCGACAGCGCATCAAGGAAACCGCGCGCGGCAGGGATGTCGCCATCGAAGGCGCGAGCGGGACCGAACGCTCGCACCTGACCCATGTTAAGGATGCAGCGGGCGCGACGCTGGCCGCGCTGACCCATCCGCGGCCGGCCCATCAGGTTTATAACGTCGCCGGTCCTGGGGTCAACTATCTCAGCCTCCTGGAGATGCACGCCGCGGTTCGCCGCCTTGTGCCGACTGCCGGCAAGCCGTTGTTCAATGGACGGGGCAAGAACTCCGGCCCCGTCGACACCGCCAGGTTACGCACCGACCTGGGATTCACGCCTTCCGTTACGGTCGAACAGGGCCTGGCGAGCGACCTTCGACTTTCATAGCCGCACCATGCCCAAAATCACCTACGCACTGCTCGACGGCACGCGCCGCGAAATCGACGGCACCGCCGGCGTAAGCATCATGGAAACGGCGATCAAGAACAACGTCAGGGGCATCGACGCCGAATGCGGCGGTTGCCTTTCGTGCGCTACATGCCATGTGTATGTCGACACGGCGTGGTCGGACAAGCTGCCGGCTCCGAGTGAGGACGAGGCCGACATGCTCGGATTCGTAGCCGCCGAACGAACCGCCACGAGCCGCCTGAGCTGCCAGCTCATCCTCGACGCATCGCTCGACGGTATCGTCGTGCATATCCCGGCGAAGCAGACCTAGCGTGCGCATTGCCGTCGTCGGCACAGGCATCGTCGGCACCTGCACGGCCGCGTGGCTGCAACGCGATGGCCACCAAGTGACCTTCGTCGATCCGCGCGAACCGGGAGAGGCCTGCTCGTTCGGGAATGCGGGGTCGATGTCGCCCTCGGCGTGCCTTCCCGTGGGCATGCCGGGCATGTGGAAGAAGGCGCCTGCCTGGCTGCTCGATCCGCTCGGCCCGCTCACGATCCGCTGGGCGTACCTGCCGATCGTGGCGCCGTGGCTTGCTCGCTTTGTCGGCTATTCGAATCGTGCGGAAGTCGTTCGCATCGCGACGGCCTTACGTGGGCTGCTCGCGCCGATTTTCGAAGCGTATGCGCCGCTGCTGGAGCGATCCGGGGCGAACGATCTCGTTCGCCGTTCAGGCTGCCTGTACGTCTACTCTTCCCGCGAGACGGCCAAGCAATGGCAATGGGGCATGGACCTGCGCAGGAAACTCGGCGTGGACCTTCGCGACGTAGAGGAGGACGAACTCGTCACGCTCGAGCCGGACCTGCGCGGCACGTTCCGCTTCGGGCTCCTTGCGCCCGAGAACGGCTCGACCCTCGATCCTTCGAGACTCGTTAAGGCGATTCACGCGCAGTGCGTGCGGGACGGTGCGCAAGCAGTCAAGGCGTCGGTGACCGGATTCACTCGTACCGGCAAGCGCGTAACCGGCCTCACGCTGGACAACGGCGAACCATTCGAATGCGACGGCGTGGTCATCGCGGGCGGGGCTTGGTCGGCTGCGTTGACGGGCCAGCTCGGTACCCGCATTCCGCTCGAAACCCAGCGCGGGTATCACGTGACGGTGGCTAGCTCCAACCTGAAGCTGCGCCATACGATCATGGCGCTCGAGCACAACCTCATGATCAATCCCATGGCCATGGGCTTGCGCCTTGCGGGATCGGTCGAGTTCGCCGGACTCAAGGCGCCGCCGAACTACGCGCGCGCCGGCGTTCTGCTCGCGAAGGGACGAGAATTGTTCCCGCACCTGGACTCGAGCCGCACGAGCGAATGGATGGGTCACCGGCCCTGCCTGCCTGACAGCCTGCCGGTGATCGGCCGGGCGCCCGGCACGGACAATGCGTGGCTTGCGTTCGGACACGGTCACGTGGGGATGTGCGGCGGTGCCTCGACGGGACGCGAGATTGCGAACCTCGTCGCCGGCCGGGCGCCGCAAGTCGATCTCGAACCGTTTCGTGCCGATCGTTTCTAAGAGGATGGAATGAAAAAACTTCTGCAGTGCGTTCTGGGATGCGCGCTCGGTTTCGGTGCGGCGCAGGTGCACGCGCAGTATCCGAACAAGCTCGTGCGCATCGTCGTGCCCTTCCCGCCCGGCGGCAGCACGGACCTTCTCGCACGCAAATTGGCCGAGAAGCTGCAGGCGTCGATGGGCCAGTCGTTCATCGTGGAGAACAAGCCCGGCGCAGGGGGCGCAGTCGGATCCGAGTTCGTCGCCAAGGCGCCGCCCGACGCCTACACGCTGCTCTTGGGTGTCACCGGGTCCCACGCCATCAGCGTGAGCCTCAATCCTAAGCTCCCCTATCACCCGCTCAAGGACTTCGCGCCGATCTCGATGGTCGTGTCCGCGCCGCTCGTGATTGTGGTCGGCCCCGGTTTCCCGGCGAACACCCTCGCCGAGTACGTTATGTACGCCAAGTCCAAGCCCGAGCAGGTCACCCATTCGTCCCCGGGCAACGGCACGTCGATGCACCTCACCGGCGAGATGTTCAACCTCGCGGCCGGCACGAAGCTGGTGCATGTCCCTTACAAGGGCAGCGCAGGCGCGGTGAACGACCTCATCGGCGGACAGGTGCAGTCGATGTTCGGCGACTTCCTCGTCGTGCTGCCGCAGGTGAAAGCCGGCCGCATCAAGGCACTCGGCGTTACGTCGCTGAAGCGCCATCCGCTATTGCCTGACGTGCCGACGGTGGCGGAGTCCGGCTATCCCGGATTCGAGGCGTTGTCCTGGCAGGGCTTGTTCGCGCCCGCCGGCACGCCGCCTGAAATCATCGCGAAGCTCAACGCGGAGACGCTGAAGGCGCTCGGCTCCGAGGATTTTCGCGAGACGTTCGCCAAGCAGGGCTTTCTAGTTGCCGGCAGCACGCCTCAAGAATTCCGCGCGTTCATCGAGGCCGAGATTCCCAAGTGGGCGCGGATCATCAAGGCCGGCGGCGTCACCCTGCAATAAAAGACCTGACAAAAAGGGGCCAGGCTCAAACCTGACGACGTAGCACTACGTCAGGTTTGAGCCTGGCCCCTATTTGTCAGCTTCCCTTTTATGGGGT
>JANXRZ010000117.1 GCA_025352885.1 Pseudomonadota bacterium | reverse complement strand
GCTGGCCATGCCACGCTGGATCGACATGACAACCTCGCGGTCCTCAGCGGCACCGGTCGTGCTGACGAAAGCCGCGTCCCGCTTCGCTTCTTCCTCGGCGCCGGGCTCACCGCTATTCGTAAGCGACCAGGTGATCATTTTCGTATGGCTGATATCGATCGGTTCGAGCACCACGAGCTTGGTGTGGCTCGAGAGAATCGTGATGAGCACGTTCGGGAAGAGGTGGTACACGTAAGTCAGGTACCCGGTGACTTTGCGCTCGGCCTCGGGTAATTCAGCGAGCTTGCGGATGCGCCGGAAAGGGTAGGTGACGCGGCTGTTCCGGCCGAAGAGGTCGATGAGGTTGAGGTTGTCGAAGCCGTAGGGCAGGAACGTCTCAGGGTGGGTCGAGCGGATGTGATAGCCCTCGATGAACCCTTCGAGGAAGATCTTCCAGTTCGCTTCGACGACCGACTCCTCCTGCGCGAACAGGCGTTGCTCGGGCGTGATGAGCGGCGGAAGCGCTTCGAGCCCGTGAGGCGAAGCGTCCTGCTTCACGAACACGAGGCCATTTTTCTCGATGGCTTCGACTGCCACCAGGCCGTGAGCGGATTTGTCCAGGCCGGGAAAGCCCTCTTCGTTCGGCACGCGCTTGAGGGCACCGTCCAAGCCATACGTCCAGCCGTGATACCGGCAGGCAAACGCTTTCCTGCAGCCGCTGCCGGCGGCGACTTCCATGCCGCGATGGCGGCAGGCATTGCGGAAGGCTCTTACTTTTCCTTCCGCATCGCGCACCACAAGGAGCGGGGTGCCGGCCGCTTCGCGTGCGAGGTAAGAGCCGGTCTCGGGCAACGCGGCGGAGGGGCAGAACGGGACGAGGAACCGGCGCATGAGTGCAATTTCAGCCGCGTAGCGCTCGGCCGACCGGTAATTTTTCACCGGCTCGCGCCAGACTTCCGCGCCGAGATCCGTGGTGCGGTGCTCGATGTGATGCAGGATGCGCCGGATTGCGGACTGGTCATCCATCTGCGCCAGCAGATCGTCCATGGGTTCAGTGCTCCACCAAAGTCACTCCGGGGACCGCGCCGAAGTGCGCGTCGAAACTCAGGAGCGGGAGCCGATGCTGCCTCGCGAGCGCAGCGATCCAGAGGTCGTTGGTCGGGATCGGCATCCCGAGCTTGCGCAGGGCAGCGAAGACATCGGCATAGTGCCGCGCGGTTTTCTCGTCCGGATTCATCAGGTGAACGCGCGGTGAGGTCATGAATGACGCCAGTTCGTCCCGGTTTTTCTGCGGCCTCGAGCCGGCCGCAAAGCCCGCGAGCAATTCACCCAGCACGATCAGGGGCAAGTGAATTTCGTGTGCGACACGCAGAGCCCGGAGTGCGCTTGGCTCACCTCGCATGAATGCGCTGTAGGCATTCGTATCGACAATCAGTGCGCTCACGGCGAGCTTCGTCGCTTGGCGGCGAGCCGGCTGCGGACTTTGGCCTTGGCAGATCCCGGCCACAGGGCCGCGTCGATTTCCGAAAAGGGTGCGACCGCAGACTCGAACGCAGCCGATTCGGCCTTGGACCACGACCCGGCCAGCGCATCGAGATCGTCGAATTGCCGGGTCGCGGCAGAATAATGTTCCCGCAGCGTCTCGACGATGAGTCGGTTTACGCTGACCTTTCGCCTGCGCGCGTTTGTCTTGATGCGCGACAGAGTCGGGTCGTCGAGGCCACGCAGGCTGATATTGGCCATTCGCCGCTCCGGGTGATATCAAGAGGTGTAATGATATCACATTGGGCAGTCGCGCCCAGCGCACCTGAACCTGAAACCCGGCCAGTCCGTGGGAAAATCCTCGCGCAAACCTGCCGCCGAAAAGGAAACCCATGGCTGACCAACCGTTACCCGTCCCGACACCGGAAACCAAGCACTTCTGGGAGGGCACCCAAGCGGGCGAGTTGCGCCTGCAGCGCTGCACCGAGTGCACGAAGGCGTATTTCCCGCCGCGGCCGTTCTGCCCGAAATGCGGCTCGCGCAAAGTCGAGGTCTTCACGGCAAGCGGCCGGGGCGCGCTGCACAGCTACGTGATCCATCACCGGCCGACGCCCGGCTTCACGCCGCCGTACTCGATTGCGGTGGTCGAGCTCGAAGAAGGCCCGCGCATGATGACCAACATCGTCGGCGTGCCGCAGACGCCCGAGGCGCTGCAGCTCGACATGAAAGTGAAGGCGGTGTTCGCGAAGGTGAATGACGAGATCTCGCTGGTTCACTTTGCCCCGGAGGCGAAATGAAACCCGGCGAGATCGCGATCGTCGGGGCGGCCGAAACGACCAGGCTCGGCGTCGTCCCCGAGCTCTCGCAGATCCAGCTGCATGCGGACGCGGCCCTGAATGCGCTGGCCGATGCGGGCCTGAAGCCCCAGGACATCGACGGCGTCGCGACGGCGGGCAATACGCCGACAGAGGTGGCCTATTACCTCGGCATCACGCCGAAGTGGGTGGATGGGACGGCAGTCGGCGGGTGCTCGTTCATGCTGCACGTAAGGCATGCAGCCGCGGCGATAAGCGCGGGGTTGTGCAAGACGGTGCTCATCACGCACGGGGAGAGCGGGCGTTCGCGCGTGGGTGCTTTGCCGCGCACGATTCCGCCTTCGAGTCTGCAGGGCCAGTTCGAAGCGCCGTACGGCATCTTCGGGCCGCCCTCGCAATTCACGATTCCGGTGCTGCGCTTCCTGAAGGATCGCGGCATGACGCAGGAGCAGCTCGCGATGGTCGCCGTCGTGCAGCGCGAGTGGGCCGGGAAGAATCCGCGCGCCCTCTACAAGGATCCGATCGCCGTCGCGGACGTGCTGAACTCGAAGATGATCGCGTATCCTTTCCGCATCCTGCAGTGCTGCGTGGTAACGGATGGCGGCGGGGCGCTGATCCTGACGAGCGCCGATCGTGCGAAGGATTTCCCGACGCAGCCGGTCTACATTCTGGGAACGGGGGAAAGCGTCGAGACGCCGATGATTTCGCAGATGGAGGATTTCGGCAGCTCGCGGGCGTTTCGCGTGGCGGGCAAGCGCGCGTTCGAGACTTCGGGCATCAAGCACTCGGAGGTCGACCATCTCATGATCTATGACGCGTTCGCGCACTTGCCGCTGTACGGGCTCGAAGACCTCGGCTTCGTCGGCAAGGGCGAATCGGGCGCCTTCATCGCGGAGCGCAACACCGCGCCCGGCGGCAAGCTGCCGATGAATACGTCAGGCGGGGGCTTGAGCTACACGCACACCGGCATGTACGGGATGTTTGCGCTTCAGGAGAGCGTTCGCCAAGTGCGCGGCACCGCCCCCGCGCAGGTGCCCGGCGTCGAGGTCAGCGTGTGCCACGGCGTCGGCGGAATGTTCGCCGCCAGCGGCACCATCGTCATGTCGAACCAGAAACCTTAAAAGGGGCTAGGCTCGTTTCTGTCATTTCAATGAATTAGGATTGTAAGGCCGGTACGGAGAGCGGCTGTCCTGCCAGTTCGTGTACCGGTACCGGTACATTCCAGAGCGGAGCTGGACGGGAAATCCAGAAGCCCTGCGCGAAGCCAAGGCCAAGGTCGCGCACTTTTGCCAAGGTTGCGTCGTCCTCCACCATCTCGGCGATCGTGCCGATGCCGGCTGCCGCGGCCAGTTTTACGATCGCTGCGGCGCGGCCCAGCGGCACGGGATAGCGGGCGAGCTGGCGGACGATGCCGCCATCGATCTTCAGGAAATCCACCGGCAGCCGCTTGAGCAGCGCCATTGCGTCGAAGTCACGGCCGAAGCCGCTGATCGCAATCCGGCATCCGAGTTGCCTGATCGCATGTGCGAATGAGGAAGCGACATCCGGATTGAGGACGAGGTCCACTTCGGAGATCTCCAGGCAAACGCGCGCACCGTCGAGCCCCGTCCTCCGCAGTTGGTCTGCTGCGAAGGCAGGAAAGTCCTGGTCGTGGAGCGTGTCGCGCGATACGTTGATGAAGTGCAGGCTGCCCGGAAGGGGAGCGTTCCCCGGTCTCATCATTGTCTCCAGCACTTTGGATAGCACCCAGCGATCGAGCTGGGGAAGCAGGCCATGCTCTTCGGCAAGCGGGAAGAAGGCGCCAGGCGGGATCAGCCCGCTTTCCTCCTCGAGCAGGCGGATCAGCACTTCCCGATGCTCGGGGCCCGAGGCGCTGCCGGGCAAGGGAACGATGCGCTGGCTCATGAGCGCGAACTCGTTGCCGTTGATCGCCGCAAGGATGCTGCGGTTGGCCGCCATCCATTCACTTTCCTTTTCAGCTTTCCCGTGTGCAACCGCGAGCGGCTTCTCGAGGTTCTCGCGGTCCGAAAGTTCGCGCGCAAGGCGGTACTCGGCCAACCCGAACTTCCTTGCATCGGACGATTTGCCATGACTTGCAAAGTGGAGAGCCGTTGCGACGAGCGCGGACACCAGGGCGCCCAAGGCAAATGCGATCAGCACGGGCGCGTCAAAGGGAAAATCGGTCATCTCATACTGTCGCCCCGGATGGGTCTATGCGTCTGTCTTGCACCGAACATTGGTACCCTTACCGGCCAACACAAAAGGGGCCAGGAATGGGACAACTCGAAGGCAGGGTGGCGGTGGTTACGGGATCGGGGCGGGGCATCGGGCAGCAGATCGCGCTCAGGCTCGCGAGGGACGGGGCGAGCATCGTGGTAAACGATCTCGATGATGCGCCGGCGGCCGAGACGGTAGAGCTCATCAAGAAGATGGGCGGCGAGGCGGTGGCCTGCAATGGCGATGTCGCGGCGACGGATTTCGGCGAGCGCATCATCGCCACGGCGGTCGACAAGCTCGGCGGCTGCCACATCGTCGTGAACAACGCCGGCTACACGTGGGACAGCGTCATCCAGAAGATGACCGACGAGCAGTGGTACGCGATCCTCGACGTGCACCTGACCGCGCCTTTCCGCATCCTGCGCGCGTTCGTCGGGCACCTGAGGACAGCGGTGGAGGCCGAGCAGAAAGCCGGAAAGCGCATCGTGAGGAAGATCGTCAATATCTCCTCGACTTCAGGCGTCAACGGCAATGCAGGCCAGGCGAACTACTCGTCCGCCAAGGCGGGCATCCTGGGACTGACGAGGACGCTGGCCAAGGAATGGGGCCGCTATCACGTGACCGTCAATGCCGTGGCGTTCGGCTACATCCAGACGCGCCTCACTACGCCGCTTACCGAAGGCGACGGCGGCACCATCGACGTGCAGGGCCGGCAGGTGAAGGTGGGGATCCAGGCTGGGCGCATCGCGGCCATGAACCAGATGATCCCGCTCGGACGGGGCGGCCTGCCGGAGGAGGCGGCCGGCTCGGTGTACCTCTTCTGCAGCCCGGACAGCGATTACGTGAGCGGCCAGACCCTGGTGGTCAACGGCGGGGCCTGAGCTTAGTCAATTCCAGCAGATTCATTTCAAAACCCCGCCCCCCCGCTTCGCGTCCGGCCAGTTTCGTTCTGATACCGGTACATCCGAGCGCTATGTTGCCTGGCGAACATGGGCTTCGCCGAAATAAGCCCATACTCCGCCCTTGAAGGGCAGGATCGCTGCCTTTCGGCGGACGTCGGGGGACAAAGGCATGGTGAAAGTCATTCAAAACAACGGTAGCGACGACCTGGCCATTGAAACCGGCAGGCGGGAAACCCTTCTAAAGACCGGCGCGCTGCAGGACGCCATTTTCAACAGCGCGAACTTCTCCAGCATCGCAACTGACGCCCGCGGCGTCATCCAGATTTTCAACGTCGGCGCCGAGCGGATGCTGGGCTATGCCGCCGCGGACGTGCTGAACAAGATCACGCCGGCCGACATCTCCGACCCGCAGGAAGTCATCACGCGCGCGGCCGCGCTGAGCCTTGAACTCGGCACGACGATCGCGCCGGGGTTTGAAGCCCTGGTGTTCAAGGCCTCGCGGGGCATCGAGGACATCTACGAGCTGACCTACATCAGGAAGGACGGCACGCGCTTTCCGGTCATCGTGTCGGTGACCGCGCTGCGCGATGCCAAGGAAGCGATCATCGGCTACCTGCTCATCGGGACGGACAATACGGCCAGGAAACAGGCCGAAGAGGCGCTCGTCAAAGCTGGCGCCCTGCAGAGCGCGATCTTCAACAGCGCCAACTTCTCCAGCATCGCCACCGATGCGAAAGGAGTCATCCAGATTTTCAACGTCGGCGCCGAGCGCATGCTGGGCTACACCGCAGCGGAGGTCACCAACAAGATTACGCCTGCGGATATTTCCGATCCGCAGGAAGTGATTGCGCGGGCCGCGGCGTTGAGCCTGGAGCTGGGCACCACGATCACGCCCGGATTCGAGGCGCTCGTATTCAAGGCTTCACGCGGCATCGAAGATATTTACGAGCTGACCTATTTCCGAAAGGACGGCAGCCGTTTCCCCGCGATCGTCTCGGTCACGGCGCTGCGCGACGACGAAGACACCATCATCGGCTACCTGCTGATCGGCACGGACAACACGGCGCG
>JANXRZ010000091.1 GCA_025352885.1 Pseudomonadota bacterium | reverse complement strand
GCATCGCGTGCCCGCCGGGCGTCATCCACGGCTACATCAACGACAGCCTCGAGCCGGTGTATTTCCAGGTCATGCTCGGCAAGGCCCGCCCTGAAGCGATGGGCTACAAGGACGACGAGCTTTATAAGCGCCGCGAAGCGCACCTATCCGATGACCGCGCGGACAACCAGAAGAAGGCAGATTGACCCAAAGATGAAACTGCCCCCCTTCCACTACGTGGCGCCGACTTCGCTGGCCGAAGCGATTTCCCTGCTGGCCGCCTCCGGAGGCACCGCCAAGGCGCTCTCCGGCGGCCAGAGCTTCGTGCCGGTGATGGCTTTCCGGCTGGCCTCACCGAGCCTCATCGTCGACCTGCGGAAAATCCCCGGGCTTGGACGCATCGACATCGACGACCAAGGCGTGCGCCTCGGCGCGAAGGTGCGCTGGCGCGACATCCTCGACGACAAGCGCCTCGCGACCGCCCAGCCGCTGCTGCAGGCCGCGATCTCCCACGTCGCGCACTACCAGATTCGCAATCGCGGCACCGCCGGTGGCAGCCTCGCGCATGCCGACCCTGCCGCCGAGATGCCGGGCATCGCAGTCGCCTGCGACGCGCAGCTTCTCCTGCAAAGCTCCAAGGGCGAGCGCGTCGTTGCCGCCGCTGACTTCTTTACAGGTGCCTTGTCGACGGTGCTGGCGGATGACGAGTTGATCGTGGAAATCCGCCTGCCGAAATGGCCGGCCAAGCGGCGCTGGGCCTTCGAGGAATTTGCCCTGCGGCGGGGCGACTTCGCCCTTGCCGGCGTCGCCGCCTTCTACGACGAGGACGCTTCCGGCTGCGCGACGAACGCGCACGTCGGCGTGATCGGCGCCTGCACGCGTCCGCACCGCGTGGGAGAAGCCGAAGCAGCCCTCAACGGCAACAAGGTCGACGAGAAAGTCATCCTTGCCGCGGCCAAGGCCGCCGCTGCGGCCGTAGATCCGCCAAGCGACCTGCATGCGAGCGCCGAGTACCGCCGGTCGCTCGTCGAAACGCTTCTCGAGCGCGCCCTCAAGCGCGCTTCGACTTAATCTTCAGACTAGTCCCAGCGGACCCTTCTTCATGCAATCACCTGTCTCCACCAAATTCGAACTCAACGGCAAGGCGGTCGAGGCCAAGGTTCCGGCCCGCACCACGCTTGCCGATTGCCTGCGCCACCACTTCATGCAGACCGGCACGCACGTGGGCTGCGAGCACGGGGTCTGCGGCGCCTGCACCGTCATCGTTGACGGCGCAGCCGTGCGCTCGTGCCTCATGCTCGCGGTGCAAGCCGAAGGCTCAAAGGTCACCACCGTCGAAGGCCTGTCCAATGCGGACCACCTCTCCGCGCTCCAGACCGAGTTCCGCAAGCATCACGCCCTGCAGTGCGGCTTCTGCACGCCCGGCATGCTCACCACGGCGCATGCGCTGCTGACCGATGAGCCGGACGCCGATCGCGAGCGCATCCGCGAAGTCCTCTCGGGCAACATCTGCCGCTGCACCGGATATATCCCCATCGTCGAAGCGGTGTATTCGGCGCGCGCCGCTTATCGGAAGAACGCCAAGCCGGAGGCCGGACAATGAGCGCGAAAGACGCATTCGTCGCAAGCGCAGTAGGCACCCCGGTCGAACGCATCGAGGACCTGCGCCTCTTGCGCGGCAAAGGCGAATATGTAGACGACCTCCATCCGCCGGGCCTGCTGCATGCCGCCTTCCTGCGCAGTTCGGTGGCCCACGGCGTGATCCGGTCGATCGACACGAGCGCGGCGCTCAAGATGCCCGGCGTGCATGGCGTGTTCACCTCCGAAGACATTGCGCGCGGTTCCGGTGGCAAAGTCCCGGTCGTATCGCTGCGCCTCGCGCCCCTGCCTGAACTGGAGCCTTTCGGACAGCCGGTCATCGCGACGGGGCGGGTGCGCTACGTCGGCGAGCCGCTCGCCGTGGTATTGGCCGACAGCGCCGGGCAAGCGGAAGACGCCCTCGAAGTGATCGAAGTGGACATCGACCCGCTCGATCCCGTACCTGACCGCCATGCTTCGGCCCGGAATGCGCCGATGCTGTTCGAGCACCTCGGCCGCAACTGCCCGATCACCTATACGGCCGCCAAGGGCGATACGGATGCCGCTTTCAAGCGCGCACCGTATGCGCGCAAGGAAACGTTCCGTACGCAGCGCCACAGCGCCGTTTGCATGGAGCCGCGCGGCGTCATGGCCGTATGGGACGGCCCGGGCACGAAGATGACCGTCTCCGGCGCGGCGAAGGTGCCGTTTTCCACGCGCAAGATCCTCGCCCGGCACATGGACCTGCCCGAGGAATGCGTCGACCTCATCGAGGGCGATGTCGGGGGCGGCTTCGGGGTGCGCGGTGAGTTCTATTGCGAGGACTTCCTCATCCCCTTCGCGGCGCGAAAGCTTAACCGCCCGGTGAAATGGATCGAGGACCGGCGCGAAAACCTGCTGACCTCCAACCACTCGCGCGAGATCGACATGGAACTCGAGATCGCGTGCGAGAAGGACGGGACGATCATCGGCCTGCGCGGCCAGGCCTGGGTCGATGCGGGCGCGTACCTGCGCACAAGCGCCGCCGTTCCGCCGAGGAACGTCGCGCAGTTCTGCTCCGGTCCTTATCGCATCCCGAACATCCATATCGAATCGTCGGTCATGCTGACCAACAAGAACCCGATCGGAACCTATCGCGGGCCCGGCCGCTTCGAAGGAGACTTCTTCCGCGAGCGTCTCATCGACATGGCGGCCGGCGACCTGGGCCTCGATCGCGTCGAAATGCGCCGCCGGAACCTGCCGACCGACGCGGACATGCCCTACCCGCTTGCCACGCTGAACAATCCCGAGAAGAAGGAAGAACTCGACAGCGGCGACTACAACCTCACCCTCGACCGGTGCCTCGCCGAATTCAAGTGGGCGGAGAAAGCGCCGCTGCAGGGTAAGCAACTCCCGGACGGGCGGTACCAAGGGATCGCGATCGGCTGCTTCATCGAGGGCGGCGCCGCCGGCCCGCGGGAAAACGCGCGCATGGTCATCGACAACGACGGCTTCGTGTCCGTGTTCGTCGGCTCGACCAGCATCGGGCAAGGGCTGGAGACGGTCTGCATCCAGATCGCGTCCGACGCGCTTGGCGTCGGCATGGACAGGATCCGCTTCTATCACGGGTCGACGACTTATCTCAAAGAAGGGTTTGGCTCCTATCACTCGCGCTCGGTCGTCATGGGCGGCTCGGCCATCCTCGACGCTGCCGCCAACCTAAAGGCCGAAATCCGCAAAAAAGCCGCCGGCAAGCTCGGCTGCACGCCGGACCAGGTAACGGTGGGCGCCGGCCTCGCGGCTTCACACTCCGGTCGCACGCTGTCCCTCGCCGAACTGGGCGGCGCCGGGCTGTCGTCAGAAGGAACGTTCGCGAACCATCATCACACTTACGCTTATGGTGCGGCCGCCGCGCATGTCGCAGTCGACCCGCGCACTGGCAAAGTCGAGTTGCTCGAATACGTAACGGTGGAAGACGTGGGCCGCATCATCAATCCGCTCACGACCGTCGGCC
Organism: Pseudomonadota bacterium; assembly: GCA_025352885.1. Lineage (GTDB taxonomy): Bacteria > Pseudomonadota > Gammaproteobacteria > Burkholderiales > SG8-39 > SZAS-79. The sequence goes on along the minus strand of JANXRZ010000091.1, from coordinate 69,642 downwards.
AGGCCGTCGGGGCTGTGGTGCAGGGTCTTGGCGGAACGTTCATGGAGCACTTGCAGTACGACGAGAACGGCCAGTTCCTCACGGGGTCGCTCGCCGACTACCTCCTGCCGACCTCCACCGACTTCCCGAACATCAAGGCAATCGTGCTCGAGAATTCGCCCTCGCCGCATAATCCGCTCGGGGCAAAAGGCGCAGGTGAAGGTGGTATCGTTCCCGTCGGCGGCTTGCTTGCGAATGCGGTGGCGAATGCGTTGTCTTCCTTGGGCGTGCAGCCGCGCGAGCTCCCCCTTTCTCCGCCTAAAATCTGGTCCCTGATTCACCAGCGCTCCACTTGATCCACTCCCTGACGAGGTTCCGCGATGGCAAACGACAAGTCGATCTCCCGGCGTAAATTCATCGGCTCGGCCGGCGCAGTGGCCGGACTGTCCGCCATCCCGTTCATCAAGGTGCATGGGCAAAGCAAGCTGCGCCCGGTGTCGATGCGCCTGGACTGGCTTTTCCAGGGCCCGAACGTCGGTTTCATCGTCGCGAAGGAAAAGGGGTACTACGAGCAGGCCGGCCTCGATGTAACGGTCGGTCCGGGCAAGGGCTCGGGGTCGACCGCGCAGCTCACGGCCAACAAGGACACGCAGTTCGGCTTTTCGGACGGGTACGTGCTTGGCAACAGCGTCGCCAAGGGCATGAACATAGCGATGGTCGGCAGCATTTACCGGCGCAATCCCACTGCGGTCGTCGTCCTCGAAGAATCCGGCATCAAGACGGCGAAAGACCTCGAAGGCAAGACCGTCGCGATCCCCACCGGCGCAACGCAGTTCCAGCAATGGCCGGCCTTCGTCAAGGGCTGCAACCTCGATGCGAGCAAGATCCAGGTCGTAAGCGTCGATCCGGCAGGCAGCCCGCCTGCGCTGATCACCGGCAAGGTGCAGGCCATCGCCGGCTATGCGCAGGGCTATGTGCCGAGCGTCGAGATCCGCGGCAACAAGAAAGCACGCATCCTCTGGTACGCGGACTGCGGCGTGACCGCGGTCAGCAACGGCATCGTCGTGCACAACGACCTCATCAAGGAAGACCCGGCGCTCATCCGCACTTTCGTCGCGGCCAGCATCAAGGGCTTCCTGTACGGCCGCAAGCAGCCCGACGAAATGGCAGCCATCGTCAAGAAATATTCGGACGCAACCGACGTGCGCATCACGCGTCGCGAGGCGGAGCTCTCGTGGAACACCTGGCTCACGCCGAACACGATGGGCAAGCCGCTGGGCTGGATGTCGGACAAGGATTGGGCGGCGACGGTGGATGTGCTCAAGCAATACGGCGGCGTGACCACGCCCCTCGAGGCGCAGAAGCTTTACACCAACGACTTCGTGCCCAGCGGCGCCGAGTACGTCCCCCCGCAAGCCTGAGGAGCCGTACAGCAATGCTTGGCACCGAGGCGCTCGGCCAGGTCAGGACCCATTGGAGGGCGCGACTGTCGGCCGTGGGCGTTCCCCTCAGCGTGCTCGAGCGCCTGCTCGCTTCTTCCGACACGTGGGAAGCTTGGGGTCGCAACTGGGAAGCTGAAGGCGAGCGCGAAGAGCAGCATGCGCAAGCCCTGCTCTCGCAGGGGCACGCGATCAGCGCAGGCGAGTCGTATTCCCTGGCGGCCCTTTTCCATCACTTTGGCCAGCTCGTGCTGTTTCACGACCTTGCAACCAAGGACCGCTTGTCGCGTCGCAGCCAGGACGCCTTTCGCGCAGCCGCGCCTCACCTCGTGCCGTCCGCGCGCGCGTTCCACGTGCCGTCGCCATCAGGTGCGCCGCTCCATGCCTACTTGCGCTTTCCTCGACAGCACACAGGCCCGGTCGCCTGCGTCGTCGTGGTGCCGGGCGCAGATTCGGTCAAGGAAGAGAATCTCGCCTTCACGAACCTCCTGCTCGAACGCGGCATGGCGACAGTGTGCTTCGACGGGCCGGGACAGGGCGAAACGCGCCGGCAATTACCTTTTCATGATGACTACGAGCGCCACGTGGCGCCGCTGATCGAGCAGGTGGGCCGCGAGCCCGGGATCGATCCAGGCCGGCTCGGTGTCGTGGGATTCAGCTTCGGCGGCTATCTCGCGCCGCGCGTAGCCGCAGGCGTTCCGGGGATCGCCGCGTGCGCCGTGCTGGGAGGGTGCTACGACTTTTCGTATTGGGAAACTTTGCCGCCGCTCCTCAAGGAAGACTTCGCCCATGTATTCGGCGTATCGAATTGGGAGGATGCGGGCAAGCGCGCGAAAGGGTTGAGCCTCGCGCCGGTAATGGGGTCCGTTCGATGCCCTTTCCTCGCGGTGCACGGCAAGCGTGACGGGATCTTCCCGTGGACGGATGCGGAGAAAATGGTGGCCGGCGCCCGCGGCCCCTCGGACCTGTTTTTGTTCGAAGACGGCGACCACTGCTGCCATAACGTGAATCACCGGTCCAAGCCCGCCGTCGCCGACTGGATGAGCGAGCGTCTCGGAGCAGCAGCATGAGCACTCCTGACAACGCCGGCCTCCTCTCCACGCTCGAGCAGAAAGCGTCCCCTGAGCACTCGGCCCTGCTGGTCATCGACGTCCAGAACGATTTCGTTGCCGACGGCGGGTTTTTCGACAAGATCGGCGCCGACGTGAAGGCGGCGCAGAAGAAAATTCCCAATCTCGTCCACCTGATCGACCGGGCGCGGAGCGCCGGTGTGCCCGTGATTTTCGTCCAGGCGATCTACGACCCGGAATACGTTTCCGCGCCCATGCGCGAGCGCAATTCCAGGCGCGCGGTCGAGATCCCGCGCTGCCTGACCGGCTCATGGGGTGCGGATTTCTATTTGGTGCAACCCGAACCGGGCGAGCCGGTCGTGATCAAGCATCGCTACAGCGCGTTTTCGAACACTGAGCTCGACGCGCTGCTCAAGCGCCGCGGCATCCGCAGCCTGCTGCTCACCGGCGTGGCAACGGACACGTGCGTCGAATCCACGGGACGCGACGCGTACTTCATCGACTACTACGTGAGCATCGTCTCGGATTGTTGCGGGGCGTTCAGCGAAGGCGATCACGACAGCGCGCTTAAGCGCTTCGACCGCGACTATGGCGCGATCGTTACCTCGGACGAAGTGATCGCCACCTGGGAAAACGTCGGCGCAAGGCAAAAACCGAAAGCCGGGTCATGAGCGCAGTACTTCAAGAGGCGCTCCTGCGCGTCGAAAGCTTGTCCAAGGTCTATCCGACCGCCGATGGCCCGGTCCGGGCACTCGACCAGGTGACGTTCAGCGCGCAGCGCGGGGAGTTCCTCTCTATCCTCGGGCCCAGCGGCTGCGGCAAGAGCACGCTGATGATGATCGCAGCGGGGCTCGTGAGCCCTTCCAGCGGCGCCGTCATCGTCGAGGGCGAGCGGGTCACGCGCCCGCGCACCAACATCGGCATCGTCTTCCAGAGCCCGGTCCTGCTCGACTGGCGCACGGCGCTGGACAACGTGCTGCTGCAGGCCGAAGCGCGCAATCTCGATCGCACCAAGGCCGAGGCGACGGCGCGCGCGCTCCTCTCCCAGGTCGGGCTTGCCGGTTTCGAGAACAAATTCCCGCACGAGCTCTCGGGCGGCATGCGCCAGCGCGTCTCGATCTGCCGCGCGCTCGTCCATGCGCCGCACCAGTTGCTGATGGACGAGCCGTTCGGCGCGCTCGATGCGCTCACGCGGGACCAGATCGCGCTCGACCTGCAGAAAGTCTGGAGCGACCGGCAGATGACGGTGCTCTTCGTGACGCACAGCATTGCCGAAGCCGTGTTCCTTTCGGACCGGGTCATCGTCATGACTCCGCGCCCGGGCCGCATCGACCGGATCATCGACATCGACTTGCCGCGCCCCCGGACACTCTCGGTCCGCGATACGCCGCAGTTCGCCGCGTACAACCGCCAGATTCGCGACCTCTTCCTCGCAAGCGGCGTGCTGAGGGAGCCCTGATGACCTCCGCCAAGGAAGCCGTGGCCCCGCAGGGCCTGACCATCGAGCAGGTGGAGGTCCGCGTGCAGGAGGCGCAAACCCTGCGAGAGCGCAAGGCGAAGATCGCCGGCATCGTCTATCCGGCGCTGGTCGTGGTCGCATGCCTCGTGCTCTGGGAAGCCGTCACGCGCCTCGCCGCCATCCCCGCTTACATCCTGCCGCCGCCAAGCCAGATCGTCGCGGTGATGCACGAGAAGATGCCGTTGTTGCTTCGCCATGGGTGGGTATCCACCACCGAGGTCGTGCTCGGGTTCCTCCTGAGCGTCGCCGTGGGCATCCCGCTCGCGCTGGCGACCTTCCTCTGGCCGGCCTTTGCGCGCTCGGTCTACCCGCTGCTCGTCTCTTCACAGGCCGTGCCCAAGATGGCGGTCGCCCCGCTCTTCATCGTCTGGTTCGGGTTCGGGCTGATGCCCAAGGTGTTCATCGCCTTCCTGATCGCCTTCTTCCCGATCGTGATTAACACCGTCGTCGGCCTCGCGGCAATCGAGCCGGAGAAAATCTACCTCGCGCGGTCCATGGGCCTCTCGGGCGCGGCGACATTCTTCAAGATCCGCCTGCCCAATGCCCTGCCCTCGATCTTCGGCGGGCTCAAGATCGCGATCACGCTGGCCGTCGTCGGCGCCGTGGTTGGCGAGTTCGTCGGCGGGGACGCGGGGCTCGGGTACCTGCTGATGTCGGCCAATGGGAGCATGGACACGCCGCTCCTCTTCGCAGGCCTCGTGGGCCTCACGCTGATCGGCATCGTGCTCTTCATGGTGATCGAGGTCGCGGAGCGCTTCGCCATTCCCTGGCACACGTCCACGCGCTCCACGGGCGCCGGCGAATCGCTGTAGGCCTTCGCGTGTCCTTCTATCGCACGGCGCTGCGGCCACTCCTCTTCCAGCTATCACCGGATGCGAGCCATTCGCTCGCCCAGGGCGCGCTGGGATTCGCGCTGCCCTGGCGGGCAGTATCCGCGATGCAGGGGCTCGAAGTCAGCGATCCGCGGCTGCGCACGCGTTTTGCCGGGCTCGACCTCCCCGGACCGGTCGGCCTGGCGGCCGGCTTCGACAAGAACTGCGACCTCCTGCCCGCACTGTCGAGCCTCGGGTTCGGCTTCCTCACGGTCGGCTCGATCATGCCGGACGCCCGCTACGGCAATCCTTTCCCGCGCATCGTCCGCTACCCCGAGACCGAGTCGCTCGGCGATTCGATGGGCGTGCCGAGCAAAGGCCGGGCCTACGCGGTGGAGCGCCTGCGCAGCTTCACCGCCCGCAAGGTGCCGATCATCGCGAACATCGGGGGATTCAGTGCGGAGGCGCTCGCGCGCGGCTATTTCGAAGTGGCGCCGCATGTGGATGCGGTCGAACTTTCCCTCATGTGCCCGAACGTCCTCGCGCCTGGCGAGCACTTCGATGAGCTGGTCGTTCTTGCCGATGTCTTGAAGCGCATTGAATCGCGCACTAAGCCCGTGATCGTTCGCGTGCCCAACGACACGACGCAATCGCCTGACCGCATGGCCGAGCTGATCGAGCGCTCGATCGAGGCAGGTGTGGAAGGCCTCAAGGTAGGGGGTGGCCGACGCGCGCCGGAACCCGGCCTCGGCACGCAGAACGCAACGCTCCACGGCCGCGTGATCCGGGAAGCGGCGCTGGCCAACGTCGAAACCGCTTCGCGCATCGCGCGCGGTCGGATCCAGATCAAGGGCAACGGCGGCATCGGCACCGCACAGGACGTCCTCGCCATGCTCAAGGCCGGCGCCTGCTGCGTCGACCTCTATTCAGCCTTCATCTACGAAGGGTGGACGGTCGCGCGCGACATTCACCGCGCCCTCCTGGCCTCGCCTGCCTCAGACCTGGACCGCCTCGCTGCGGTTGCGGATCACCCGCAATAGGGACAATCCGGCGAGCATCGAAGTCTTCGGGTTATCCGGGAAGGGCTTGTTGCTGAGCTCGATGCGCATGCTGCCGCACGGGCCTTCGACTTCAACGAGGTGCGTGTTGCCGTTCGCTGCGGGATCGGCATTGAGCGAAACCTCGGTGCGCTCGAACCCGACGCCGGCCAACGCGATCGTCGCGGCGACATTGGCATTCTGCGGAAACAGCGTCGCCGCCTGCCGGGCATCCGTGCGCAAAAACTCCGTTGCTGAAGTGACTGCGGCAAGGTCGCAGAGCTTCTCCGCATGCGTCCCTTTCCATGCGAGAGGCAATTTCCTGGACGTGTAGCGCACGCGATCGATACCCGCGAGGCGCGCCGCCGCCAATCCATCCATGCCTGCGACCGCGCCTGCGGGAATCAGCAGGGTGCGGTCGTTTCTTTTTGCCGCCGCCACGAGCTTGTCATAGAGTGCCTGGTCGGCCAGCGCGCCGACCGAAGCCACCAGAAGGTCGTAGCCCGCATCGAGGCACGCTTCGCCGTGCTGGGTGACGGCCGCATGGCCTCCACATTCGACGGCGAGTTCCACGCCGGCCGGCACGGCGGCCACCGAGTCGTAAAGCCTCACGGCGGTCCCTGCCAGGTCCTGCAAGCGCTTCGTGGCCCCGGGGATGAGTTCGCTGCGCTCGATGCAGGACATTCGCAAGGATGGGTACATCGCGTGAAGCTCGCGAACGAGGTAGCCGCCGATCGCGCCCGCGCCGATGATGAGGATGTGCTGCATTCGGTCTCCGTGCAGTAGCGTTATCCGAGGTCGATCACGATAGCAGAGCCAGCCTCACAACTTCATCGGCTGCCAGTAGCCGGTCAGCTCCATGTAGCCCTTGCCGACCGGATCGCCGGCGCCCTCCGTGAACACTCGCACGGCGCCCTCCCAGTAGATCGTCGCCGTGCTGGCGCGCGAATCGAGTTCCTGATCCTCGAACAGCGGCTCGATGCGCCAGGTGCGGTCCCGTGTACGCACGCGAAGTGAAACGGGGTAAGTGGTACCGGTGCGCGTTGATCGCCAGTCCCGCAGGGCGGAGAACTCAACGTCGCCGGGCGCAAGAACGTCCCTCGTCCCATCCGGGCGCATGAGCGTGCCACCGGCATACAACACGGTGCCGTCCTTGGCGCGCATGCGGAAAGCCATGAGCGCGCCGCCGTCCTCCAGGTTGATACCGATCCAGTCCCAGCCGCTCGCGCTGGCCGCAAGATACTGGCTGGACCACTCGTGATCGAGCCATGCGGTCCCTTTCACGTCCTCGCGACCCGCGCCGCGCTCGATCGCACCCTCGACGATGAGGCCCGGCCGGCTGTAGTAGTAGCTCGCCTCCGATTCGCCTCGCCCCTTGCGGCTGAGACCGTTCTCGCCTTGCAAAAGCGGCGGCCGGTTCGAGGCGAACCGCAGGTCGAGGAGGAAGTCGCGTGCCGGGATGAACGTTCGGTACGTCGACCCCTCGAGCGCAAGCCGCCACGCATCGATCCAGACGCGCGTGCTTCCCTCTTCCGCCCCGGCAACCCCAAGCGCCGGACGGGCCGCACGCTGGTCATGCCGCAAGCGGCCGAGCTTGGGATCGGAGAGCGCGGCATGCGCGAGAATCACCTGGCGCGGCGCAAATGCGCTGGGGTTGTCGCTTGCATACGGCGTGCGCGTCCTGAAGAAGGTCACTTGGAATCCGAGGTCCTCATCTCGCGCAGTTTTCAGCCAGCCGGTCACATACCACCACTCGGTGCGGAAATCAGGATGCGCGCCGTGGTCCCGGGGAAAGGCGAGCGCGTAGCCGACCTTGACTTCCGGATAGCGCACTTCCGCAGACCATGACGGATGCGCAGTCAACGCCCCGACCGCTGCGAGGAAGCGCCGGCGCTTCACCAGTCTTCCCTCACTGCGCGCACAGGCCCCATGCCCATCGCCTCGCGCCCGGACCAGAAGGCCGTGATCGCGGCCAGGGCGATCATCACGAGCGTCAACGTTGCGAGCAGCCCATAGGGCGGGTGGAGCTCCATGCTCCAGTTGAACGACTGGCGGTTGACGACCCGGATCAGGATGAGGCCGATCACCCAACCCACGGCCAGGCCCGCCGCTGCGCCGAACGAAGCGAGCAATCCACCCTCGAAGGCGAGCATCGCGCCGATCTGCCCGCGCGTCATGCCGATGTGCCGCAGCATGCCGAATTCGCGCTTCCTCGCAAGCACGATCGCGCCGAGGCTCGAAGAGAGGCCGAACAATCCGACGAGCACCGCGACCGCTTCGAGTGCATAGGTAACCGCAAAGCTGCGGTCGAACACCTTGAGCGACAGCGCGCGGATTTCGCCCGGTCCCGACATCTCGGGCAATGCACCGCCGGGCAGCCGGCGCAATGCCGCTTCGGCCTGCGCCTCGGTGATGCCCGGCTTCAGCCACAGCGCCCCGTCGTTCACGCGCTCGTCCTTGGTGATTCTGATGTACTCGGTCCGGTCGATGACGATGGACCCGTGTTGCCGCGCGTAGTCGCGCCAGATGCCGTTCACGAGGAAGGACGTCCTCGTCCCGCCGATCGGCAATGCGATCGTCATCCCGGGCTGGTATCCGTAAACCGACGCGACCGCTTCGCTAACCCATGCGGATGGCGGCTCGCCCGGCTTCGCCGGCTGCACATTCCCGAACAACGGCAAAGTTGTCGCGGCCCGGCCGGTCAGGTCGCGCGCGATCAACGCGACCGCCGGCCGGGACGGATCGAGCGTCAGGCGCTCGATGCGCAGGAATTCGGCCCCCGACAACTCCGGCAGCGCGCGCACTCCCGAAACGAATTGCGGCTCGAGGAAGACCGTGTCCCCCAAGTGCGAAGTGCGCAGGTAGAAGTCCGCCGGCAGCACCGCGTTCAGCCACTCGTCCACCGACTCGCGGAACGACGCCACCATCAGGGCCATCGCGACCATGAGCGCAAAGCTGGCAACGATGGCAGAGAGGCTGACCATCGCCTGCCCGGGCGCGCCGCGCAACTGCGACAGCGCGAGGGCAAGGGGTACTGTTCGCGGCATGCCCGATATGGCCAGAAGCGCCGTGACGGCGCGTGGCATCAGCAAGATGCCGCCGATGAGGATGAACGCGATTGCGACGTATCCGAAAAGCGGGATGCCGCCTACGGGATCCAGTTGCGCAAGTCCCGTTCCGCCCGCAATGAGCAGGAGCCCAGGCCAGACGGAAACCAGTTTCTCGAACATCTGCTGCTCGTCGCCGCTCTTGAGCGCGCGCGCCGGCACAGCCCTCGCCGCATCAAGTGCCGGCAACCATCCGGCGACCAGTGCGATTGCCACACCCGCAACAAAGAATGCGCACGTTGGACCCGGTGCAAGCCCGATCTGCGGCGTCATCCCGCGGAACATTCCGGCGCCGAGGTCCGCGCCTGCGGTGCGCACTGCTACGTTCGCGAGCGCGTAACCCAGCCCGAGCCCCAGCACGCTGCCGATCGCGCCAATGAGCCCGGCTTCGGCGAGGACGAGCCGCACGATGGCGCCGCGCGTGAGCCCGAGAACGCGGAGCAGCCCGTGCTCCCCGCGCCGGCGCGTGACTTCGAGCGCCTGCGCCGAGAAGACGAGGAAGCCGCCGGTAAACAGCGCAACGAGCGCAAGCACGTTCAGGTTTACGCGATAGGAGCGCGAGAGGCTCGCGCCCTGCTCCTCCACTTGCGCCACCTCGGCCACATGCGCACCGGGAGGCACGAGCGCTGCGATGCTGGCGCGCACGCTGCCGAGATCCGCACCCGGAATCAATCGCACGTCGATCCGGTTGAGCCTGCCCAGTTGCCCGAGGCGCCATTGCGCCGTCGCAAGATCGGTCATCGCGAGCGCGCCGCGCAGGCCGTACGCAATGCCGGTGACTTCCAATTCGATACGCTCGGTGCCGGCGAGCAGCGCCAGTTTGTCGCCCGCGGTGAGTCCGAGCATGGTAGCGGCCGCGGTCGAGAGCACCACCGTGTCGGGTTTCATCAAGTCGAACAGCCGCCGGGGTTCATCGGAAAAAAGCGCCGGCTGCACTTGCGCGGCCCTCAGCGAATCGACGCCGAGGATTCTGATCGTGCTGGGCCCCGGACGTCGGCCGCGCTCGCGTTGCCGGTCGGCCAATCCCACGTCGAGGTCGAGCACCGGGCTGGCCACGGCTACGCCCGGCACCTGCGCGACCTTCGGGTAAAGGTCTTCGGCGAAGCCCGTTCGGCCACCGGTCACTTCGAGGTCCGCCTCACCGGCCACGGATCGCACTGCGAGCGAGAATTCGTTCAGCGCCGCGCCGTTGATGAGATGCACCGCGAAGCCGAGCGCCACGCCGAGTGCAATGCCTGCGACCGAAAGCAAGCCGCGACCGCGCTGATGCGCAAGCCGGCTGCCGAGACTGGTAATCAATGGGCCGATCATGGGTAATCGATTCTACGGTTTTGCTTCATCTTGTCGGCGAAGCCCTCTCATGCAGGAATTACACGCGAGTGCCGAATTTTCGGCCCACGGGACCGCCAGCGTCTGGGCTGTGGGCCCCACTCGGTCCCAAGACATTGATCTATATGCAGGGCGGTACGTGGCATAACGCTTGCGAGGAAACAGGCCCCTGCGATCCAACGAGGCGCTCTCCATGAAAAGTAAACCCTTCAACCTGCTGCTCGCTTCCATGCTCGGTGCGGCGTTCGCCGGCGCTGTGGTTGCGCAACCCACTTACACGCCCACGCCCAGGCCCGCTGGGAAGGCCCCCGCCAAGATTAGTGGCGCACCGGCTAGCCCGGGAATCAACAATATGCAAAGCGTAAACCCGCCAGCCGGCGCGGTCGTCGCACCAGGCAGCACCATCAACCCGAATACCGGCGCGACGATCAACCCCGCCGATGCAGCGCGGATGCGCCAGGAATCGGATGCCCGCTCGCGCAACGCAGAGGAACTACGAACGAGCCAGATCCGGCGCCAGTCGGAGGAGGCTGCGACGCGCTCCCGCGACAGTTACGGCCTCCCCCAGAGCGGAAGTGCCGCCGGCTCGCTTGGCGCCGGAACGGGTCCCAACCCCGGCGCGGCCATGAGCGGCGGGAGCGGCGGACTCAATCGCGGCGTCGGAACCTATCCCGGTACGCCCCCGAGCACTCTCGGCACCGGTCCCGGGACCCGTCCCACCCTGCCCGGCTCCGGCGGCTAAACCTAGACGGGGTTCAAACCTGACAAAAAGGGGCCAGGCTCAAACCTGACAAAACGGGGCCGGGCTCGCCTTTTATCAAAACTGAAGCTAGAGAAGAAGTAAGCCTCTGGTTTCAAGAAAAATCGAGCCTGGCCCTTTTAGTCACTTTTTGTCAGGTTTGAGCCTGGCCCCTTTTAGTCAGCCTTGGCGCCCGAATCCTTCACGACCTTCGTCCAACGAACCAACTCCGCGCGAATGTAGGTGGCGTACTCTTCGCTCGTTCCACCGAGCGGCTCGGCGCCCTGCGTGGCGAGTCGCTGCCGCAAATCGGCGTTCTGCACGGCCTTGTTGATTTCGGCATTCAGCTTCGAAACCACATCCTTAGGCGTTGCTACCGGCACCACGACGCCCTGCCACGCACTCATCTCGAAGCCCGGCAGCTTTGCTGCCTCCTCGAGCGTCGGCACATCGGGCAGTGCGCTCGACCTGCGCGGGATCGCTATCGCAAGCGCGCGCAAGCGATTGTCTTTGACGTAAGGCAGGACCGTGTTGATGGTGTCGATCATCATCTGCGTCTGGCCCGCGGCTACGTCGACGAGCGCGGGCGCGCTGCCCTTGTATGGAATGTGCTGCATGGCCAGGCCCATCTGGGTCGCGAAAAGCGCACCGGCCAAGTGTGTGATCGTGCCAGTGCCCGATGAGCCGTAGTTCATCTTCTGCGGATTTGCTTTCGCATACGCCACCAGGTCCTGCACCGTCCTCACCGGAAGTCCTGGATTGACTGCCAGCACGAGCGGAACGGTCGCTGTCAAAGCCACCGGCGCATAGTCCTTAAGCACGTCGTAATTGAGCTTGGAATACAACGACGGCGCGATCGCAATGGCGGAGGTGTTGTAGAAAATCGTGTAGCCGTCCGCAGGCGCCCTCGCGGCTTCCGCCGCAGCAATATTCCCTCCGGCACCCGGCCGGTTATCGACGACGATCTGCTGGTTCATCGATTCGCCCATCTTTAGCGCGAAGATGCGCGCGTTGATGTCGGTCGGCCCGCCCGGCGGAAAAGCCAGGATCATGCGGATGGGCTTCGAGGGATAGGACTGCGCGAACGCAGGGACGGCGACGCAGGCGAGAAGGATCGAGAAGAGGAGTTTCATGTCAGGCCTCGAACTGGTCAAGCACCTGCCCCGGTCCTTTCTCCAGCTTCACGTACGCCTTGCCGTCGAACACTTTCACGCCGTTGACCCAGACGCCCTTTACGCCTTGCGGCTGCCTGATCATGCGCGATCCGCCTCCGGGCAGGTCCTGCAGCCTGACCAGGCCCGAGAGCCCTACCGTCGCAGGATCGAACAACAGCAGGTCGGCCCAAGCCCCGGGTTCGATTCGCCCGCGTCCCGGAATGCGGTACTTGCTCGCCGGGTCACTGGTGAGCTTGCGAACGCCTTCAGCGAGCGAAAAGGTTTTCGTCTCGCGCACCCAGTGGCGCAGGAAGTGCAGGCCGAACCCCGCATCGCACATGAAGATGAGATGCGCGCCTGCGTCCGACAATGCCACCACGCCAGCCTCGTGCTTGAGAAGGGGCGCGACGCCCTTGTCGTCGTTCTGGAAGCACTTGGCCACGAAACGCGTGGCGAGCTTCTGCTCGAGGGCGATGTCGAAGAAGCAGTCGAGCGGATCGACGCCCCGCTCGACCGCGATCGCGCTGACCGGCTTCCCGTCGACTTCGACCATCGCCCAGTTGCCGTAGAACAGAATGCCGGGGCGCGGATTGGCGAGGTCAGCGCGGAACTGGCGGCGGAATTCCGGGTCGCGGTAAATGTCGGCAAGGTCCCCGGAGACCGAGGCAGCAACTCGCGAAAACGCCGAATGGGTCAGCAGCAGGTACGGGTCCTCGAGCGTGAAATCGAAGGACAGCGGCTGGCAGCTGGTCTGGATATAGACCTCATGGCCGCGGCCGATTGCCGCTGCGCAACGCTCGTAATACGTGAGGCCGCGCCCGGGTTCCGCCTCGTTGTACATCGTGAGCACGGTCGAGATGAATGCCGGCCGCCCGTTTGCCGCGACCAGCTCTTCCATGAATTCAGGCGTTGCGCGCGGGCCAGTCGCCATCATGAGCACGCCGCGCTTCTTTTCGCCGAGCACGCCTGCAAGCGCGCGGATCTCATCGTCACTTGCGATGGTCGAAGGCATCGGCAGGCCGCCGTGCCCGCTGTGGTTCGGCGAGAACGAAGACGCGAATCCAATCGCGCCCGCATCGAGCGCCGAGCGGACCTCTGCTTTCATCTGCGCAAGCTGGCCGGCGGTCGGCGCCTTCTCGGTCGAGGCCGCCTCGCCCATGACCGCCGTGCGGATCGTCGAGTGCTGGGCGAACACCCCAACGTTTGCATAAGGATGCGTGTCCCGCAGGAGCTGCATGTAGTCGGCGAACGACTCGAACTCCCAGCGCGTGCCCGCCTGCAGCGCGTCGAGATCCATGCCTTCGACGACCGACAGGTTCTTCACCATCGTGTCGCGCCGCTCGGCAGGACACGGGGCGATGCCGAAGCCGCAGTTGCCCATCACAGCGGTCGTCACGCCGAGGGAAGGCGACGGCGACATCGTCGGGTCCCACGTGACTTGGGCGTCGTAATGCGTGTGCAGGTCGACGATGCCGGGCATGAGCGACAGCCCGGATGCGTCCACCGTCTCGGCCGCAGCGCCGGTTTTGCCGATTTCCGCAACGCGGCCGTCCTTGATGCCGACATCCGCCACGACGCCGGGCGACCCCAGGCCGTCGTAAACCATTGCGCCGCGAATCACGAGGTCGAGCTTCATTCCGGTTTCACTCCTGCGTCGCGCGCGACTTTCTGCCAGCGCGCGATTTCCTGTTTGATGTAAGCGCCGAACTGCTCGGGGGTCGAAGGCGACGCCTCGGCGCTGTGCTGGGCGAACTGGTCTTTCACGTCCTGCGAGCCAAGTGCCTTGACCAGCTCCCGATTCAGGCGCTCTACGACCTCCTTGGGCGTTCCCGCGGGGACGACGATGCCCTGCCACGAGCTCACGTCGAAGCCTGGATAGCCACGCTCTGCGACGGTCGGCAGGTTCGGCGCCATCGATGAGCGCTTCTCGGTGGTGACCGCAAGGCCGCGCGCCTTGCCCGAACGCACTTGCGGGTACAAGGAGGAGAACGGGTCGAACAGCACCTGCAGCTGGCCGCCGACGAGATCGGTGATGGCAGGCGAGCTGCCTTTATAGGGAACGTGGTTCATCTTGATGCCCGCCGCCGTGTTGAAGAACTCGACGGCCAGGTAAATCGAGCTCCCGGCGGTGCCGTAGTTGAGCTTGCCCGGATGGGCCTTAGCGAGGGCCACGAGTTCGCCGAGCGTCTGCGCCGGTACCGAAGGATGCACCGCGATCACGAGTGGCTGGATCGCCACCATGGAGACCGGCGCGAAACTCGCAATCGGGTCATACGGCAGCTTTGCAAAAGTGACCGCGTTGATGGCGAGCGTGCTGATGTTGCCCATCGTCAGGGTGTAGCCGTCGGCCGGCGCCTTGGCACCGAGCTCTGCGCCGATCACGCCGCTCGCGCCCGCCCGATTCTCGACGACCACCGGCTGGCCGAGCTCGGTGGAGAGCTTTTGCGCGACCACGCGCGAACTGATGTCGGTGACGCCGCCCGGCGGGAAAGGCACGATGAGCCGAAGCGCCTTGCTCGGGAAGCCCTGCGCCTGAGCGAGTGAAGGGATCGCGAATGTGATCGGCGCGGTGATCAGCGCGGTGATCAGCGCGGCAATCAGCGCGGCGACGGCCCTCATTGCGGGAACTGCAGCACGAGCACGTCTGCTCCTGATTCGCCTGCGAAGACCAGCATCGGTTCCTCCTCCGGTGTGACGAACACCGTAGCCCATCGGGTCAAAGTTGCGCCATTGATCCTGGCTTCGCCCTGCGCAATGACGTAGAAGCGGCCGAGGCCGCCGGCGAGGTCCGGCGCCGCCATCGAACTGTCTGCAGGAAGGCGGAGCATCCAGCCGCCGATCCCATCCGCCTGCGGCGGAAAAACTTCTTCACACCGCGCATCTTTCTCTTGCGTATCCGTTGCACTCAAAGCCATCGGGCCGCCAAGCAGGTGCCGCTTCTTGGCGCTCTTCTCCATCTCGCCGCGCGCTTCGGGAAGGAACTTCGCGCCGAAATCCATCCGCGGGCGCAGCGTGAAGTACCACAAGCCTGCTGCTCCCGCGATGATCGGGCCGTAGCCGGTATGAGCGCCCGCGTAGTGGATCGTCAAAGGCTTTACGGGATGCCGGCCGAAACTGCCCTCGCCCTGCACGACGACCTGGAATTCGTTCTGCAGGTGGAAGTGCGACAAGATCACCGAATTCGCATCCTGCTCGACAAGGAAAGACTGGGGCGCTACAGGGGCATCCGGAGGCGACTCGAGCAAGCTGCTCTTGAAGTACCCCGTGCCGTTGGCCAGCGTGAACTTGCTGCGATTGGCCGCCGCCGATTCAAGTGTCCCGGTCCTGATCATGTGCTGCCTCCTGGTCCCGGGAGGCAGTGTATGCCCGCCCTTGGCCTCCTGCCCATCCGCCGGGCCGGCAATTCGCTCCCTGAAACCCGCGCTCCGTCGCATTCGCCTCGCCCGCCCGGGCTCCGCAGCCAAGAATCCATTCCACGAACTGCTGAGAAAGGAGGCAAGCCATGCTGATCCAGATCCTCAAAGGGACCCCGACCTGGGTGTTCGTCCTGTTCTTTGCCTTGCTGGCCCTGGGCTGCCAGCAGTCCCGCCCGCACACCCGGCGCACCCGGCGGCTGCTCGTCCTGCCGTCAGCTTTTGTTGCGTTCTCGCTGTTCGGGGTGGTCTCGGCATTTGGGTCCGAGCCTTTGGCGCTGGTTGCGTGGGCGGCGGGGATCGCGGCCGCAGTCGTGGCGCAGCGCTCTCTGGGGCCAGCCTCGGCTGCAAAGTGGGACGCCTCGACCGGCACTTTTCTTGTGCCGGGCAGCTGGGTCCCGCTGATGCTGATGATGACCGTCTTCTTCATCCGGTATGCGCTCACGGTCACGATGAGGCTGCAGCCGGGCCTTGCGAACGAAACGGCGTTCGCCCTTTCCGCAAGCCTCCTTTACGGCATGTTGAGCGGCGCATTCCTCGCCCGCTCGCTCCAAGTGCTGTCTGTGCGCCGGCCGCTTGCCGCGCCTTCCGTACAATCCACCTGATGCAACGTCACCACCCATGATCGCCGCTTCGCCTTCGAGCATCGGCCGCTACCTCGTCGGGACGTTCGTCCTCAGCACGGTCATCGCGGCGGCGATCACGGCCTTCGGCTCGCACCGGCACGGGTTCGGCACGAATTTCATCTACAGCCAGTGCATCGGCGTAGTGACTTACGCCTCGATGGACCTGCCTCGACGCCTGCTGTGGCCGCAGGGCGTGCCATCGATGGTGCCCATGATGGGGTTGGTGCTCGTTGCCGCGCCGGTAGGGTGGTTCGGCGGGTCCTTCATCGCGAGCATCCTGCTAGGCGACCCATGGGCACCGGGGAGGATGGGGCTGGACACGGTTTTGGGGTTCCTGGCGCTCACCGCAGGCGCGGCGCTCGTTGCCTGTTTCTATTTCTGGACCCGCGAGCGCCTCATGGCGAGCGAGCGTGGCGCCGCCGAGGCGCGTTTACGTCTGCTGCAGGCGCAAATCGAGCCGCACTTCCTCTTCAATACGCTCGCCAACCTTCAAGCCCTGATCGACGTCGATCCCGCGCGCGCCCAAGTGATGCTGCGGCATCTCGACGGTTATCTACGCGCGACGCTCGCCACTACGCGTAACGACTGGGACACGCTCGCGGGCGAAATGGCGTTGCTGCGTTCCTATCTCGAGATCCTCACCATCCGGATGGGCCCGCGCCTGGCGTACGAACTGGACCTTCCGGCTGGCCTCGAAACTGCGAAAGTGCCGCCCATGCTGCTGCAGCCGCTGGTGGAAAACGCGATCCGTCATGGGCTCGAACCGAAGGTCGACGGCGGGATCGTGCGCGTTTCGGCAAAAGAGGATGGCAGCTCTTTGATCCTCACAGTCGAAGACACCGGACACGGCTTGGGCACCAGCGTGGAGGCCGGCACGGGCGTGGGACTGGCGCACGTCAAGGAAAGGCTTGCAGCCGTTTACGGTTCGGGGGCGAAGATGGAAATCGGCGAACAACCGGGCGGCGGAGTACGCATAACGCTTCGTGTACCGTTGCAGAGATGAATCCGCGCGCCCTCATTGCCGAAGACGAACCGCTGTTGGCCGCGAGCCTGAAATCGGCGCTTGCAACGGCGTGGCCGGCGCTCGAAGTGATTGGCATCGCAGCGAACGGGCCCGAGGCCCTGCGCTTGATCGAATCCCAGCGTCCCGAGGTTGCCTTCCTCGATATCCGCATGCCTGGCCTGACCGGCCTTGAGGTGGCCGCGGAGCTTGCAGACCGCCTCGACGAAGGCTCGCCCGTGCCAAGGCTCGTATTCGTAACCGCGTACGACGAGTTCGCGCTCAAGGCTTTCGAGCTTGCCGCGATCGACTACCTGCTCAAGCCCGTGAGCCCCGAGCGCCTCGCCGTAACCGTCGAGCGACTGAAAGCCTCGCTCTTGCCGGCCCCGTCAAATGAAGCCGACCTATCGGCGCTCGTCCGAAAATTGCAGCAGGTGATGACGACCTCACAGCCGCAGGGCGTGGAGCCGCTGCGCATCATCCGTGCGTCGGTTGGCAGCACGGTGCGTATGGTGCCGGTCGACGAGGTCTGCTATTTCCAGGCGGCCGACAAGTACACGAGCGTGGTCACGCGGGACGCCGAGTTGTTGATCCGCACGCCGCTCAAGGAGTTGCTTTCGCAATTGCCGGCAGACCGGTTCCGCCAGATCCATCGCGGGACCATCGTCAACCTGAACGAGGTTGGAACCGCGATACGAGATGAAACGGGCAGGCTGTCCGTGCACATGAAGCACCGCAAGGAGAGCCTGCCCGTGAGCCGCGTGTTTGCCGAGTTGTTCCGGTCGCACTAGCGCCGGACCAACCCGGTTTGCGCGGAATTACTTCTTCGGCGGCACGGCAGGCGTTGCCGGGACTGCGGGCGTTGCCGACTTGGTTTCCGTGACGGGCTTGGCGGGCGTGGCCGGGGTCGCGGCTTCGGCTTTCTTTTCCGCTTTCTTCGTGGCCCGCTCGGCTTTCTTGTCGGCGCGCAGCTTGGTCTTGTCTTCCTTCAGCTTCTGCTTGTCCGCCTTGATCTCGGCCTTGTCCGACTTGATTGCGTCCTTGTCGGCCTTGATGGTGGGCGACTCGACCTTCGTGCCGGTCTTCGGCGCAGTCGCAGGTGCCTGGGCGAACGCGGCACCGCCGAAAGCGACGAGGGTGGCAAATGCCAGTGTCTTGAGTTTCATCTGGATCTCTCCTTGGTTACGCACCGCCTACGTGGCGAAGCTGAGCTTCCTTAACGTGATCGCAAGCGCCAGGAAGACAACAAGCCCCGCATAAGTTGTAAGCATTTGTGACCCGATGGCTTGACCGCTACGGTAAACTTTGCGGTTATGGCTAACGCGTCCCACCCCGAAGCATCGCACTCCAATTTCATCCGCAGCATCGTCGAGCACGACCTCGCAAACGGCAAGTACAGCTCCCGTGACGACTGGGCAAAAGTCCGCACGCGCTTCCCGCCGGAGCCCAACGGCTACCTCCATTACGGGCACGCAAAGAGCATCTGCCTTAATTTCGGCCTTGCCCGCGACTACGGCGGCGTGTGTCACCTGCGCTTCGATGACACCAACCCCACGAAAGAGGAACAGGAATTCGTCGACTCGATCGTCGATGCGGTTCACTGGCTGGGCTTCTCGTGGGAAGCGCACGGCACCAGTCACCAGTTCTTTGCTTCCGACTATTTCCAGAAGCTGTACGGCTTCGCGGAGCACCTCGTTTCACGCGGACTTGCGTATGTGGACAGCCAGAGCGCCGACGAGATGCGCGCCACGCGCGGGTCGCTTACCGAGGGCGGCCGCAACAGCCCGTTTCGCGATCGGTCGGCGCAAGAAAACGTGCGCCTGCTGCGCGAGATGAAGGAAGGCAAGCACCCTGACGGCGCGCATGTCCTTCGCGCGAAGATCGACATGAATTCGCCCAACGTCAACCTGCGCGATCCGACGATGTACCGCATCCGGCACGCGCATCACCATCGCACCGGCGACGCCTGGTCGATCTACCCGACGTACGACTGGGCGCATGGCGTGTCAGATGCCATCGAGCACGTCACGCATTCGGTCTGCACCCTTGAATTCCAGGATCACCGGCCGCTCTACGACTGGTTCAACGAGCGCCTGGCCGAAGGCGGTCAGCTCGAACGTCCCCTGCCGCAGCAGATCGAATTTGCGCGCCTGAACTTCAGCTACGTGGTCCTCTCGAAGCGCAGGCTCATCCAGCTCGTCGACGAAAAGCATGTCGAAGGTTGGGACGATCCGCGCCTGCCGACGCTCGTCGGCGCGCGCCGGCGCGGCTATACGCCCGAGGGCTTCCGGTCGTTCTGCGATCGCATCGGCGTGGCCAAGGCCGACTCCTGGATCGACCTCTCGATCCTCGAAGACTGCATGCGCGAGCACCTCAACGAAGTCGCGCCCCGCCGCATCGCCGTGCTCGACCCGCTCAAGCTCGTGATCGAGAACTACCCCGAGGGCAAGGAGGAACTGTGCGAGGCGCCGAACCATCCGCAGAAGCCGGAGTGGGGCAAGCGTTCGCTGCCGTTCTCGCGGGAACTCTGGATCGAGCGCGAGGATTACCAGGAGATCCCGGCCAAAGGCTACTTCCGACTGTTTCCCGGCAACAAGGTGCGCCTGCGCTATGGCTATGTCCTGGAATGCATCGGTTACGACCAAGCCACCGACACGGTGCGATGCAGGTATTTCGAGGACTCACGCTCGGGCACGCCCGGCGCCGACACTTACAAGGTCAAGGGCAACATCCACTGGCTTTCCGCGAAGCACTCGCACACGGCCGAAGTGCGCCTCTATGACCGACTCTTTAAAGCGCCGAATCCGGGTGCCGGCGACAGCGACTTCCTCAAGGACCTGAACCCGGACTCGAAGAAGGTCATCATCGCGCAGCTCGAGCCCGCGCTCGCGGAGGCTAAGCCTGAGGAGCGCTTCCAGTTCGAGCGTCACGGCTATTTTGTCGCGGACCGGGTCGATTCGAAACCCGGCGCGCCGGTCTTCAATCGCGCGGTCACGCTGCGGGATTCCTGGGCGAAGAAGTAATAGTGCCGCTGACGGACAATGTTTGACGCTCCCTCGGGTGGTTTATGATGCAATCCATGGACACGGGCGCAAAGCCCCCCAAAACAACATCCGCCCCGAGAGCGAGCCATGGTCCTGAACCTTTCCTACTTCCTTCTTCTGATCATCGAGGGATGCGTCGGCCCGACCGGCGCCGGCCAGGTGTGCAACGGGCAGAACTTCAGCGTTCGCGTGCCCTACGAAACGCTGGAGCAGTGCGAAACGGCCAGCAAGCGCGTCATGGTGCCAGGCGGATTCCAGAAATTCGTGCGCGGCGTGTGCATGGCCGTGCCGAACATCCCGCCTCCGCCCGCAGCCGGCGCGACGAAGTAGTCCTCGCGCCCGCCGGGGGCCACAATCTCCGTCATTTAATATCCAAGAACCAATAGGCATGCGGTTCTTCAGCCATCTGTCATGCCAAATATGGAAATAAGCACAACAGGCGACCCGCGCATCGAATCCTCGTATGCCTGGGCGCGCCTTGCCGCGGCGGTCACGCTCATGGGCCTGGGCGGCTGCGGCATGTATTCGGTCACCGTAGTGCTTCCGCTCATCCAGGCCGAGTTTGGCGTTTCCCGCGGAGACGCGTCGCTGCCTTACACCGCGACGATGGTGGGCTTCACGATCGGCGGCATCCTCATGGGCCGGTTTTCCGACCGCTTTGGGATCATGCGTCCGATCATGCTGGGCGCCTTGTGCCTGGCCTGCGGGCTGGCGATGGCCGCCTATGCGCAGACCCTCTGGCAGTTCGTGCTCATCAATGGGCTCATCGTAGGGTTCCTCGGCACTTCGACGACCTTCGGCCCGCTGGTTGCCGATATCTCGCACTGGTTTACGCGCAGACGTGGGCTCGCGGTGGCGATCTGCGTGAGCGGCAACTATGTCGCCGGCACGTTCTGGCCGCCGGTCATGCAAGCCCTCTTCGATGCGTTCGGCTGGCGCACGGCGTACCTCATTGCGGCGGGGTTTTGCCTCCTCGCCATGATTCCGCTCGCGTGGGTCCTGCGCCATCCTTCACCCATCGGCGCCGTCGAAACGAACGCGCAGCCCATGGGAGCGATCTCTTCTCGACCGCTGGGCCTGCATCCCGTGATGCTGCAGGCACTGATCGTGCTGGCGGGGATCGCGTGCTGCGTAGCCATGTCGATGCCGCAGGTACACATCGTGGCGTACTGCGGCGACCTCGGCTTCGCGGCCCAGCGCGGCGCGGAGATGCTGTCATTGATGCTGGGCGCGGGCATCATCAGCCGCATGGCCTCCGGCTGGATTGCCGACAAGATCGGGCCCTTGCGCACGCTCCTCTTCGGCTCGGTGCTGCAGCTCGTCGCCCTCTCGCTCTTCCTGCCTTTCAACAGCCTTTTCGGCCTGTATGTCGTCTCGGCCTTCTTCGGCCTCGTGCAGGGCGGGATCGTGCCGATGTATCCGCTGATCGTGCGCGAACATTTCTCGGCATCAGAGGCCGGGGCCCGGGTGAGCCTCGTCCTCATGGCGACCGTTTTCGGCATGGCGATCGGCGGCTGGCTGACCGGCGTCATCTTCGACTGGACCGGCTCTTACCGGGCGGCCTTCCTTCACGGCATGGGCTGGAACCTGCTCAACATGTCGATCGCGGTATTTCTGCTCGTGCGGTCGATGAAATTCATCCCGCCCCGGTCCATTTTTCAATCCGCCCATCCTTGACGATCAGGGCCATGTGGGCGCCCTGACCGGTCAACAGGCTTAAGTCCTCCAGCGGATTCCCATCAAGTGCAAGAAGGTCGGCCACTGCGCCCTCCTTCAGGACTCCCAGTTGCCCGGCTCGCCCCACGATATCCGCGCCCACAAGAGTCGCGCTGCGGATCACGTCGATCGGCTTCTGAACCCGGCCACGCACCAGGAATTCATCGGACTGGTATTCGGGCGCCTTGACCAGGTCCGAGCCGTAGCCGATTTTCACGCCGTAGTGATCGGCAAGCTCGATGGAACGTGTGCCGGCGTCCAGGATCGTTTGCAGCCGCGCGAGGCCCGCTTCGGGAAAGCCATGCTCCCGGCCGAACTTTGCGATGACCTCGTATACGATGAGATTCGCGACGAGGTACGCACCTGACTCCTTCATCATGCGCACCGCCTCGTCATCGACCAGGTTGCCGTGCTCGATGGTGCGCACGCCCAGCCGCACCAGCCGCTTGGTGCCCTCTGCCGAATACACGTGCGCCATCACGTATTTTCGGGCGCGCCTCGCCTCGTCGACGATCGCGGCGATCTCCTCGTTGGTGAACTGGTCGTATTCGAGAAATCCATGGGGCGAACCGACGCCGCCGCCCGCCATGATCTTGATCTGGTCCGCGCCCAGGCGAATCTCGTCCCTCGCAGCATGAAGCACCTCGGGGACTCCGTTGACGATGCGTCCAATGCCGCCCTTCAGGAGTGCCGAGCAGCCGCACGGTTCCAGCAGGTCGGCCGAAGAACGCGCATCCCCATGGCCGCCGGTCTGGCTGAGCGCGCGGCCTGCGACAAACAAGCGCGGACCGCGGACGATTCCTCGTTCGACGGCTTGCCGGTGACCGGCATCCGCCCCTCCCGCATCGCGCACGGTGGTAAAGCCGCGATCAAGCATTTCACCGAGGCGGGCGACCGCCGCGGCGGTCAAAAACGACGGCAGGAAGTCCGCCGACTCCGGGAAGATTGATTGCAGGATGTGGACATGACAATCGATGAGCCCCGGCATCAGGACTCGGTCCTTCAGGTCCAGTCTTCGCGCCTTGCCGGTGCCGCCAGCAATCGAACCTTTAGCGACCGACCGGATGCGGCCTTCTTCGATGAGAAGCGCGCAACCCTTCGTGAGTGCGCCTGCCTCCACATCGAGGAGGTCGAAGTTCTCGAGCAGCAGCGGCTCGGCGTGGGCGCGTTTGGTCATTGTTTCGTTTCGCTCTAACGAGATTGCATTGAGGTCCGTGGGTATTATCATGCCAGCATGAGTCCATTCTTACGAAGCTTCGCGGGCATCGCGTTCGGATGCGCCGTGCTTCTTGGCGGCGAAGTTTCGGCCCAGGCGTATCCCACGCGACCGATTCGGATCGTCACCCCCTACAACCCTGGCGGTACGTCGGACATCATGGCGCGCATCGTTGCGCAGAAACTCACCGAAGCATGGGGTCAGCAAGTCGTGGTTGAGAATCGCGCTGGTGCAAGCGGGATGATCGGCGCCGATGTCGTCGCCAAAGCTGCGCCGGACGGCTATACGCTGCTCGCGGCTTACGTAACTGAGATTGCAATCGTCCCGAGCCTTTACCCCAAGGCGCCGTACGATCCGCTGCGGGATCTCGCGCCAGTCGCACTGACGGCCCTCACGCCCATGATCCTTGTCGTGACTCCGTCGATTCCGGCCAAGAGCGTCAAGGAGTTCGCGACACTCGCCAAAGCGAAGCCCGGTCAATACGCGTATGCCTCGGCGGGAAGCGGCAGCCCGGCGCACCTGGCAGGCGAGCTGCTCCAGCGCGCCGCGGGCATTCAGCTCACGCATGTGCCATACAAGGGCGGCGGGCAGGCGCTTACCGACACGCTCGCCGGCCACACCGCGCTTTTTTTCTCGAGCATGCCCTCGGCGATGCCGCATATCAAAGCCGGCAGGCTGCGCGGCGTCGCCATCTCGACAGCGCAGCACTCGTCCGCAGCGCCGGACGTGCCGACTGTGGCCGAGTCGGGTGGCTTCGAGTTCGACATAGGCGCCTGGAACGGACTATTCGCACCGGCTGGCACGCCTAAGGCAATAGTGGACAAGATAAATGCGGAGGTCACGCGCTCCCTGACTTCGCCAGACATGAAATCGAAGCTGGCCACCGAGGGCGCCGACACCTCGTCATGGTCGGCCGACCAGTTCAGGACTTTCGTATATTCCGAAGTGGCCAAATTCGCCAGAATCATCAAGGAAGCCGGAGTGAAGGCAGAGTAACCCCTGCCTCCCAGAGCGGGCGCTTTGTCAAGCTCGGCAAATGCGTGCAAAGATCGGACGCCAGGAGATGGCATTAACCTGCGTGACGCCCGTAGAATCGCCCGGATAGATGTGCCTAAAGGTGAAAGCATGACGACGCAAGAAGACCTGTACCTGGAAAAGAAGCATCCGGCCGGCAACGCTGCCTGGCTGACGGCACAGGTCTGCTTCGCGATCGCCCTTGCGGACGCCATTGCAGGCCTGTTTGCCGGAATCGGCTACCGCCTGGACATGTGGGGCTATCGCGACGGGATCGGCGCGCTGCCGTATGTGTTCTGGCTTGCGCTGTGTACAGCGGTGATCTCGGCGCTGGCGGTCATGCTGGGCGCCACCGCGGGTCGCCGCGGCGCAGTCGTCGTGGGAGTGCTGGCGCTCCTCATTGCCGCAACCACGGCGTACATCCCGTGGACCCTTCGCCAGCAGGCGCGCAGCGTGCCGCCGATCCACGACATCTCGACGGACGTGGACAACCCGCCGCAGTTCTTGCACATCATCGGCATGCGAAAGAAGACGGACCATCCGGTGTCCTACGACGGCCCTGAAGTCGCGGCCCAGCAGAAAAAAGCCTATCCCGACATCGGCACGATCGAGCTCAAGGCGCCGGCCGACAAGGTCTTCGAAACCGCTCGCCAGGCGCTGCTCGGGATGGGCCTCGAAATCATCGACGCGGAACCGATCCAGGGGCGCATCGAAGCCACCGACCGGTCGTTGCTGTTCGGCTTCGAAGATGACGTCGTGGTGCGGATCGTTCCGGTCAATGACGGGACCACGAAGGTGGACGTGCGCTCCAAGTCCCGCGTCGGCCGCAGCGACCTCGGAATCAATGCGCACCGCGTGCGCGAGTTCGGCGCGGCGCTCAGGCGCAAGTTTAGTTAGATCTCGAGTTCGGGGGGACTGATGGCGGTCATAAAGAACAAAGTCTCACACGACTGCTTCAACGAGAATTCCGAGCTTCCGTACGAACTCCGGATTTCCGATTTTCAATCTGCGATGCAGGATATCTATGATTTTTTCTTCGATGTGAATTCCGGATTGGTTGATAAGGGGTTGGCGCGACTGGACGAGATGTTGCGTCCCGCAATCATGTCTGGGGTGCTGTCTGACATGCTTACCGCAAGTCTCGCGAAACATTCGAGGACGCTGGTCGAGAATAGCTACTTCAATGGTCACCCCGACCTGGTCGTTCGCGGTAAGTATCCAAAAGATAGCGTTAAAGCCGGCGAACATGGCATTGAGATCAAGTCCACCCGTCGAACCGGAGGAGCGGTCGATACCCATGGTGCGAGAAACCAATGGATGTGCGTATTTGTCTACCTGGTTGACAATGAAACGGAACCGGCGACAGAACGCCGGCCAATGAAATTTACTGAGGTCTATTTAGGAAAGGTCGAGATAGCCGATTTTCGTAAAAACGCCCGTGGTGAGCTTGGAACGAGGACGGCAACCCTTCATGGAAAAGGAATCGCCAAGTTGCGGGGCAGCTGGATTTATCGCGACTAAACGTCCAGTTCCAATGCGGCAAGCTTTGCGATAGCCCTTGTCGCTATTTTGAAATAGTTAGAATCCTTTTCAATACCCAAGCTGCGATATCCCACTGCTTCAGCTGCAGCGAGCGTAGAGCCGGCTCCGGCGAAAGGATCTACAACCAAGCCTTTCCCGAGCGGGAGAGCGG
The DNA here is from genome assembly GCA_025352885.1 of Pseudomonadota bacterium. Lineage (GTDB taxonomy): Bacteria > Pseudomonadota > Gammaproteobacteria > Burkholderiales > SG8-39 > SZAS-79. Next base: position 43,735 of record JANXRZ010000091.1, on the reverse strand, counting down.
CGCGCACCAACTGGCGCAAAAACAATTGCGGCTTGAGGCTGGGATGAGGCGCGATTGCCCTTTCAGTCGCTCGGGTGGGCGCCGAAAGAATAACGTCGCCAAAAGGGCGCTCTCCGGAAATGCGCCTAAACCCGCCTGTCCCCCATTTCCTCAGGTTGTCCTGAACTCTTCCTTCAACAGGCTTGCGGTAAACAAGCCAAGGCTCCCACATCGAGCGTGGCATGACGCTGACATGCGGAAATTCTAAATGCGCATCTTTGGGCCGGTCTCCGCCACGCATCGTCATGACCAGCCTCGCAATTTCACCTCTACGCTCCAAGCCTGCCTTCGAAAGCGCACCCGAAACAAGATATGAGAGCAGGGGGTTGCTGGCGACAATGACATTGGCACCTGGAACGAGGACCGGCAAGAGCCGACGAGCCCACGCAGTAAAAAACAGCTCAAGGGCATCAAGGTCCGTAGGGCGCAACACCGTGAATCGGGGAAGCGGCGACCTTTTCACGCCGTCGAAAGAGGGGGGTATTCTCCATACGCCGCCCTTGCCGGTTCTAAGTTTGCGTTGCTCTTGTTCGGTGTACTCGACTAAACCGTACGGCGGGTCGGTAACGATCGCATGAATTGAATTCGACGACTGTTTCTCGAGCCAAGTCAGGCAATCATCGTTTATTAGCTTTGATTTTCCATAATGGAACTCTGAAACGCCGTGCCCTTTAAAATTCGGTTTGGGCACATACGCGAATTCCGAAAGAGTGTATTGAGCGCGTTCCATCCGAGCGAAAAGCGTCGGAGTATTCAGCTGCAGATAAGAGCGAACCGACGAGGCGGGAACTTCTCCGAGCAGCCTCTCTACATGCTGCGTTATTTCAGCAACAGTGGCTCCCTGCGGACGCGCCTCGAGGACAGACACAATCGCATCTCTTACTTCGCCCGGTCGCTTTCTCATGACATCAATGATAGGCGTTAGACGTCTGGACGTCAACGCAAGGGGTCCAGAGATGAGGAAGAAATAATTCTGGACGCGAAAAAGAGAAGAGCGGCTCGGGAGCCGCTCTAAGGCCAATCTTCTTGCGGAACCCGAAATTACGGCTTCAGCTGCCCGCGGATCTCGCCGCCTTTGTGCTGCGCGGAATGCACGTTGACATAGAGGTTGCCGGCCTTGAACGCGTCGTACTGCGTGTCATTGAGCTTGGCACCGGCGGGAATAGACCAGACATTCTCCGAGGTCTTGACCATCCCGACCGACACCGGCCCGTTCTGCCCGGGCGCCCCCGTGTGGATATGCGCCGCGACGCCGGCGATGCCCGTAGTCGTCACGCTCCCGCTGACGGACTTGTCGGCGGCGATGCTGATCGACCCTGCGCCGCGCGCCGCCGTTGAAACCGGCGGGACCTCTTCATTGCCGCTCAGCTGCACGTTGACCATGTGGCCGCTGTGCATCATCGAGCCCATTTCGGCGCATCCGGCCAGCATCATCGCTGCCAGTGCCGCCCCGGTGACCAACCCTCTTTTCAATCGATACGACGCATCCATCCGTTGCCTCCAGTGTGTGAAATGAAACCGCCCCGTGCGCGATCCGCCCTCGCGGACAGTATGCGCTTCATGGGGCAAACACACCAAACGGCCGTTTTAATCCGCGGGCTTCATGCTGCGCCGCGGATCCGGCTGCTTTACCGGCCCAGCAGCAACTGCGCAATGATCCCCGTGGCGATCGCGACCATCACGTAGTCGTTGCCCGACTGGACCCACTGGTAGCCGCGCGGGGGGGCGCTGAGATTGTGGCTGCGCCAGTCGTTCACGACGTAGTGGCGATTACGGTATTCCATGGGGTACCGGTCGCCCTGGTAATACTGGTGACCCGGCCCTGCGCCGCGCCCGTGCCTCATGTGCTCGTTATGGCTGCGGCCGAAATCGCGGTTGTCGTGGCGGTACTCGCGGTCCGAGCGGTCATTGCGGCGGTCGTCGCCGCGATCGTCGCCGCGATCGCCGTGGCGCGAATTGCCCTGCGCGCTCGCAAGGCCGGAAGTCGCCAGAGCGGCTGCAAGGACGAGCGAGACGAGTGCTTTGGTCTTCATTTTTATTCCCAAGGGATTCGACGCCGGCGACCGCCGGATTCGGTGTTCTTATGCGACCAGTCTAATCCGCCCCGCGGCGGGAGTCTGTTCGGCAGCGCTATTAGGCAGCCAGGTACCTCCATCGCCTGCAGCTTGAGCCAGTCGGCGAGACCAGGAGAAAGCTGACAGCGGGTCAGTGTGCAACGTCACGCATCGTGCGCTCACGTACAGACCCCTGCGCCAGGTGCGCCGACACTTCGGCCACAACGTAACACTTGCGAGGCGCTCATGAAAAAACTATCCCTCCTGCCGATTCTCGGTTCGCTTCTCTCCGGCTGCGTAGCGTACGAAGTACCGGTCACCACGACGCGCTACCATGACCGTGATGGCGGTTACCACAATCGCGATCGGGACGGCGACGGCGTACCCAACCGGTATGACGCGCGCCCGAACAATCCATATCGGTATTAACCCCAAGCCATGCAATTAGGCGACCAGCAAGCCAGCAGCAACGTCGAAGACCGCCGTGGGATGGGGGTGGGGGGCGGCCTTGGAGTAGGCGGCGTAGTGGTCGCCGTCATTGCGTATTTCCTCGGATTCGATCCGGGGACAGCGATCAACGTAGCGCAACAGGTCGCCCCACGGCACGATTCGCGCCCCGCGCAAAAGGGCGCGCCGAGCGATGCGACCGGCCAGTTTGCCGCGCGCGTCCTTGGCAGCACCGAAGCGGTCTGGGGCAAGATCATGCAGCAGAACAACGCGCAATACAGGCCGCCCACCCTGGTGCTCTACGACGGCCAGGTGCGCTCGGCCTGCGGCACCGGCCAATCGGCGATGGGTCCCTTTTACTGCCCGAACGACGAAAAGCTTTACCTCGACCTTTCTTTCTTTCGCGACCTCCAGTCCCGCTTCAAGGCGCCCGGGGATTTCGCGCAGGCGTACGTGATCGCCCATGAAGTCGGCCATCACCTGCAAAAGATCACCGGGACTTTCGCGAAGATGGAATCCGCGCGTGGAGGCGGCGCCGGTGCGGAGGGCACTTCGGTTCGCATGGAACTGCAGGCGGACTGCTACGCAGGCGTTTGGGGCCATTTCGCAGGGACGATGAATCAGCTCGATCCGAGCGACATGGCGGAGGCGCTTGCCGCCGCTACCGCGATTGGCGACGACCGCCTGCAGAAGCAGTCGCAAGGCCGGGTCGTGCCCGAGTCGTTCACGCACGGCACGTCCGAGCAGCGCGTGCGCTGGTTCAAGCGTGGAATGGATTCCGGCCGGCCGCAGGACTGCAATACCTTTACGGCGGGTTCGCTCTAGAGGTCTGAGTTCCATCGAACGTCGTCGGGGAACCGGTAAACTGCCGGGATGAACCGACTCCCGGCCGTCTTCATGCGCGGCGGCACCAGCAAGGCCCTCATGTTCCACCTGCGCGACCTGCCCGCCGACAGGGCCGCGTGGGACGCGCTCTTCCTGCGTGCGATGGGCAGCCCGGACCCGCATGGCCGCCAGTTGAACGGCATGGGCGGGGGCGTGTCGTCGCTCTCCAAAGTCTGCGTGCTCGGGCCGTCGACGCGCCCCGATGCCGATCTCGACTACACCTTTGCGCAAATCCTCGTGAACGAATCGCGCGTCGACTACAGCGGCAATTGCGGAAACATGTCCTCGGCGGTCGGGCCGTTTGCGATTGAGGAAGGTCTCGTCCCCGCCACCGAAGGCGAGATGTGCGTGCGCATCCACAACACGAACACGAAGAAGATCATCAATTCGACATTCCGCGTCCAGGAAGGCCGCGCACTGGTCGAAGGCGAACTTGAAATTCCCGGTGTCGCCGGATCAGGCTCGCCTGTACGGCTCGACTTCCTGGAGCCAGGTGGTGCAGTGACCGGCAAGCTGCTGCCGACCGGCAATCCACGCGACGTGCTGGACATCCCGGGAATAGGAAAGATCGAGGTGTCGATGGTCGATGCGGCCAACCCCTGCGTGTTTCTCGATGCAAAGGCCCTGGGTCTCACGGGAACGGAGATGCCGGAGGCGCTCGATCGCAATCGGGAATTGCTCGAGCGCATCGCCTCGATCCGCTGTCACGCTTCCGTTGCCATGGGCATCGCGAATACCGTGGCTGAAGCAAAAGCCAAATCCATGCCGCAGATTGGTTTTGTCTCGGCACCGCAGGATGCGGTCACGCTGTCCGGCGAAATCCTGCCGGGCTCGGCCGCCGACCTCACCGTGCGCATCGTTTCCAACGGACAGCCGCATCGCGCCCTGCCCCTCACCGGGTCGCTGTGTACCGCGGTAGCCGCCGGAATCGAGGGAACGATCCCCAACCGGTACGCCCGCGCCGGAAAGTCCGGAACGTTGCGCCTTGCAATGCCTTCGGGCGTGCTCACCGTTGGGGGCGAAGTGATTCGAGAAGCCGGCGGCTGGAAGGCGATCCGCGGCTCTTTTTTCCGAACCCAACGCAGGTTATTCGAAGGCTACGTCTACGCATGAACCCAGCACTCAACCTCAAGTTGCGCAAGCTGCTCGAAGCGCGCAAGGCGATGCTTCTCCCCGGGGCGGCCAACGCACTGTCGGCGCGTGCCATCGAGGATGCGGAATTCGACGCGATCTACATCACGGGCGCGGGCATCGCGAATACCTTCCTCGGCATGCCGGACATCGGCCTCACGACGCTCACGGAAGTGGCGTCCCACGTTGCGGCGATCCGCGATGCCGTCGAGCTCCCGCTGATCGTCGACGGCGACACGGGCTTCGGCAACGCGCTCAATATGGCGAGAACGATCCGCGTGCTCGAGCGCTCGGGCGCAAGCGCGATCCAGATCGAGGACCAGGACTTTCCCAAGCGCTGCGGGCATTTCTCCGGCAAAGCGGTCATCGACGCGGATGAGATGGTGCAGAAGATCAAGGCCGCAGTCGATGCGCGGACCGATCCGAATTTCATCATCATCGCGCGCACCGATTCGCGCGCCGTGGAAGGCTTCGAAGCTGCAGTGGAAAGGCTCTCGAAGTACCACGAGGCCGGGGCCGAGGCCACGTTCCTCGAGGCGCCGGTCAGCCTCGAGGAAATCCGCAAGATTCCCAAAGTGGTGCCCGGCCTGCCGATCCTCAACATCGTCTTCGGAGGCAAAACGCCTATGCCCGAGCAGGAGGAGTTGAAAACCCTCGGCTTCAGCGGGGTGCTCTATGCGAACACCGCGCTGCAGGCGGCGCTGGCAGGCATGCAGCTGGCCCTGAATTACCTGCGTAAGCAAGGCTCGCTCAAAGGCGCGGAGAAGATGCTGGCAGGATTTGCCGAACGCCAGAAAGCGGTGAACAAGGATGTCTTCGACGCACTGGAAGCGAAATACGCGCTCCCCGCCAAGAAATGATCGCGCGACTTTCCGCGGATAAGCGGGCGGTAATCTCGGAAAAATCCGTCAGCGTCTACGACGCAGAAGGCCTCGCCTGGCACAGCGTGGGCAAGGTTGGGCTCGCGCTCAAGCCCGTGCGGGAGGACCTGAAAAACGGGCGCTTCCTCGGCCTCGTCGGCTTCGAGCCCATGAGCCGCAGCGGCCTGCACCAGCACCTGGGCGTTGCTACGAGTTTCATCCTCGACGGATCGATCACCGATTACCAGGCGCCGATCGGCCTGCATCAGGCGGGCATCAACCTCGAAGGCGCCACGCACGACGCCATCTCCTACCAACGCACGCTGCTCATGTCGCGGCTCGAAGCCGGTGTGATCTACCCGGAATCGACCGACCGCGACTTCGCGCTGCATGTGGGCCCGCGCTTTGGCTCGATCCGCAACGCGAACCCGGAAGTGCCGCCGGAGATCACGGTGTCGGTCGATGCGCTGCCTGGCCTTGCAACGACCATCGGCGGCGTAACGCGCAAAATGATCTTCGACTTCGCGGTGGCGCACGGTAACCACCGGTACGCGGAAATCGGCATGCTTCCCGGCTCGGCAACCCCGGCTTTCGTGACAAGTGCGCTCCTCGAACTGTGGGTGCGCGCGGGAGACGTTTGCGTCGGCGGCAAGGCCGCCCATGCCAATTGCTTCGTGATCGTCGAGCCCGGCACCACGCTTGTCATCGAGAGCGGGTTCGGCGCCCTCTTCCACGTCTGGTCCGAAGGCCCGATCAACTGGGCCGATGGCGTTGCCCGGCCGGACCTCTTCGGCTTCTAGGGTTCAGTCAGCCTTCACGCCGGCCGCGCGCACGACCTTTCCCCAGCGGTCCTGTTCCTTCTTGATGAACGCCGCGTATTCAGCCGGCGTCGAGCCCACGCCCTCTGCATCGTCCGCCGCAAACCGCTCGAGGACGGCCGGGCTCTTAGCGGCCTTGGCCGCCTCGGCCGCTAGCCGCCGGATCACCGGTTCAGGCGTCTTGGCCGGCGCGTTCAGGCCGTACCACTGGGATGTCTCGAATCCCGGATACCCCTGCTCGGCCACCGTCGCAACGTTTGGGAGCGTGTGCAGGCGCTTTGCCGTACCGACCGCGATGACGCGCAGCTTGCCGGATTTGACATGCGGCATGAGCGGTGGTGTGCCCGCGGAGGAAGCCTGCGTGCGACCGGCCACGAGGTCGATGATGTTCGGGCCGGTGCCTTTGTAAGGGACGTGCTGGATGTCTATGCCGGTGACCTGCTTCAGGTATTCCATGGCAAGGTGACCGGCCGAGCCGTTTCCCGCGCTGCCGTAATACAGCTTGCCTGGCTCCTTCTTGGCGAGGGCCACGAACTCGCGCAGGTCCTTCGCCGGAACGCTCTCGTGCACCACAAAAATGGCCGGCACGATTGCGAGCAGCGACACCGGCGCAAAATCCTTGTCCGCATCGTACGGAAGCTTCGCGTACATGAATGGGTTCATGGCAAGCGAACCCACGTGCCCCATGACCAGCGTGTAGCCGTCGGGGTCGGCCCTCGCCACTTCGATCATTGCAACGATTCCGCCGCCGCCGGGTTTGTTGTCGACCACGATGGCCTGGCCGAGCCCCTTCTCCATCTCGGCGGCCACCGAGCGCGCGACGATGGACGAACTGCCGCCGGGTGCAAACGGCACCACGAGCCGCAGCGGCTTGGTCGGGAACGTCTGCCCAAGGGCGGAAATACCGCACAAAGTCGCGAGGACCCCCGCGAGAACCATCACTGTCTTCATGCTTCCCCCATAGTGCGACCGGCCTCTGGAAGGCCGTACTCGAAGACTAGCCCCGCACGGGTTTCTGGAGAACCGGGAAGTCCGCGAGCTCGCCAAGCTTCCTTCTCAACTCCAAGGGCCGGGACACGCCGCGCAACGGCTCGAGCGAAGCCCCCGTACCCACTACAGAGACATCCCCGTAGTCGAGCATGCGGCCCATGAGGCCTTGGCTCACGTGCAGGCTTTCGACTTTGCTCAGGTTCATTTCGACCGTCTCCCGCGAGACGAAGCCGCGCTTGGCGATGATCCGCCGATCGGTGAGGACCAGTTCGGTGGTGCGCCTTCGAATGATTGCCGTAAATATGACGATCAACCCGATCACCAAGGGGATGGCGCCTGCAAACCGGATCATCGGGTCTGTGCCCATGATTGTGAAGAACAATGCAACCAGCCCCAACACGATCAGGACGACGCCAATGAGATAGGAGAGGAAATATTTCCAGCGCGAGATGGCGGCCCGGTAGACGACCGTTTCCCCTTCTGCCAATACTGAATCCGCGTAAGCGCTCATCGAGTCCTCGTGTCGGTTCGCAAAAGGCACCGCCCACGATGCTACGCGGGCGCTTGGATGACGGGGTATCGGAACCCCACCGTAGGCCAGTGTAGGCGCAATGCCTACGTCATCTTAATTGGCCGTGCAACTTACGCTGTTGCCTGCGGGCGAGCAGGTGATCCCCGACTTCTGCGGCTGCCTGAGGGGACTGAGGCGGTCGTCGCGCTCCTCGTCCAACAATTGGTTCAACGCCTGCCGGAGTTCGGCGCGGGCATCCGCGTCCGCCATGCGCCCGGTGCCGACCTTTTCGATCAGGTCTTCGGCCTTGAGCGAATAACGCTTGGCCCGGGCCTCGCTGTTCATGCGCAAGGCGGGCTGCACCCATCGCCCGGCATCGGCGTGCACGCCCCTGACCGTGCAATCGGCCAGGTCGACGAACGTGCCGGATGCCTTCTCGCAGTCGTCCCAGCGTGTGTTGAGGCTCGCGCAGCCGCCTGCGAGCAACGCGACGAGCAAGGCAACGACTGTGCGCCAGGCATCCATCAGTCGAGCGTGATCTTTTGCTTCACGACGATGTCCTTGCGCAGTGCGAGTTCACGGGCCGCGGTTTGCGCGAAGGCCTGGGGCGTGCCGCCTGCGGCAATCGAGCCGCCTTCGGCAAAACGCTTGATCACTTCCGAATCCCTGAGCGCGGTGTTTGCCGCCGCATTGACTTTTTGCACGATCTCGCCAGGCAGGTGCGCGGGACCGACGAGCCCGTACCACGCCATGTTGTTCGCTTGCTTGAGGCCGACCTCCGCAAAGGTCGGCACGTCGGGCAGCGACTCGATGCGCTTGTCCGACATCACGGCAAGCGCCTTGAGGCGTCCGGCCTTGATATGCGGGATCGACGAAGGCAGGTTATCCATCTGGATGTCCACCTGGCCAGCGATCACGTCGTTCAGCGCCGGGCCCGAGCCCCTGTAGGGAATGTGCACGATGAACGTGCCGGTCAGGGCCTTGAAGAGTTCGCCGTCCAGGTGCGAGATGCCGCCCGTGCCCGACGATGCATACGAATACTTCCCTGGACTGCGCTTCACCAGTGAGATGAATTCCTTCATATCCTTCACGGGAAGATTCTTCGGGTTCACCGTCATCACGTTCGGGACGTAGACCAGGTTGATGATCGGCGTGAAATCCTTGGCCGGGTCGTAGGGGTTCTTAGGATTCGTCGCCGGCCCGGTCGCCATCGTGGAGACCGTCGCGACCCCGAGCGTGTACCCGTCCGGGGCGGCTTTCGCCACCAGGTCCGCCCCGATCGCCCCGCCGCCGCCCGCACGGTTTTCCACGACCACGACAGCACCCAGCTCCTTCGTGAGTCGCTCGGAGAGGATGCGCGCGACGATGTCCGTCGTGCCGCCAGGCGCGAAGGGCACGACCAGCCGCACCGGCTTGGTGGGCCACGCCTGCGCGAGCGCAACCAACGGCAGGCACGCCGCCACGAAAAATGCGACCCACCGACGGAACGCGACACGCATCGAAACCCCCAAGTGTTTACCGGAACAGGCAGGCCGCGATTATGCCGCACTCGCACCTGGCACTCGCCCGCCCTACACTTGCATGCATGAAAACGATCGCACTTCCGTCAGGTGAAAAGGTGCCCGCGCTCGGCCAGGGAACCTGGAACATGGGTGACCGGACAGCCACGCGCGCAGAGGAGATCGCCGCGCTGCGAATGGGGTTGGACCATGGCCTGGCCTTGGTCGACACGGCGGAGATGTACGGCGACGGACGCTCGGAGAAGCTCGTCGGGGAAGCGATTTCGGGGCGACGGGACGAAGTGTTCCTCGTCAGCAAGGTCCTGCCGTCGAACGCAAGCCGGCGAGGCACCCTCGAGGCGTGCGAGAACAGCCTGCGGCGCCTGGCCACCGACCGGATCGACCTCTATCTCCTCCACTGGCGCGGCAACGTGCCCCTAGCTGAAACGCTCGAAGCGCTGCTCGCACTACGGTCAAGCGGGAAGATCCGCCATTTCGGCGTAAGCAACCTCGATCTGGCGGACATCAAGGAATTTACGTCCCTGCCCGGGGGCGAGGAGGTCGCGACGAATCAGGTCCTCTACAACCTCTCCCGGCGCGGAATCGAGTGGGACCTCCTGCCCTGGTTGCGTGCTAAGCGCATCCCCGCCATGGCCTATTCACCGTTGGAGCAGGCCCGCCTTGTCGAGCATCCGGGCCTTCGGGATTTCGCCGAAAATAATGGCATGACCGCATCGCAAGCCGCCCTTGCATGGCTCCTCGTGCAGGACGGGGTGATCGTCATTCCCAAAACCGGTAACCGCAAGCGCCTTTCAGAAAATGTGGCGGCACTGCGTACGACTTTGGACGAATCACAACTGAAAGCACTCGACGCCTTGTTCCCGCCGCCTAAGCGGGCCAAGCCGCTCGAAATGCTGTAAGCCGGTCAGCTGCGTACGCGGCTGGTGTGAAGGTAGTGCCGCACGGCCGGGACGGAAGTGCCGGCCTCACGCACGGCGACTCGCAACGTGCGCTCGTCCACCTGCAACTCCCGGGTCCATCGCCTGACGTCGTTCGGGTCGCCAATGTCGATGTGCTCGCCCTCCGGCCTGTTCTGTTCCTGCGAGGTCTCGTTCATGCTGGTCTCTCCTTTTCCAGCGGACGCGTCTAAGGTATCCAACGTCCAGACGCGCATCAAGACGAGGCCACAGAACGGGTTGTCGGCGTTTATCCGGCCTGCCGCTTCGTGGCGAAGAGATCAGCTGGCGCGGCGTGTGGATTTCTTCCTCTGCGATTTCTGGCCACGCGCCTTCACGCGATTCGCCTTTTGGCTCGACGGCCGATGGGAAGAGGATGTCGCTCTTGACGGCGTTTTGGGAGGGGCACTTTCGGTCATGCGGGGAATCGTCGGAAGAACCGTGCGGCCGTCAGCGGGAGCGGCGTTTTTCTCGCCGTCGCCTGCGGCTGCAGGACCGGTGACCGTTCGAACCGCAGCCCGTGCGGTGTTGAGCGCATAAGCGGCCGCGTTGGCACCAAGGAGTGCCGTCGTGGTGGCAAACGCCATCAGTTTTTTGAGCATGATCGCCTCGTGGGGTGCGTGATCCTCATTGGACCGCACCGGGGCGGGCCTGTCTTAAAGCGAATCACGACTCTTCCTGTCAACGCTTTACTTACAGCGCGTTTCTCCACGCGCATGTGTGCGCGAAGGCACCGACCGCGACAGCCTCGCAGCAGAAAGTGCGATGACGCTTTCCCGGAGTGTCCGTGCATGAAATTGATGTCGTCGGTCAAGCACCTCGCGCGCTACAAGCAGATCGGCGCGCTGCTGTGGAAGTACGGTCGTTCGGACCTCGTGCGCCAGATGGGACTCGGCGAGTCGGCCGACAACGATGCGGTGCCTGCCCTGCAGGGGCCAGGCGACGTGGCGCCTCACCAACTCGCGGACGACCTCGAAGCGATGGGGCCGACCTATGTAAAGCTCGGCCAGGTCCTGGCGAACCGTCCGGATCTTCTCCCGGCCGCGTACCTCACGGCCCTCGCGCGTTTGCAGGATGACGTGAAGCCCTTCAGCTACGACGAGGTGGAAGCGATCGTCACAGCCGAACTGGGCGTGCGCATTTCAAAAGCATTTTCCCGTTTCGACACCGAGCCCATCGCGGCCGCTTCGTTGGGCCAGGTGCATGGCGCAGCGTTGCGCGACGGCCGTCCGGTGGTGGTGAAGGTCCAGCGCCCGGGCATCGCCGCCCAGATCGCGGAGGATTTCGAGGTGCTCGGGCAGATCGCAGAGTTCATGGACGAGCATACGGATCTGGGCCGCCGCTACCGCTTCCAGGTAATGCTCGAAGAGTTGCGCATTACTCTCCTGCACGAGCTCAACTATGAGCGGGAAGCGCAGAACCTGGTCACGCTCGGCAAGAACCTCGCCGGGTTCGAATTGATCCGCATCCCCCAGCCCGTTGTCGACTACAGCACGCGGCGCGTGCTGACCATGGACTACGTGCCGGGCAAGAAGATCACTTCGCTCGGGCCGCTGGCAAACCTGGAAATGAACGGGCCGGCGCTCGCGGAGGAAGTGTTCAGGGCGTACCTGAAGCAGGTCCTCGTGGATGGCGTCTTCCATGCCGATCCTCACCCGGGCAATGTGTTCCTGACGGATGACGGCCGTGTTGCGTTGATCGACCTCGGCATGGTTGGGCACACCACGCCTGCGATGCAGGAACACCTCCTGAAGATGCTGCTCGCCGTGAGTGAGGGCAAGAGCGATGAAGCCGCTTCGGTGGCTATCCGCATCAGCCGCACGACTGAGGAGTTCGATGCCGACGAATTCGGCCGGCGGCTCGCGCAACTGCTCACCGAGCATCACGGCGAAGGCCTCGTCCGGTTGAGCGTCGGCCGGATGCTGCTTCAGGTCAGCCGCATCGCGGCCGATCAAGGCTTGTTCGTGCCGAGCGAGCTCACCCTGCTGGGCAAGACGCTCCTGCAACTCGACGAAGTCGGCCGAGTCCTCGACCCCGGCTTCGACACGAACGGCTCGATCCGTCGCAATGCCGCCGACATCACTTCACAGCGCATGGGCAAAAGCGCAACCCAGGGCAGCATGCTGAACTCGCTGCTCGAACTGAAGGACTTCGCGACCGGCTTGCCGACGCGCCTGAACCGGATCCTGGACGCGGTCGCGAACGCGGAACTCGAAGTGAAGGTCCGCGCACTGGACGCCCGACTGATAATGGAAGGACTCCAGAAGATTGCCAACCGCATCGCCACCGGGCTGGTCTTGGCCGCGCTCATCATCGGCGCGTCCCTTTTGATGCGCGTGGACACTCCTTTCCGGATCTTCGGGTACCCCGGCTTGGCCATGCTGTTTTTCCTGGCGGCAGCGGCCGGCGGCTGCTGGCTGGTCATCGGCATCTACGTTCAGGACCGCAAAAGCGCCAAGAAGGCTTCCCGGTCGGTAGCCTGACGCCCAAAGTAGTCCCCTTTTTTCCAATTCCGGGAACTTGTAGGTGCTTATCCTACAAACAGCAGGTCAGTCCGCCTACATTCCCGCCTCCGGACGTTGGGTATCTTGGGGCCGTTCTCTCCTCCCTCTACTCCAGCGCTGCAGTCAGGACCTGTCTCGATGAGTGGGAGGTTCGATCAGGAAGCGAAGTTTCACTGCCGGGCACGTGCCCGAAGGCTCCCCCCCGATCCTGGGCGGCGTACCGGCGGTAATACCAAGACGACTGGCCGGGCCTGACACTGCGTAACGGGTTCTGACTCCAGCGCTGGAGGCTTCTTAGGCGGCCCTTGGCCGCCCCTCATCCCCCGCTCCGGCCGCATACAGGCTAAAGTGACGGCATCGTTACGGGGGAAACAAAAATGCAGGAATCCAAGCCCAATCCGGGCCAAACGTCGTTCTGGTGCGGCGTCCTGACGGCCGCCAAGCAAGCCGAAACACCCTCCCGCGCGCGAACGGTCAGGGGCCCCTACACGGCCTCCAGCCTTGCCAATTCGCAACGCGACAAAACCGATCTGCTGAACAGCGAAGGGACGCCCCATGGCGAAGGCCCGCAAAAAGGCTAAGCCGGCCGCCCCGAAGGAATCCTCGAGCGCTTTCTTCGCCCGCCTGCGCCCGAAGTTCCTGGATTGGCATCCCCCGACCGAGGAAGAATTGCGCCAGGAGGCGCAGCGGCGCCAGGACGAGCGGGATGCGGAACTGAGGAAAGTGACCGCGATCGAGAAAGCCAAGCTGGCCGAAAAGAAATCCGGGAAAAAGAAGGTCCCGGCGGCTTGAGGCTGGCGCTGGCGCTGTAAGCGATCGTCCCGACTGGTGCGCGCGGAAACGCTAAGGCGCGGGATGCCACTACCGGCACCCACCCCCGTTTCGCCCTGAAGCGCCGCAAGCCGCCGACGCGGCGATAAGATAGTTGATGCCGCCGGTTACCCGTTTCCTGCTGATTGCGAATGTTGCAGTTTTCTTTTTGCAGATCACCGGCGTGCCCACGATCGATGTGTTCGCCCTGTGGCCGCCTTCGTCACCGGAATTGAACAGCCCCGGCTTCGCGCCATGGCAGCTGGTCACCTACAGCTTCCTGCATGGCGGCTACAGCCACATCATCTTCAACATGTTCGGCTTGTACATGTTCGGCAGCGAAGTCGAGCGGCTGTTCGGCTCGAAGTTCTACCTTCGCTATTACTTTGCAAGCGTGATCGCGGCGGGCCTGACGCATCTGTTGATCGCCGGCTTGCTCGGCTTGCCGCCGGTGCCGATCATCGGCGCGTCCGGCGGGATCTACGGCCTGCTGCTCGCTTTCGGCGTGTATTTTCCCCAGCGCACGGTGGTCCTCCTGATCCCGCCGATCCCCATGAAGGCGCGCACGTTCGTGGTCGTGTTCGCCGTGGTTGAACTCTTCTTCGGCGTGACCGGCTCGGCTTCAGGCGTCGCGCATTTTGCGCACCTGGGCGGAATGCTGGGCGGCTGGCTCATGATCGTTTATCGCAGGTCCCGCGCACCATCCGGGAGCCGCTAGGCCGTTTCCATTCAACGCCGGTCCACCCGGCAGCAGCGTTTACTTCCAAAAAAAGGGACCCGACATGAACTATCAGACCATCTCCTGGCAGGTGTTGCCCAACCCGCTTCGGCCGGACGAGAAAACCATCGGCGTCATCACGCTGAACCGCCCCGATTTCCTCAACGCCGTGGATGTGCGCATGCGTGTGGAGCTCGACATCCTCCTGGACGAGATCCGCCACCAGAGCCATGTGCGGGTCATCATCGTTACAGGCGCAGGGCGCGGTTTCTCGGCGGGCGGCGATCTCAAATCGGAAGCAGGTCCCTTGGGCGCCGGCGAAGAGGATTTCGACATGGGCAATTTCGGACCCTACAAAGAGCTCGCCCATTACTTCTTCAACGACCTGCGCCACTCGGTGCTCCAGCGCTGCTTTCGCAAGCTCGAAGACCTGGAGGCGATCACGATCGCGGCGATCAACGGGCCGGCGGTCGGCATCGGCCTGGAGTTGTGCACCTTGTGCGACCTGCGATTTGCTTCGGACCGCGCAAAACTCGGCGAGGTGGCGGTGCCGGCCGGCTTCCTTCCGGAGTCGGGCGGCGCGCGCAACCTGCCGAAACTCGTCGGGGTAGGCAAGGCGCTCGAGTTGATCCTCACGGGCAAGATCATCGACGCCGCCGAGGCCGAGCGCATCGGCCTCGTCGAACGCGTGATCCCGCATGAAAAGCTCATGGAAGAAGCCATGACCTTCGCCGCACAGGTCGCCGCGAACCCCTACCTCTCCGTGCGCTACGCCAAGCAGCTGGTGAAGCATTACTGGAACACCAACCGGACGGAGGAAGGCTGGGGACGGGAGCTCGACGCGATCAAGGAAATTACGCGGACCAAGGATTGCCAGGAAGGCATCCGCGCGTTTCTCGGCAAGAGGAAAGCGGAGTACCGCGGCCCGTACTACGACAATTCGCCGTTCTGAGGACATTTTGCTGAAATCTTCCGTAGCGACGCAAATGACGGATCGCGTTATCCCGGCGCGCGTCAATATCGCGCGCGAAGCGCTAGAGGCGCCGCTGAAGGCCGGGTTGGGCAACAAGGTGGCGTTCGTCAGCGTGCGCGGGCAGCTGACCTACGCCGAACTCGACGCGCAATCGGGCGCCTTCGCCGCTGCCTGCCGCAAGCGGGGCATAGGACGCGGCGACCGGGTCCTGCTTCGGACCTGGAACTGCATCGAGTTCGCCGTCGCCTTCCTTGGCCTCGCCAAGCTGGGCGCCGTTCCAGTGATGCAGAACTCCGCGGCCGCGATGGCGGATGTGCAATACGTCCTCGAGCATAGCGACGCAGTGGCCGCCGTCGCGCTGAACGAGCTGGCCGAGCCTTTGCGAGCGTTGAGCGCGCTGCTGCCGAGGGGCTTGATCGTGGCTCGAGGGGCGCTGCCGGGCGAGGGTGTGTATGAAGACATGGTTCGCGGAGACACAGTTGAAATCGAAGACACCGCGGCGGATGAACCGGCGCTCATGTGCTACACGTCCGGTACCACGGGCAGGCCTAAGGGCATCGTCCATGCACATCGCTGGATCATCGGCCGGGGCGATGCAAACCGCCTTCGCCTTCCGCCGGAACCAAACGACATCGCACTGGCTGCGGGCGAGTGGAGCTTCATCAGCCTGCTTGGGCACAATGTGCTGTTTGCGCTCCGCAATGGGATTACCGGCGCGGTCCTCGAAGAGCGTGCATCGCCTGAGAAACTGCTTGAAAGCATTGCCCGGTTTCGCGTGACCGTCGCTTATGCAGTACCCACGATGTATCGGCGGACCCTTGCCATCGACGGGATCGAAAAGAACTACGACCTCTCGAGCCTTCGTGCCTGCAACGCAAGCGGCGAAGCGCTGGGGGCGGCACCGTTGGCCGCATGGAAAGCCCGGTTCGGCACGGATATCTACGAGCACTACGGCATCTCGGAATACCAGATGGTGCTCGGGCAAAGCCCCTTGCTGCAGCTCAAGCCCGGATCGGTCGGCGTCCCGTGGGACATCGTGGCGGAAGTGGTCAATGACCAGCTGAAACCGGTGCCGCAGGGCGAAGTCGGCCAGCTCGTTTTCGGGATTGACAATCCGAGCCTCTTCCTCGGCTATCACAAGGATCCCGAGAAGACAGCCGCAGTCGTGCACGATGGGTGGTTCCATACCGGCGATCTCGCCCGCAAGGACGAAGACGGCTATTTCTGGATCGCCGGGCGCGGCGATGATTGCTTCAAGAGCCGGGGCATCTTCATCGTGCCCATCGAAATCGAAAACGCGCTGCTGGAGAATTCCTCGGTCGCCGAGGCCTGCGTGGTCCCGGTCGCGAGCGCGACCGATGGCAACCTTATCCGCGCAGTTGTCGTGATGCGTTCACCGCTGACCCCGCGCGACGCGGTCGAAGGGGGCTACGCCGAAAAACTCAAGACCGGGTTGAAGGCGCGGATCGCGAGGAACAAGGTTCCGCAGATCTTCGACTTTGTGGACGTGCTGCCGAAATCCGCCAACGGGAAAGTGCTCCGTCGCGAACTGATCGCGCGAGCCTCCGCCCATTGACTCTTCCGCCTCAATTGGATCGAACAATGTTCCTCTATACGTTTCCTGCCTTGGCCGCACGAGTCGCCAGGCCGTTTGTCGGAGCGCTCCTTTGCGCGATGTCGCTCACCTCCTTCGCCCAGGCACCATCGGACTTCCCGAGGCGTCCATTGCGCATGGTCGTGCCCTATCCGCCCGGCGGGAGCACTGACATCGTCGGGCGCATCGTGGCCGCAAAGCTGGGCGAGAACCTCGGCCAGCAGGTGATCGTGGACAACCGCCCCGGCGCGGGCGGCAACCTCGGCACGGACGCGGTCGCGAAGGCAGCGCCAGACGGCTACACGCTGCTCATGAGTTCGGTCACGACGCTTGCGATCGGCATGAGTCTTTACAGCAAGCTGCCTTACGACTTGAACAAGGATCTCGAGCCAGTAGCACTGGTGGGCTCGGTTCCCTTCGTGCTGCTCGTGAACCCAGGCGTGCCGGCGAAGTCGGCGCGTGAACTGATCGCGCTGGCCAAGGAGAAGCCCGGCCAGATCAATTTCGGCTCGGCGGGCACCGGCACCAGCGCTCACTTTGCGGGCGAGATGTTCAAGTCGCTCGCGGCGATCGACATCGTGCATGTGCCTTACAAAGGAAACGCGCCCGCAATCGCGGACCTCATCGGCGGGCAGATCCAGATGATGTTCGACTTCCTGCCTTCGGCTGTCCCCTTCATCAAATCGGGCAAGGTCCGGGCGCTCGCCATCACACCGACGCGCCGCTCGACTGCGGTGCCGGAGATCCCGACGCTCGCTGAATCCGGTGTGCCGGCCTATGACGTGCTGAGTTGCTTCGGCGTATTCGTTCCTGCAAAGACCCCGTCGCAGATTGTCACCCGGCTGCATTTTGAGATCGCCCGCATTTCCGCATTACCCGACGTGAAGGAAAGGTACGCTCGGGAGGGAGTCGAGCCCAGCCACGAGACGCAGCAGCAGTTCCGCACCTATCTGCAGGCCGAGATTGCCAAGTGGGCCAGACTTGTGAAAGACACCGGCGTGCGCGCCGACTGAACGCACCCCAATCCTTGGAACATAAAGCCATGAACACTACGATGCGCAACAGGACGCTCGCCCTGGCCGCACTGTTGGTCCTTTCCGGTACGACGCAAGTTGCATTCGCCCAAGGCTGGCCCGCGAAGCCCGTTCGCTGGATCGTGCCTTTCGCCGCCGGCGGCCCGGCCGATGTGATCGCCCGCGTCGTTGGCCCCAAGCTTTCCGAACGCCTTGGCCAGCCCGTGATCATCGACAACCGGGTGGGCGGCAACAGCAACATCGGCCACGAGGCGGCGGCACGCTCGGCGCCCGACGGCTACACGATGCTTTATGTCGTGCCGAACATCGTGACGAACCCTTCGCTCTTCAGGAACATGGTCGATCCCCTCAAGGAGCTCGCGCCGCTCGCGCAGATGACGGTGCAATCGTATGCGCTCGTGGCGAACCCTGCTTTCGGGCCGAAGACCGTGGGCGAAATCATCGCTGCGGCGCGAGCAAAGCCCGGCAGCATCACCTGCGCCTCGGGCGGCGGGCTCATGACGTTCGGCTGCCTGTGGCTGCCCACGATCACGAAGACCGACATGGTCCATGTGCAGTACAAAGGTAACGGCCCCGCCCTCACCGACCTGCTCGGCGGGCAGGTGAACATCCTCTTCGACCTTTACAACACGTCCCTGCCGCAGATCCGCGCGGGCAAGATCCGCCCGATCGCACTGACGCGGCCTTCGCGCGGCCTTCCGTTGCCCGACGTGCCCGTCATGGCGGAGACACTGCCGGGCTTCATCCTAGTGGGCTGGCACGGCGTCATGCTGCCCGTGGGCGTGCCGCGGACCATTGTGGACAGGCTCAACCACGCACTGGGCGAGGCGCTCGCCGACAGGGACGTCACCAAGCGCGTGACCGATGGGTATAGCGAAATCGCGCACACCTCCCCCGAGGATTTTGGCGACATCCTCAAGCAGGACTTCGAGAAGTACGCGCGCATCGTGAAGGACGCGGGCATCAAGCCCGAGTAATAGGAACTCCGGCTGATGTCGACGGCGGATCTCGTCCTGCGCGGCGGAACGGTGCTGACGCTTGCCGGCACAGGCGAGGCGACGGCAGTAGCGGTAGAGGGCGACCGCATTCGCGCAATGGGGACCGACGCCGAGGTTTCTTCGCTGATCGGCGCCTCGACCAAAGTGATCGAGCTCGCGGGCCGCACGTTGATGCCCGGCCTTACCGATGGCCACGCGCATCTCGACCGCGAAGGGTTGAAGGAAGTGTTGCCTTCGATGTCCGGCTGCCGGTCGATCCGCGAACTGGTCGACCGCCTCGCACGCCTTGCCGCCGATACGCCGCCGGGACAGTGGATCGTCACGATGCCGCTCGGCGAGCCGCCTGAATACTTCGTGTACGAGACGATGTTCGAGGAAGGGCGGCTCCCGGACCGGCAGGACCTCGACCGCGCCTCGACTCGCCATCCGATTCTCATCCGCTGCGCCTGGGGATATTGGCCGTTCAAGCTGCCATTGTTGACTGTCGCCAACTCTGCGGCGCTTTCGCTGGCCGGCATCCGGTGCGGGACGCTAGCGCCGTCGCCGCTCGTGGAGATCGACGTCGACGGGCAAGGCGAACCGACCGGGCGAATCTTCGACAATGCATACCAGCCGATCACCGAGTTCACGCTGTTTCGAACCGCGCCCCATTTCACGGCCGACGATCGCCTGCGTACGCTGGGCCGCTCGATGCAGCTCTACAACGCTTGCGGGACGACTTCTGTATTCGAGGGCCACGGTGTCTCCGCCGAAGTAATCGATGCCTACCGCGCGCTGCGCTCGCACAACCGACAGACCGTGCGGGCCACGCTTGCTTTCAGCCCGGGCTGGAGCGGGGCAAGTGAAGAGGACGTCGCCAAGTGGGTAACTGAACAGGCAGGCAGGCTTAGTGGGCGAGGCGCAGGCGACGACTGGCTGCGCTTGGCCGGCGTTTACGCTGAGATGGATTCCCGGCCCGAGGAGGCGCGCATGCGTGCCCTGTGCGCTCCGCAAACGGGATGGGCGGGCTTCAACTACGACTGCACGCTGCCGCGCGACAAGCTGCTGGTCCTCGTGAAGGCGGCAGCGCGTGAAAAGCTCCGCGTGTGCTCGATCCAGATGGAGAACCTCGAGTTGTATGAAGAAGCCGCGCGCGAATCGCCGATCGCGGACCTGCGCTGGGTCATCGCGCATCCGATCACAATCGATGCAGGCCAGGTTTCACGCTTGCGCGAGCACGGCATCGTGGTCACGACGCATACCAACGCGTACATCTGGAAGAAAGCCTCTGCGATTGCGCGAGGCCTCGGGCCGGACAAGACGGACAGGCTTTGCCCGATCCGCTCATTGCTCGATGCAGGCGTAACGGTGTCTCTCGCTACCGACAACGTGCCTATCTCGCTATGGCCCTGCATCTGGCAGGCCGTCGAGCGCCTCGATCGCGACACCGCGTCTGTAGTTGCGCCGGGCCAACGAATCACGCGCGAAGAAGCACTCCGCTGCGCGACCGTGAGCGGCGCCTACCTCTGCATGGAAGAGCACCAGCGCGGGACGCTCGAGCCCGGCAAGCTCGCGGACATGATCGTGCTCGACGAAAATCCGCTCGCGATGGACGCTTACCGCCTTCCGCACGTCGCCCCAGCTCTCACCATCGCCGGCGGCCAGGTCGTGTTCCAGAAAGTCGGGTCAGAGTCGACTTTCCTGACAAAAAGGGGCCAGGCTCAAACCTGACAAAAAGGGGCCGGGCTCGATTTCTTTCCACGAAACGGTTTGGCTTCCCTGTTGATCTCGATCTAACAAAAAGGCGAGCCTGGCCCCTTTTTGTCAGGTTTGAGCCTGGCCCCGTCAAGGTTGAGCCTGGCCCCGATTACACCGATTACATCCAGGTGACGCCGCCCATGCCGCACCGAAGGGGAACGGAAGGAACGTAAAAGGCGGTGTCGGCTTTGCGATTGCCCGCGGCGCCCATTGCGACGAACCAGGCGAGCAGCTCGATTGTGCCGCCGTCGCCTGCTGCGATCATCTTTTCGGGCGTCACTTCCCGCAGCACTTTTTCCGGATTGCCTTCGCCGAGCAGCGCAAGGAAGCCGCGGTCGAAAGGTTCGTCCACGCCGAAATATTTTGGACCGCCCGGATCGTGCGAGAGCCCGCCCGTAGCCATGATCGCGACGCGCTTCTTTTCCGGCCACGCGCGAATCACCTCGGCCAGCACTTTGCCAAATTCGTAGCACCGCTGCGTCGTCGGCATAGGCGGCAGGACGCAGTTCATGTGGATGGGCACTAGCGGCAAGTTGTGCTCGGGCGTCAGGAAATGCAGCGGCACCGACCAGTTGTCATCGAAGAGGAGCGAATCGCTGAACGCGAGATTGATCCCTCGCTTACCGGACTCCCGCACGATGGTGCGACCCAGATCGCGATCGCCGCCCACTTCATAATGCGGTACGTTCACCCAATCTCGGAACCACTCGGCCGGACCCTCCCAACGATCCGCAATGCCCACGCACCAGTCCGGCACGTTGCCCGGATGAAAGTTGAGCAGGTGGTCGTTGGCGATGCCGACGATCACATCCGGCTTCGCCGCTGCGAGGCGCTTCCTCATCTCCGCATAGCCATTGATGATCCCGTCCTGCTCGTGCTTGGGCGCCTTGTCGAGCCAGCCTGTGGCGCCGGGCGCATGCGCCAGCGCGAGGATTGAAACAATCTCGGCCATCTCAGCCCTTCCCGGTGTTCAGCATTTTCGACGCATACAACTGCGCGGCCGCCGAATCGTTGTGGTTATAGCCGGTGCCCTTGAAGAGGCGGCTGACCTGCGGCAGGAAATACGGATGCACGCCCATCTTCGACAGCGCCATCAGGTCGATCTCGCGCAACGCCTTTTTTTCCGCCTCGGAAAGGCCGTAGTCGGCCATGAGCCCATCGAGGTCCTTCGCGAAGCGCTCGAGGAGCTTGCGGTCCCGCCGCACCTCGAAGATGAGCGTGTTCGTCGGGAGGGTCTTGTCGGTGTCCATCACGCCCATATCAGATCTCCTTTTCACCCGCACGTTTGCGCGTCACCTGATTCTCCATGCGAGCTCCTAGGGGCGATGTTTCATCCAAGGCGAGGCGGCGACATGGGCCAGGATCGTATTAGCAAGCCGCTGGGCGCCGTCATGGAACGCCGCGCCCCCGCGTTCTGCACTGGAGGTCGACGGATCTCCCAGATACCCGAGGGGCGTCTTTGTCCGCGCGTTGTCCCAGCCCTTGCGCCACTCGGCAAGGTCGTCGGGACCGAATTTCGTATCCGGCAGCGACGCGGCCAGCGGCCCGTTCACGAGAGCCGGAAAGTTGAACCAGGTAGCCGAGGTCTCGCCTGCGCCGGCATGGACCTCGATGTACCGCGGCGCTGCGGAGAGCGCGGCCCCCGCCGCGGGCGCATCAGTCACGACCACGTGCCCTTCGGTGCCTTTGAGGCCGAGCCGGTCGCGCATGACCGGGGCAAGCACGACAAAGCCGCGCATGCCGGTACTGGATCGCGCGGCCTCCACGCCTTCGACAATCGTGAGGTTGTGCAGCCGGTCTCCATGGCCGGTGATGATGTAGACCGACTGGAACCCGTCCTTGCGAAAGCTCGCGAAGGTGTCCTCGATGATCGCTTTGAGCGTCGAGGGCTTGACGCTGAAGGATCCGCCGAAGGCACCCGTGGCGTCGTTGATGCCCCAGTACATGGGCGGCGCGATGAGCACCTGCTGCCCCTTGGCCCTGAGCAACCGCGCGACCTGCTTCATCGTCGCGTAGGAATTGTAGATATCCGTCCCCAACGGCAAGTGGGGCCCATGCTCTTCGATCACGCCGAGGGGCCAGAGGAGAATGGCCCCGGCTTTTGCGGCCTCCTCGACCTGCTGGTAGTTCAGGTCGACCATGGTCTCGTTGAAGATCGAATACCCGCCCTCCGACACGCGGCCCTGCCCGCTTGCCGAACCGGCCGCGATCATCGCGATCATGAAAGCCACACCTGCGATTGAATGCCTTGTCCTGTTCATGCTCTCCCCTTTTTTCAACTGCTACCCAAGGTACGCCACGCAATCGATCTCGACATTCACGCCCGCGCGATGTGGCGTGCCGCCGGTACAGGTGCGCGTCACTTTCTCGCCCTGCATGAATTCACGGAAGGTCTCGTTGAATGCGGCGAAATCGCCGGTGTTGCGCAGGCATACGCGCATGTTCACGACGTTCGCAAGCGTTGCGCCTCCCGCCTGCAGGATCTCGACGAGGTTGGCGAGCGTCTGCCGCGTTTGTTCCTTGATGTCTTCGGACACCACTTTCTTGGTCAGCGGATCGAGCGGCCCCTGCCCGGACACGTAGAGGAAGTCCCCTGCGCGAATCGCTTGCGCAAGCGGCGAAGGCGTGCCTGCATCGGTGAACCCAGTGACCGGCGCCTTGGCAGACTGGACGAGGATTTTCGGCATGGCTACATCGTCTCCGGCGCGGGCAACACGTCGCCGCATTTCTCGCAGGTACGGAACGCTTCGCTGTCGAAGAAGTTCTTATAGGCTTTCGACACCGGGTCCTGCGTGTAGTCCGAAACCACGAAAGTCTCCTCGTGCAGGAAACCGTCGCACTTGCGGCAGTACCAGTGAAAGCGGTCGATCTCGCCGGGGCGGCGTTTCCTTTCGACGATGAGCGCATAGGCATCGGGCGGGAAGCGGGGCGAATGCGGCACGCCGGCCGGTGTATGGATCACCGAGCCTTCCTTGATGACCGCCACCTCTTCCTTCCCCTCGGGCGTGCGGTAGTGCAGGCGCATCTCGCCCTTGATCTGGTACATGAGCTCTTCGCTCGGATTCAGGTGGAACTCGCTGCGGTACTCGCGGCCGCGGGCCACGAAGGCAAGCGAGTCCGGCTCCTGCCAGAGCACGTTCACACGCTTGCCGCTCTCGCCCAGCTTCCTGGCGGTGTCGGAAAGATCCACGATCGGCATCGGGTCCATGCGCTCGCTCCATCTAGCGAAAGTGTCCGCTGAATCTTACGCGAGTTCGAATATGATCTGCAGCACCCCAGCGAAACCGCCGCCCCCATGAGCCACGATCCGCACGACCACAAGCACGGCAACCCGATCGACGTTCACGCGCACTGGTACCCGCAAGCGTGGCTGGACCTGGTCGCAAAGCACGGTCCGGCGCACGGCATCGAATGGAAGGAGATCGAAGGCAAGGGGCCCCAGTTCAAGATCGGCCACTTGTCCACCGGCCCGGCGGGACCGCGCTACGTGGATCTAGACGCGCGCCTTCAGGCGATGGACGAGCAAGGCGTGGCCGTCCACGCGATGTCGCTTTCCCAGCCGATGGCGTATTGGGCCGACCGGGACCTGGGCGAGCGACTATCGATCGTCTACAACGATGAGCTCGCCCGAGCCCATGGCGCCCATCCCGGCAGACTGATAGGCCTTGCGACCCTGCCGATGCAGGCGCCCGATCTCGCCGTCAAGGAGGTTGCGCGAGCCTCAAAGCTCCCCGGCGTGCGCGGCTTCTACCTGGCCACGCGCGTCAACGACAAGGAACTCTCGGATCCCTCTTTCTTCCCGGTCTACGAGGCAATCGAAGCGCTCGGACTGCCGATCCTTCTTCACCCGGTCTTCGTGATCGGCCACGAGAGATTGGAGAAGCACTACCTCACAAACCTCCTCGGCAATCCTTTCGAGTCGGCAATCGCTGCCGCGCACCTGATTTTCGGCGGCGTGCTCGATCGCTTCCCGAAGCTCGACATCGTGCTGCCGCATGCGGGCGGCGCTTTTCCTTGGCTGGTCGGTCGCCTCAATCGCGGCTGGCAAAAACGCGCCGACCTGCAGCACATCAAATCGAGCCCGCTCGAGTACCTGCGTCGGTTTCACTACGACACGATCGGCTACTCGGACACGGTGGTCGAGTACCTCATCAAGAACGTCGGCGCGGACCGGATCCTGATGGGCAGCGACTACTGCTTCCCGGTGGCCTACGAGCAGCCCGTCGAAGTCGTCGTGAACAATCCGCTGATTGCAGCCGGTGACCGGCTCGCGATCCTCGAAGGGAACGCGCGGCGGCTGCTGCGGCTCTAGTTCAGGCGGGCGCCCGGGTTCTCGCGCTGGCGGGCGACGACACGCTGCAGTTCCTGAGTGGCCGCGTGCGAAGGCAGCAGTTCGCCCAGTCCCTTGTGCAGCTGCTCGCGCACGCCGAGCGAAAGCACAACGATCAGCAGATAGACGAAGAAGTCACCGAAGACTTCGAAGAGGAAATAGCCCATTGCGGGAAACGGATGCCCGCCGTCGAATCCGACAAAGAGGAGCAGGCCCGCCGCCAGCGCTGAGAAGGCAACGCCGGCCCGCGCCCCGCCGATCGCCGCAGCCAGGCAGATAGGCAGCACGTACACGAACCACAAGCTGACATTGCGTCCCACGGCGCAATCGAGCACGCCGATTCCGAGCGTCAGGAAAAGCAGGATCGCCAGTGCCAAGCCGTCGCGTACGGGTCTGCGCATGTCCGGTTCCTTTTGTGGGTCCATCGAGTGTGACCCAGTTCCTCGCATCGCGGCAAGGAGCTCGGGGGACATTTACAATTTCACACGTTTTATTTCGAATTCCGCATGGAACCTTTCCCAAAAATTACTTTGGAATGCCAATGATCCGCCGCAGAGCACTCCTCCCCCTAGTCGGCCTCGTTGCCTTCTGCGGCAATGCAGCAGCCGAGTGGACGCTCCTTGGCGGTACACCCGCCATCTACTCGGCGTACGCGGATAAGGCGAGCGTGAAGCGCACCGGAAATATCGTGCAGATGTTCGGCCTTTACGACTTCATCATGGCCGACGTTGCGGTGGACGGGCAGCCCCACGAATCGACCGTGGTCCTGCGCGAATACGACTGCTCGGTTCCCCGCGTCCGGCTCCTCGCGTACGTCGACTATGCCGGGCACATGGGCGAGGGCAAGATCGTGTCGCGGCCCGATGGCCGGCCGCCGGCGCGCTGGGACGAAGTGGTCGCCGGATCGATCGACGAGGCGTTTACCAGGATGGCCTGCAGCAACTAGCCGGCCGACTCAGCCGAGTTCGAAGACCTCGACCTCGGCGCTTCGCCCTTTCACGTGAACCGCAGGCAGCGGTTTAAGACTGAACTCACCGGTGGCCCCGGAGTCGTCCAGCCGCGCCTTGGTAACGCCGCTCACGAGCATGTGCGTGCCCAGGTCCTTGTTGAGCGCCTGGATTCGCGAGGTGAGGTTCACGGCATCGCCGACGAGCGCGTACGACATGCGCTCGCTGCTGCCGATATTGCCTGCGATTACCGTCCCGGTATGCACGCCTATCCCATGCCGCAGGGGGACCTTGCCGGCCGCCAGGCGCCCGGCGTTCCAATCGGCGAGCTTTTGGCGCATCTCCAGCGCGGCGCGCACGGCCGAGCGGGCGTGATGCGGATCGGCCATCGGCGCGCCGAACACGGCCTCGATCTCATCGCCGATGAATTGCAGGACCAGCCCGCCCTGCGCGCGAATCGCAGCATCCATCTCGGTGAAGTAAGCATTGAGGTCCGCCACTACATCTGCAGCCGGTGAGGATTCGACCCAGGGCGTGAAATCGCGCAGGTCCGCGAAGAGGATAGTGACCTCGCGCGAGCCGCCCGAGAGCGAGGCCCGCCCGGCGAGGATCTCGTCCCGCACTTCGGGGCTCACGTATTTACCGAAGGTTTCGCGAATCTGCTCGCGCTCCCGCAGGCCCGCCACCATGCGGTTGAATCCTTCGGCCACTTCCCCGAGCTCGTCGTTGGACACCACCGCGCAGCGGACGTCGAGCGAGCCGCGGCCGACGTCGGCCATCGCCGTTTGCACATCGCGCAGCGGTCCGGCAACGCTGCCCGCAACGAAGCCGGCCATGCGCACCGCGACCATGAAACCGCCGAGCGCGAGCGCGGCGACCACCAGCACCAGGTTGTGCAGGATCGCCTCGGCCGTCTGCGCATCGGCGCCTAGCATTGCGTTCGCCCGGGTCAGCGCCGCCACGGACAGCACTGCGATCGGCATCAGGCTGATGAGCAGGAACATCGTCACCATGCGCGCGCGCACGCGAAGACGCGGCGCCGGCACGCCGCCCAGGTCGCCTTTAGGAAATAGTCGCGGCAGTTGCTCGCGCCAGATGCGCTCGACGCTGAAGAACACGATCGCCGTCACGATCGGCCCCGAGACGAAAGCCAGTGCGAAAATCTGGCGAAGGGCGCGAAGCGGAGTGAATTGGCCGACCCAGAGCGGCCACAGCACGCCCCAGAGGAGCGAGGCCGCGAGCCAGCCCGCCAGGGAGAGGAGCGCGAAAAGTCCGGGGATCATCAGGGCGCGCCGGCGCAACTCGTCGCCAGTCGGGCCGGTCGGCAGCGCTCCGGTCAGCTCGACAACGGGGCGCGCCCATCTTGTGCCTATGGTCCGCCCGATGATCGAGAGCAGGCCGAAGGACACCGCGAAGAACACCCAGACCTCCGCCCCCGGGCGAGGCGCCCCCTCGTTGGCCGAAGGGTCGAGGAAATGGAAATAAACAAAAGTCAGCAGCGCGCCTGCCAGGTTGCCGAGGATGGTGACGCGCGTCAGTCGGCGTGAGAGGGGCGAACTTGTCATTCTTTTTTTGAGGCCGCGCAGCGCGCAGGTACCATGTGTCCGACCCCTCGCAGGCTAACCCCTTGTCCGCTCGCCAGCAATGATCCACTACCTCCCGATTATCGATCCACTTCAAGGCAATCCATTGCCCTTATAGGATCTTCATTAATAATGTTAAACATTCAACTTAGAAGAAGCGCCTGCCTGCTGGCTTTCAGGGACGTCTCTCTTCCATTTTTGGCATTTATGATCCTGTCCGGATGCGCGTCAGTCAATCCCGATCGGAACTTCGCGCCGCCTGCGGCGCAAGAGCCGACGCCTGAGCTCAGCGCGCCTTCGGACATTGCGCAGGCCCTGCGCTCGGGCGGCTACGTCATCTACATGCGACACGGACAGACTCGCCGAAGTGAGCTGGAGCTCGAAGCGAAGTCGCGCGAGGCCGGGCGCTTCTCGCTGAACGACTGCAGCACGCAACGCAACCTGAGCGACGAAGGCATTGCGGAGGCGCGCGAAGCCGGCGCGCAATTCCGCCGCCTCAAGCTGCCGATCGCGAAGTACGTCTCGAGCCGGTATTGCCGCGTGTCGCAGACGGCGCGCATGTACGCCGACGACCTCGCCTTCTCCGAGGCGCTCACCTCGGACGGCCCGGTGGTGAAGCAGCCCGAGCGCATCGCCGCCGTGCGCGACCTGCTCTCCGAAAAACCGCCGGCCGGCAGGAACACGATGCTGTTCGCCCACCAAGGCATCTTCTATGAGGCCACGCGGCTCACGGTCCAGGAAGGCTGGGCGGTCGTGCTGGTGCCCGGGGATTTTTCGCGCATCGTCGCGCGAATTGCGCCGGCCGATTGGGGACGGCTGGCCGGAGCGCCCTGAGGATCGAGCGGGTGCGGGATCCCATCGGTTCTCCCGAATATCGGCCGCATCGTGCCCCTCTCCCCCATCCCCGTCATCGTCGTCGCCGAGCTCTTCGGCTCGTCGCTTTGGTTTAGCGCGAACGCGGCGGCGCCGGACCTCGCGCGCGACTGGGGCGCAACAGTCGCCGACATAGGCTTCCTCACCAACGCTGTGCAGCTTGGCTTCATCCTCGGTGCGCTGGGCGTTTCGCTTTCCGGGATAGCCGACCGCTTCACTGCCAGCCGTATCTTCGCCGCGAGCGCCGTCCTGGGCGCACTTTTCAATGCGGGGTTCGCCCTCCTCGCCACCGACATCCCGACCGCCGCCGTATACCGGTTCTGCGTCGGGCTGTGCCTCGCCGGCATCTACCCGCTCGGCATGAAGCTCATCGTCGGCTGGGCGCCGGAGCGGGCGGGCACCGTGCTCGCCCATCTCGTCGGCATGCTCACGCTGGGCACTGCGCTGCCGCACGCTACGCGGGCGCTCAGCGCCGCATGGCCGTGGCAGGCGGCGATCCTCGCGTCCTCCCTACTGGCCCTCATAGCAGCCGCCCTGATCCTCAAACTCGGCGACGGGCCGCACTTCGAGCGCGCGATCAGGCCGTCAAAGCTTAAGCCGGGCCATGCCCTCGCCGCGTTCAAGGTGCCGGCGTTCCGCGCCTCCGCCTTCGGCTACTTCGGCCACATGTGGGAGCTGTACGCGTTCTGGACGCTGGTGCCGGTCCTCATCGCCGCCGCAGGGGCAGACAACGCTTTCGGGATCGGCAACGGGTGGCTCTCTTTCGCGATCATCGGGATCGGCGCTTTCGGATGCGTGCTCGGGGGACGCCTCAGCCGGAGGTTCGGGAGCGCGCGAGTCGCCGCCGTCGCGCTTGCGGTTTCCGGCACGTGCTGCGCCGTCTTCCCGATCATCGCCGGGGCGGCGCCAGTCCTCATGCTGGCCTTTCTCCTCGTATGGGGCGCGGCGGTCGTGGCCGACTCGCCGCAATTTTCCGCGCTGTCGGCCAACGCCTGCCCGCCGGAGGTCATGGGCGGCGCGCTTGCGATCCAGAACGCGATCGGATTCGCGATTACACTGGCCGCCATTGCGCTCGGCACTGCCGTGTTCGATTCGCTCGGCACGCGCGTAGCCTGGCTGCTTCTGCCGGGGCCGATCCTGGGCCTCATCGGGCTGGCGCCGCTTCTACGTACAAGGGGACAGCATTGAAGATCGAACTGCAGGGTAAGAACGCGATCGTCGCGGGCGGCTCGCGCGGCATCGGCCGCTCGATTGCACTGGCCTTCGCCGAAGCCGGCGCGAATGTTTCCATCTGTGCGCGAGGCGAAGAGGCGCTGCGCGCGACCGAAGCCGAATTGAAGCGCTTCGGCCACACCGTCCACTGCGCGACCTGCGACCTGGGCGACGGCCCGGCCGTGACGGCCTATGTAAACGCCGCAGCGCAAGCCCTCGGCGGAATCGACGTGCTCGTCAACAACGCCTCGGGTTTCGGCTCAAGCGACGATGAAGCGGGCTGGGCTGCGAGCATCAACATCGACCTCATGGCTTCGGTGCGCGCCTCCTACGCCGCACTTGCGCACCTGGAAAAATCCAAGGGCTCGATCCTCCATATCTCTTCGATCTCCGGGCTCATGGCCAGCGCTCGCACGCCGCCCTACGGCGCCGTCAAGGCAGCGCTCATCCAGTACACCAAGACGCAGGCGGCTCAGCTTGCGGGCAAGCACATCCGCGTGAACTGCATCGCCCCCGGCTCGATAGAATTTCCCGGCGGCTCATGGGAAGACCGCAAGACCTCCAATCCTAAGCTCTACAACGCCATCCTCGAGAGCATCCGGTTCGGCCGGCTCGGCACACCGGAGGAAGTCGCGAACGTCGCCCTCTTCCTCGCAAGCGACGCCGCCAGCTGGGTCACCGGCCAGACGATCGCCGTCGACGGCGGCCAGATGCTCACTTGAGCACCGCGTTGGGCAAGCCCGTGCGCACACAGGTCGCGATCGTCGGCTCGGGTCCCGCCGGGCTGCTGCTTGGCCAGCTGCTTCACAAGGCCGGCATCGACGCCATCATCGTCGAGCAGCGCAGCCGCGAATACGTCCTCGAGCGCATCCGCGCGGGGGTGCTCGAGCAAGGCACGGTCGAAACGCTGGAGCGGCTCGGCGTCGCAAAGCGCCTGCACGCGGAGGGACTCGTTCACGACGGCGTCCAGCTTTCGTTCGGCGAAGGCCGCCAGCGCATCGACCTCAAAGGGCTCACGGGCCGGAACGTCGTGGTTTACGGGCAGACCGAAGTCACCCGGGACCTCATGGATGCGCGGGAAGCCGGCGGCGCAACCACGGTGTACGAAGCCGAAGACGTGAGCGTCGCCGACTTCGATTCCAACCAGCCGCGCGTGCGCTATCACAAGGACGGCGCAGCTCATGACATCCAATGCGACTTCATCGCAGGCTGCGACGGGTTTCACGGCGTGTGCCGTCAGAGCATCCCGGCCTCGTCGATGCAGACGTATGAGCGCGTCTACCCGTTCGGCTGGCTCGGCGTGCTGTCGGACACCAAGCCCGTTTCGGAAGAATTGATTTATGTCTGGCACGAGCGGGGCTTTGCCCTGTGCAGCATGCGCAGCCCGACCCGCAGCCGCTATTACATCCAGTGTTCCCTGGCCGAGCGCGTCGAGGAGTGGCCGGACCAGCGTTTCTGGGAGGAACTTCGCAGGCGCCTCGATCCGCAAGCAAAGCGTGACCTCGTCACCGGGCCGTCGATCGAGAAGAGCATCGCGCCGCTGCGCAGCTTCGTCGCCGAGCCGATGCGCTTCGGCCGCCTGTTGCTGGCGGGCGATGCAGCCCACATCGTGCCGCCGACCGGGGCCAAGGGCCTCAACCTCGCCGCGAGCGACGTGCACTACCTGTCCGAGGCGCTGATCGCCTATTACCGCGGCGCGTCGGAGGAACTCAATGCCTACTCTTCGCGGGCCCTCAGCCGCATCTGGAAGGCCGAGCGCTTTTCGTGGTGGATGACGATGCTGCTGCACCGCCTGCCCGACGACGGCCCGTTCGGCCAGAAGATCCAGCAGGCCGAGATCGCTTACCTGTGCGGCTCGCGCGCCGCGCAAACCGCGATGGCCGAAAACTACGTCGGCTTGCCGTATTGAATCGCAGCCCCGGGCCGGCTGCATCGGTAAGTGCCGCCCCGCTTAGGTATCATCGGACCATCCGGCCGCAGCCCTTTCACCAGAGCCGGGCTCCAAGGAGCTTTCCCGCATGACAGTCCGTCTCTTCGCAGTCGTCCTGGGCTTCGCCGCCACGCTCGCCGTCCCGCTCACGGAGTCCGCGCAATTCCCTTCCAAGCCGGTCACCATCGTCCTCTCGTACGCGGCCGGCGGGCCCACCGATTTCCTCGCGCGCACGCTCGGCGAAAAAGTGTCGGCGCGCCTGGGCCAACCTGTCCTCGTCGACCCGAAACCCGGCGCCAACGAGCGCGTCGCGACCGAATACCTGCTGCGCCAGCCCGCCGACGGCTATACGACCGTGCTGGTCGCGCTTCCTCATGCAACCAACCCGGCGGTGTTCTCCTCGCTGCCGTACGACACGGTCAAGGAATTCATCGGGCTGGTGCACCTCGTGAACATT
Organism: Pseudomonadota bacterium; assembly: GCA_025352885.1. Lineage (GTDB taxonomy): Bacteria > Pseudomonadota > Gammaproteobacteria > Burkholderiales > SG8-39 > SZAS-79. The sequence goes on along the minus strand of JANXRZ010000091.1, from coordinate 11,845 downwards.
CCCGTGATCCTCACGGTGAAATCCGATTCGCCGATCCGGAACTTCGCCGACTTCGCCGCCTTCGCCAAGGCGAAACCCGGCGAAGCGATGTTCGGCTCACCGGGTGCCGCGACGAGCTCCCATCTCACGATCGAGCTGCTCGGGACGCTGGCCGGCGCAACCTTCACGCACATTCCCTACAAAGGCGATGCGCCCGCAATGACCGAGCTCATGGGTGGACGGATTGTCGCGAGCGTCAACTCGCTGCCCGGCGCGCTCGGCCAGATCCGCGGCGGCCGCGTGCGCGCGATCGGCATCTCGAGCGCGCAGCGCGTGCCCGTGCTGCCGGATGTCCAGACCTTCGCCGAGCAGGGCTTCCCGGATGCGGTGACCGCCACGTGGTTCGGCCTCATCGTCCGAAGCGGCACGCCGCGCGAAGTGGTCCAGAAGCTGAACGCCGAATTCAATGCTGCGCTCGCGCTGCCGGACGTGAAGGAGAAGCTCGCCGACCGCGGCATGACGCCCGTCGGTGGCACCTCCGAGTCGTACACGACGTTCATCCGCAGCGAGACCGAGCGCTGGAGCAAGGTCGTCAAGGCGCGGGGAATCAAGATTGAGTAAGCCGTGAACCGGTCGCGCCCATGACCCGGGCAGCCTTCCGCGACAAGCTGCTGTCCGCGCGGGACGTGATGGCCACATTGGGGCCGTTCGCGCTCATCGCGCTGCTGCTCCTCATCGGCGCGTATCTCATCCTGCAGCCCAATCCTCCTCGTGAAGTGGTCCTCGCTACGGGGCCCGAGCAAAGCGACTACGCGGAGTTCGCCAAGCTTTACGTGAAAGCGCTCAAGCGCCACCACATCGAGGTGGTGCTGCGCGCAACCGAAGGGTCGTCCGCCAACCGCAGGCTGCTGCGCGATCCCAAGGAGAAGGTGGACTTCGGCTTCGTGCGGGGCGGGTCGAGCGAGGCCATCCGCGCCGAAGACGAGAAAGGCACCGGCCTTCCGCTCGTGGCGCTTGGCAGCCTCTTCCTCGAGCCGGTTTGGCTTTTCTATCGCACGGAGGCGGCCGCAAAGCTTCCGGGCAAGACCCTCGCGCGCCTTGACCAGCTGCGCGGCTGGCGGGTGAATGCGGGCGCGCGCGGCGCAGGTTCGGCGAATCTTTTCGGCAAGCTGCTGCGCGCCAACGGCGTCGAGCGCGAAGACCTTGTGTTCGACCGCCAGGACCAGACGCACGCGGCGATCGCCCTATTCAACAAGGAACTCGATGCCCTCGTCATGGTGTCGGCGCCCGAGTCGCCGATCCTGCAGATGCTGCTGAGGACGCCGGGCATCACGCTGTTCGAATTCACCCAGGCCGAAGCGTATACGCGGCGCCTGGGTTACCTCTCGGCTGTCACGCTGCCGCGCGGCGTCGCAGACCTCTCGCACGACATCCCGCCAAGGAACATCGCGCTCGTGGCGCCGACGTCGATGCTGGTCGCGCGCGAAGGAACGCACCCCGCCCTCATGCAGCTCTTCGTGCAGGCCGCCCACGACATCCACTCGGATCCGGGGTGGTTCGCGCGCACCGGCCAGTTCCCGTCCAAGGAAGACGTGGAATTCCCGCTCGCGCCCGAAGCACAGCGCTACTTCAAGAACGGGCCGCCGCTGATGCAGCGGTACCTGCCCTTCTGGTTGGCCAACCTGATCGAGCGCATGTGGGTGGTGCTCATTTCCATCGTTGCGATCCTGATCCCGCTGGGGCGGGTCGTGCCGCCGCTCTATAACTTCCGCATCCGCTCCCGCATCTTCACGTGGTATCGCCAGTTGCGCCAGATCGAGACGAGCTTGTCTTCGGGGAAAACGCCGGCAGTGCGGCTCTTGGACGAGCTGGACAAGCTCGACGCAAAGGTCGAGCGCGTGAGCGTGCCCTTGTCCTATGCCGATGAACTGTACTCGCTTCGCAGCCACATAGCGCTCGTGCGAGGCCGCGCCTCAGGGGTCGCCCAACCCGCCGCCTGAATCCCGGGCATCGGCGATGTCTGTAACGGATCGCACAGAAGAAACCTCCCTAGCCCGACGAAAATGCAGGTCATTGGGGGAAGGAGGGATCACATGAACAAGTCGTCAAGGCGCCTGGTTTTTCCCGTTATTCCACCGGATCGAATCGAAACAGTCAGGGCTATCTCCTGTGCCGTGGCCGGCGCATTCCTTGCGGTCGCGTGCGCAGTCCTGCCGGGCGGCACGTCGCCAACCGTCGAGGTGCTGCCGGGAGGGGGCAAGGACATGGCCGCCTTCAACTCCGATGACATTGCCTGCCGCACAGCCGCCACCAGCCGCGCGAACGAGAACTCGCCGCTGCCGACCGCGATGGGGTTGGGCAACCGAAACGATGTGGTTGCAAGTACGCGCGGGCGCGTCACGTTGCGCGAGAACAGCGAGGCGTCCACCGGCTCGGTCTACGGCGGATCGCCGGCAGCCGATGCCGGCACACCGACCGCGCAGCAACGCTTTGACACTGCGTACGTGCAGTGCATGTTCTCAAAAGGGCACAAGATCCCCATGAAGACGGAGATGAGCTCTTAGCAAGTCCCGGGGGATAATCGCCCCATGACCATTGGGGCATCCGCTGCGCGTTCTCTTCTCGCCCTCGCGTTTTTTTCATGCACGGCGCAACTGCATGCCCAAGTCACCCCGCCCGACACCCTTGAGCAGCGCCTCACTGCCTGTGCTTCCTGCCACGGCAAGCGGGGCGAAGGCCTGAGGGCGAACGAGTATTACCCGCGCATCGCGGGCAAGCCCGCTGGATACCTCTTCAACCAGCTGGTCAACTTCCGAGAGCGGCGGCGCCAGTCGCCGGTCATGAACCACATGGTGGCGTATCTCTCGAACGACTACCTTCGGGAGATCGCGCAGTACTACGCAAACCTGCCGGCCACTTTTCCAGACGCCGTCACAGCCACGCCGAGCCCGGTGCTTGCTCGGGGCGAAGCGCTGATGACCCAAGGCGATCCCGGGCGAAAGATCCCCGCGTGCGTTGCGTGCCATGGCAAGGCGCTCACCGGCCTGAACCCCGCGATTCCCGCGCTGATAGGGCTGGACGCGCAATACATCGCGGCGCAGATGGGCGCCTGGCGGAACAAGACCCGCCGGGCCCAGGCACCGGACTGCATGGCCGACATCGCGTCGCTGCTCGTGCCGGGCGACATCTCCGCCGTCGCCGCGTATCTGGCAGTGCAAGCGCCCAACACGCAATCTGCGGCGCCCTTGCCCGCGGGTTCGCTCAAGCTGCCGATGGAGTGCGGAGGGCTCGATGGCCGCTAGGAAGTCGATCGGCATCCTCGTGCTCGTCGCGGCGGCCTTCGTGCTCGCGACGCTGTACCTGATGCAAGCGCCGCCAAACGGTCCCCAGCAAAATGCGCCGCCGCTCGCCCCTGCAGCGCTGCAGCCGCTCGAGCGCGGGAAGTATCTCGTCCTCGCCGGCAACTGCGTCTCCTGCCATACCGTCCCCGGCGGCACGCCCTTCGCCGGTGGCCGCGCGATCCCGACGCCGTTCGGCACGCTTTACAGTTCGAACATCTCCCCCGATCCCGAGACGGGCCTGGGCAAATGGTCGGCCGAGGATTTCTGGCGCGCGCTGCACGAAGGCAAGTCGCGCGACGGTTCGCTTCTCTACCCGGCGTTTCCTTATACGAACTACACCAAGGTGACGCGCGAAGACTCCGACGCTATGTACGCCTACCTGCGCTCGATCCCACCCGTGGTTCAGGCCACCCGGCCAAACGAGATGCGCTTTCCCTATGACAAGCGCAGCCTGCTGGCCGGCTGGCGGGCGCTCTACTTCAAGGAAGGCATTCACCAGGACGATCCAAAGCAATCGGCCCAGTGGAATCGCGGCGCCTACCTCGTCGAAGGCCTTGGCCACTGCAACGCCTGTCACGCATCGCGCAATGCCTGGGGCGCGGTGAAAGGCGATGAGCCGGCGGCCGGCGGCCTGATCCCGATGCTCAACTGGTACGCGCCTTCGCTTGCTTCAGGGCGGGAAACGAGCGTGGGCGCGGGTGAGGTTGCCGAAATCGCGGGCCTCCTGCGCACCGGCGTCTCGGCTCGCCATGCGGTGTTCGGCCCAATGTCGGAAGTCGTCCGGGACAGCCTGCAGCACCTCACTGAGGAGGACGCCACTGCGATGGCGGTCTACCTCAAGTCGCAACGCGCGGACGACCCCAAGGAGGAAGAGTCACGGCTCTCCTTCACGCCCGAAGAAAAGGAGGCGCTCGACCGGCAGGGGGCCAGGCTGTACGCTGACCATTGCGAGACCTGCCACCAACCCACCGGGCAGGGCGTCCCCCGTGTTTACCCCCCTTTCGTCGGCAATCAGGCGATCCTCATGCGCAACCCGGTCAACGCGATCCGCATCACGCTGAACGGCGGCTTCCCGCCGAGCACCGCCGGGAATCCGCGGCCGTATGGCATGCCGCCTTTCGCGCACAGGCTGAGCGACGCAGAGGTGGCAGCAGTGGTGACTTATATTCGGGGCGCGTGGGGCAATGCCGCCTCGCCGGTGTCTTCAGTCGAGGTGGCAGGCGCACGCGGCGTCCCGCTGGAATGATCCGGCGCGCCGCGCGCACGCTATTCCAATGGGCCGTCGCCCTCCTCATCCTCTTCGAGGAGTGGGGCTGGGAGCCCCTCGGTCGCCTGCTTGCTCGGTTAGGCCGGCTGCCGTTCGTGGCCTTCGTCGAGCGGCGCATCGCTGCACTCCCGCCTTGGGCATCGCTCGCGGCCTTCGGCCTTCCGGTGATCGCCTTGTTGCCCGTGAAGATCGGCGCCCTCTGGCTGATCGCGCACGGCCATGGGCTGTACGGCCTCGCGTTGATCGTGATGGCGAAAATCATCGGCACTGCATTGATGGCGCGGCTCTTCACGCTGACCCGGCCTGCGCTCATGCGCCTCGAGTGGTTCGCGCGCTACTTCACGCGGTGGACGACCTGGAAGGAGGGCGTGATGGCGCAGGTGCGGGCGTCCGCCGCGTGGCGGGCGATCCATGCGGCCAGGGCCGCCATCAAAGCCATGGCGCTGCGCATAAAGTCTAACTTTGTATGACGTAGAAGTAATGCTGTGGCGGACGTAAAGCCAATTAATTATCCGGATTTGACAAATACTATCGCTTCTCTCCTCTGCCGGGCAACCGACTGCTGAAGAGCGCTGCCAGGAAGACCAGTCCCGCGGATACGCCTACGAGGAGCGGCGTCGTCCCCACCTCGTCGACCAGCACCCCGCCGATCAACACCCCGAGCGACGACCCCCCGAACAGGCCGAAAGCAAACAACGACACCGCCGAGCCGCGCGCATCCGGCGCCATCTGCGTCGCGTTGGTTTGCAGCGTGTTGTGAAAGCTGTAGAAGCCGACACCTGCGAAGGTCAACCCCACCATTGCGACCGCAGCGTTCGGCGCAAGGCCGATGAGCGCCGTGCCCAATGCCATGCTGGCGCCGCCCAGCCGCGAAATGCCCCGCTCGCCGAGACGCGGCACCAGCATTCCGGCGCTCAGCGCGTAGCTCAGGCCCCCTGCAGCAAAAAGCAGGATGAGCACGCCGCTCGTGCCCACGCTCAACGCCAGCGTGCGATGCAGGTGAAGCGGCACGAACGCAAGCGCCCCGTACATGAGGAAACCTTCGGTCAGCACCGCGAGGAACACCGTGCGCACCCAAGGGCGCGCAAGCAACGCGACCACCCCGCGCAGGTCCTGCGTGAACGACCTGCGTACAGCCTCCGGGACCTGGCGTGCCAGTTCGTTGGTGCGCAACTCGCGCCACAGGCCGATCGAAACGGCCAGCATGATGAGGCCCAGGAGCACGAAAACTGCACGCCAGCCCAAAAGCTCTGCCGTCACGCCGGCGGCCGCTGCGCCGCAGCCCACGCCGAGCAATTGGCCGGTCATGAATTTTGCGAGCACCTGTTGGCGGCCCTGATAAGGCACGACGTCGCCGATCCATGCGAGCGCGAGCGTGATGATGCCGCCGACCGTTGCACCCGAGAGCAACCGGACCCAGGCGAGCGCGTGAAGCGTTGGGGCCAGCGCGCAGGCAAACATCGTGAGGCTCGAGATTGCGGTGTACGCGAGGACCAACCGGTATTTGCCGGCCCGGTCGCCAAGCGGCCCATGCAGGACCTGCAGGAAGCCGTACGAAACGAAGAAGGCCGTCGCCGCGATCGAAGCCGCGCCCGCGGTCGTGCCGAACTCGGCGGCGATCGGCACGAGGATAGCGTCGACGGCACGCGTCGCCGCCGCGGAAGAGAATGCCGCGAACGCGAGCAGGAGGACGGCGCGTCCGTGCAGAGCCAAAGCCATGCGCGAAGGTAGCACCGCGAGGCGCCGTGCCGGCCTTTGTTTCATGAACGTGTTGCGCCCAAAGCAGGTTGCCGTACACTTGAGGCCATTGCGCTTTCCGGTCGCCACCCGACTTGGCCACTAGCACGCTGAAGCTCATCGCAATGCTGGGCACCCGCCGGCCGGCGGCGTCGGCGCCCGCGGTCCTCCAGTCCCTCTTCGAAAGGCTGGGACACGCCCAGGAAGAACAAGAAGCCCTCGCCGCGGAAGACCACATCTGGTCGGTCTGGATGGCGCACCCGAATGCCGATGCGGCCCGCGTGCTCGATCGCGCAACCGGCGACATCGCGGCCAAGCGCTATGACATCGCGGAGACCCGGCTGGTGCGCCTGCTGCGCAGTTGCCCGTCCTACGCAGAGGCCTGGCACAAGCTTGGCACCCTGCATTACCTGCTCGGCCGCGACGACGAAAGCATCCCTAACCTGCATCACGCGCTCGAAATCGAGCCCCGCCATTTCGCGGCGCTGTGCTGCGTAGGCGAAATCCTGCTCGGCCGCGCGGAGCACGAAGGGGCGGCCCTGGCATTCCATTCGGCGCTCAGGCTGCACCCTTACTTGACCGGCGTGCGCGAGCGGCTGGCGGCGCTCAAAGCGTAGTCCCCGGGCCGCCCCGCGGCTCTCTCAATCATGCGCATCGCGCTCCTCGTCAACCGCGACATCGAGAGCGTCCTCGCTCTGAACCTGCTTCTCCCACGGCTCGCGGCGCACGAGGTATCGGTGTTCGTGTCCGGACAAGTGGGTGGACCGAAAGGCCCAAAGCCCGCAGCGATGCTGGGCCAGCTTGGCTTCGTCGAGCAGGACTTGTGGAATCGCGTCGTGTTTCCCGCGCTGGATGCGAATGTGCGTCCAGCGCGTTATCAGTCCCTGAATGGCTTACAGCGCCGGTTCGGTTTCAAGATCATGTCGTTGGCCAGCGCGCGCACCCCCGAGGCGCTGGAGGCCCTGGCCGTTCCGGGCGCGGATCTTTTCGTGTCGATCCGCTTCGGCAAGATTCTCGGCGCCGAGGCGATCGCCCTGCCCCGGCTCGGTGTGATCAACTTGCATTCGGGCATCCTGCCTTCGTATCGGGGCGTGCTGGCATCGTTTCGGGCACTCATGAACGGCGACTCGAAAATCGGCTGCACACTTCACCGGATCGACCAGCCGTCGATCGATACCGGGCCGGTTATCGAGATCGGGACGCTCGAAGTCGATCGCAGTCGGTCACTGTTCTGGCACATCCTTTCGCTCTACCCAATCGGCGCGGCGATGGTCGCGCGGGCAATTGCGAACATCGCGGCCGGAGAGACGTTGCCGGGGAAACCGCAGCGGGCGGATGACGGTGCGTATTTTTCCTTTCCCACCGACGAGGACCTTGTCGCGTTCACCGCGTCGGGGTGGCGGCTCTTCGATCGCAGTGACGTGAACGACCTGCTGGGGCAATTCGGAGTGGGTGACGGCTAGGTCCCCAAGGCTGCTTTTCGCACAGCGAAACAATCGAGCCTGGCCCCTTTTGGGTTACGCTTCGCATCCCGCATTTCCTTCCAACGGCCATGCCCCGGATCACTGCCTCCCCCGCCTTATCCAAGCTGCGCATCCTCGACCTCACGCGCGTGCGTGCGGGCCCGACCTGCGTTAAGCAGTTCGCCGATTTCGGCGCCGATGTCGTCAAGGTGGAAAACACCGAGCCCGAAGACATGGGCGGCGCGCGCGACGGCCCGGATTTCCAGAACCTGCACCGCAACAAGCGCTCGATCACGCTGAACCTCAAGGCGCCCGAAGGCAAGGCGATCTTCATGAAGCTCGTGAAGACCGCGGACGTCGTCGTGGAAAACTATCGCCCCGACGTCAAGTTCCGCCTGGGCATCGACTACGAATCACTGAAGGCGGTGAACAAGCGCGTGATCCTCGCGAGCATCTCGGGCTTCGGCCAGGACGGTCCGTATGCGAAGCGCCCCGGCTTCGACCAGATCGCGCAGGGCCTCTGCGGAATCATGTCGGTGACCGGCGCGCCGGGCAAAGGTCCGATGCGCGTAGGCGCCGCCGTGGCCGACGTAACCGCGGGCCTCATGGCAGCGCTCGGCATCATGACGGCTCTCCTCGAGCGCGAAACCTCGGGCGAAGGCCAGTGGGTGCAATCCAATCTGCTGCAGGCCGGCATCCAGCAGCTCGATTTCCAGGCCGCGCGCTACACGATGTCGAAAGAAGTCGCCGAGCAGGTAGGCAATGATCACCCAACCAGCATGCCGACCTCCGCGTACACGACCGCCGACGGCTACATGAACGTCGCCGCGGCCGGCAAGGCAATCTGGCTGCGCCTGTGCGAGGCGATCAAGCGCCCGGACCTGCTCGAGCATCCCGATTACAAGGACGCGCCGTTGCGCGCGAAGAACCGCAAGCCGCTCAACGCGGAGATCGACAAGACGCTGCTCTCGAAAACGAGCGCCGAGTGGGTCGAGATCCTGAACGAAGCCGGCGTGCCCTGCGGCCCGATCTACACCATGGACCAGGTCTTCGCCGACCCGCAGGTGAAGCACCTGGGCGTCGCCACCCCCGTCGAACACCCGCGCCTTGGCACGCTGTACCTGCTCGGCCAGGCCGTGAAGCTCTCCCGCACGCCCGCCTCGCTTGCGAGCGCCTCGCCCGAGCGCGGCGAGCACTGCGAGGAAGTGCTGCGCGAAGCCGGCTATTCGGCGGGCGATATCGACACCTTCAAATCGAAAGGAATCATCTGATGGCCGAACTGATCACCAAGCGCGAGGGCGCCGTCGCCACCGTGCTGTTCTCGAACCTGCCGAAAATGAACGCGATGACGTTCGACATGTGGACGGCCGTGCCGAAGACGCTCGCCGAGCTCGATGCGGACCCTTCGATCCGCGTGATCGTCGTCGCAGGCGATGGCGACAAAGCCTTCATCTCGGGCGCCGATATTTCGCAGTTCGAAAAGCTGCGCGGCACCGCCGAAGCGCAAGCCGATTACAACAAAGCCGTGGAGGCCGCCTACCTCGCCCCGGTCCAATGTTCGAAACCCGTCGTCGCACGCATCCGGGGGATCTGTATCGGAGGCGGTTTGGGATTTGCAGCGGCCTGCGACATCCGCATCGCATCGGACAACACGATCTTTCGCATGCCGGCGGCGCGACTGGGCCTGGGCTACAGCCCGAGCGGCGTGAAGCGGTTCATGAACGTGCTGGGAGCGGCCAACACGCTGGACATCTTCGTGTCCGCGCGCAAATTCGACGCCAAGGAAGCGCAGCGCATGGGCTTCGTGAGCCAGGTGTACCCGGTCGAGCAGCTCGAGCAGAAGGTGGCCGAGTACACGAAGCTCATCGCCGAGAACGCGCCGCTTACCGTGGCCGCGGCCAAGTTCGCCGTCGTCCAGGGTCTCAAGGACGAGAGCGAGCGCGACATGGCGAAGGCCGTCAAGATGGTCCAGACCTGCTTCGCGAGCGAAGACCACAAGGAAGGCCGCAAGGCTTTCATGGAAAAGCGCACGCCGAACTTCGTCGGCAAATAACATGCTCCTTCGCATTGCCGCTTTCTTCGCCGCGCTCACCTTCTCGGCCGGCTTGGCCGCTCAAGGCTACCCTAACAAACCCGTCAAGATCATCACGGGCTATCCGCCAGGCGGGTCGGCGGATTTCCTCACACGGCTGCTCGCCGAGGAGATGACCAAGAATCTCGGCGTGGCCGTCGTGGCTGAGAACCGCCCAGGTGCCGGTGCGACGATCGCCTCCGAAGCCGTCGCCAAGTCCCCTGCGGACGGCTATACGCTCTTCAACGCGACGCATCATTCGATCAACAAGGCGCTCTACAAGAAGCTCGGCTACGACCCGGATAAGGATTTCGTCGCGATTACGCGCGTGGCGACCGGGCCCCTGGTCATCCTGGTGAAGAACGACCTGCCGATCAAGAGCCTGCGCGAGCTGATCGCATTTGCAAAAGCCAATCCGGGCAAGCTCTTCAATGCGAATTCCGGCAACGGCTCCTCGCCTCACCTGGCGGGCGTCGATTTCATGAGCGTGGCCGGCGTGAATTTCACGACCGTGCAGTTCAAGGGCGGCGGGCCCGCGGCGCAGTCGATCATTGCGGGCGACACGGATGTGATGTTCGCTACGCCGCCGACCGTCATGGGCTTCATCCGCGCGGGACGCATGCGCGCGCTGGCGATCTCGGCCAAGAACGGTTCGCCTTCGATCCCCGGCATCCCGGGCGCTGCCGAAGCGGGTCTCGCAGGATACGACCACACGTTTTCCTTCGGGCTCTACGCGCCGACCGGGACGCCGCCTGCCATCCTCAAGCAACTGCACGCAGCGGCCGTCAAGGGCCTGGCCCGTCCCGAGGTGAAGGAGAAGATTGCTTTCCAGGGCATGGATGCCACGCCTTCGGCTTCACCGGAAGCTTTCGAGGCGGAACTCAAAACCGAAGCGCCGATGTGGGAGCGGGTCGTCCGCGAATCGGGCGCGCGGGTCGAATAACCACAACTCAATCGAATCACCAGGAGGCACGCATGGCAACCACCAAAGTCGCAATCGTCACCGGCGCGGGCACCGGCATCGGCAAATCTGCCGCCCTCGCCCTGCTGAAGGACGGCTACAACGTCGCGCTCGTCGGGCGCAGGAAAGAACTGCTCGAGAAAACCGCGAAGGATTCAGGCGCCGCGGATCGCACGCTGGTGATTGCCGCGGACCTCGCGAAGCCCGAAGGCATCCCGCCGGTTTTCGCGGCGGTGAAGGCCAAGTGGGGGCGGCTGGATGTCCTCTTCAACAACGCCGGCATGGGCGCGCCCGCGATCCCGATGGAAGACCTCACCCTCGAACAGTGGCAGGGCGTGGTGAACATCAACCTGACCGCGATGTTCCTCTGCACGCAGGAAGCGATCCGCATCATGAAAGCGCAGACGCCGATGGGCGGGCGCATCATCAACAACGGCTCGATCTCCGCGCACGCGCCGCGCCCCTTCTCGTCGCCCTATACAGCGACCAAGCACGCCGTCACGGGCTTGACCAAGTCGACCTCGCTTGACTGCCGCAAGTACGACATCGGCTGCAGCCAGATCGACATCGGCAATGCCGCAACCGAGATGACCGAGCGCATGAAGAACGGCGTGCCCCAGGCCAACGGCACGACGATGGTCGAGCCGCGCATGGACGTCGCGCATGTCGGCAGCGCCGTGGCCTACATGGCGAGTCTGCCGCTGGACGCGAACGTGCAGTTCATGACCATCATGGCGACCAAGATGCCGTTCGTCGGGCGCGGGTAGAAAAGGGCCGATTGTCATACTTTCGTTTCTGCGGATGTAACAGGGAAGCGGCTCTCCGACCAATTCGTATCCCGGAACTGGAATAAGCAATGCGCCTGGTCCTCGACACGAACGTCGTGCTGGACCTGGTGGTTTTCCAGGACCCGGGCGCCGAGGACCTGCGCTCGGCCATCGAAGCAAAGCGCGTCACGCTCCTGACGACGGCCGATTGCATGGGCGAACTGCGCCGCGTGCTCGCCTATCCGCGCTTTGGACTCCA
>JANXRZ010000087.1 GCA_025352885.1 Pseudomonadota bacterium | reverse complement strand
CGCCGCGGCGCCCGCGATAAAGGCGACCATCGGTTTCTTGACGCCCTTGGCGTATTGCGCCGCCGCCTCCTCCATGCCGCCGCCGATTTCACCGACGATAACAATGGCGTCGGTGCCGGCGTCGGCGTTAAGCGCTTCGAGCGCGTCGCGCGTCGTGGTGCCGAGCATCGGGTCGCCGCCGATGCCGATGAAGGCCGACTGGCCGATGCCGGCGCGCGTCAAATTGAGGCATATCAGCGTGCCGAGGCTGCCTGAGCGCGAGATGACACCGACACGGCCGGGCTTGAACACGCTCGGCACAAAAGCCGGCATGATGCCGACGAAACATTCGCCGGGTGTCACCAGGCCCGCCGTGTTGTAGTCCACGATCCCGTTGTCGCCAAGGATGATGTGGTTCGAGTCCGAGCCCACCGGCAAGTGGGTCGTCGTATTCGCGCCCGCATGAATCACGTCCAGCCCGAATCCACCCAGGATGATCTTCGTGCCGACCCCGGTGCTGATCGTGTCGTTGCCACCGGTCTGGTCAGGCGTAATCCCATCCGCCAGCGCCACGTCGCTCTCGATGCGCTTGAACACCAGCCCGGCTGCGTCCATCTCCACGCTGCCGTTGTCGCCCAGGATCGTGTCCGTGCCGTTTGCGACATCGATCGTGTCTGCGCCTACGCCGCCCAGGACAGTATTATTTCCTTCTCCCGCCGCCACCTTATCGTTGCCGCCGGTAGCTGCAATAACGTCGGTCGTCTGGTATTTCACGACCAGGCCTCCGGCGTTGAATATCAACCGGCCGTTGTCGCCGAGGATGATGTCGTCGCTCAAACCGGTCGTGATGTAGTCGCCGGCAAAGCCGCCCGCAGCTGCATTCGCCAGGGCCCCGCCGCCGTTTGCGCCGCCGAACACGATGTTCCGGTGCAGGACGGTCGCCGTTGTCGCCACGTCTGCGCCGCCGTCGATGAAATCGTTGCCCCCAACTGCAATATCCCGGGTGCCTATGCCGCCGATCAGGTGGGTCAGGCCGTCAGTCTTGTCGCTCAGACCGCCATACCCGAGTACCTGGGCGATCGTGACGCCGTCCGCGGCGAAATACGTAACCGCGCCGCGGTCACCGAAGATGACATCGTTGCCCGTACCGCCCTTGATGTCGTCCATGCCCTGGCCGCCGAAGATAAGCAGGGGCAGCGAGGAGGCCGAGCCGTCTACGGTGTCGACATCGCTTGCCAAGGCCGCACCGAGCAAATAGTCGTACCCCTGGCTGTTCTGGGTAAAGAATCCGTCGGTCGCGGCAGCGGCGCTCAGGGAGTCGTGGTCGAACCGTCCCTGAGTATTCAGCGCAAAAAATCCATCGCCCCCCGCGGTCAAGTTGACCGTCACGTTATCGTCGCCAAGCCCAGTGTTCACCGTCGTGACGGTTCTGACCGCAGGGTCGGTCTCGAGCCGGGTGCTCGAAACGGTCACCCGGTCATTGCCGTAGCCGCTCCAGATCGTCACGTCGCCCGTGTAGGTGCCGCCGGTGGCCTCGTAATTGATGATTCCGGGTGCCAGCCCGCTGATCTGGTTATTCTTGATCCGGACATTGTTGTCGTCCGTGCGCGAGCCGACATCGCTGACCATGAGCGAGTTCCCAGGCGGCAACCCGGGTACGGAAGCCAGGCTGGTGTCACTACCGGCATCGATGTTGAGCAGGCCCATGACTTTGTCCAGCGTGCCGTTCATGGCGGTCACGCCGGCAAAAGTCGTCCCGTTGGCGCGGGTCGCGGTCACCGCAAACGTATACGCTCCCGGCGCAACCCGTGCGTTCGAGGCGTTGGTGGTGCCATCCCAGATCAGCGAATACGCCCTGTCCGCAATGACGCCCGACGTGGGGACCACCATTGCAATCGTCTTCACTATGGAACCCGCCGCATTCATGATGTCGATGCGCGCCGAAGCAGCCGGCTCCCTGATCTCGAATGCCAGCACCGGCTTGTCGTCCCCGCTGAAACTGACTACGTTCCCGGCCAGGAATCCCGTCACGTTGGCGGTGGTCGCGGTACCGGAGAAGGTGCTGGGGGAACCGGCAAACGTTGTTGTATTGGCGCGAGTGCCTGTCACGACGAAGCTGTAGGCGCCCGGGGCAACGAAGACGCCCGCGGTGTTGAGACCATCCCACGCCTGAGTGGCGTTCCCGGCTGCTGTCGCGCCGACAGCCAGTGTGCGAACGATGGCACCGCTGCCATCTTTGATATCGATACTGACCGATGCGGCCGCTTCGGCAAGGCTGAACGCCAGAACCGGGGCCTTTCCGGCAGTCACGACCGCTCCGTTCAGGCGAGTGCTTGTCACCGTGTAGCTGTAGACGCCCGAAGCGACGAAAGCGCCCGCCCCGTCTTTCCCGTCCCACGCGAGCGAGTAACCGCCGGCCGAGCTGGTACCCAGGGACAGTGTCCGCACAAGCGCGCCTCCGACATTTCTCACCGCGACGGTGACCGCGGAAGCCGGGTCCGCGAGATTGAATGCGAGTGAAGTCGGGCTCCCGCTTTGCACGGTCACCAGGTTCACGTTGACCGGCCCGTCGTTGCGGACGCCCGTTACCGAGTAGGTGTACGTTCCCGACGCAACCAGCGTTCCAGCAGTGTCGGTTCCATCCCAGGCCAGTGCGTAGGCGCCGGCTTGGGTGGCTCCCATGGTCAACGTCTTGACGATGGCGCCGTTCGAGTTCTTCACATCGACGTTCACCGAATTCGCCGCTTCGGCCAGCCTGAAGGACAGCACCGCCGTGTCACCGCTGCTGAGCGTGACCTGGTTTCCGGTTGTCACATTCGCGGTCGACGACACGAAAATCTGGTCTTTACCGGCCGCGGTATTGAGGTTGGTGACCGCGCTCGTGCCCTGCACGTTGACGATGTCGTCCCCGGCGCCCAGGGTGACGTTGAGCGTCCCGATGCCGTAGTAATTGATTCCGCTTACACGGGTTGCGACGTCGATGCCCGGTGTGCCGGCGGTGTTGGCAAGACCGGAAGCGTTCACCGAAACGACCGACTTGGTCCGGTGCTCGCCCAGGAACGTGATCGTGTAGACATTGCCGATCTTCGAAACCGCAACGTTATTCGTGTAGGGCTTCGAGTTGTCGTTGCGCGGATTGAACGGATCGAGTATCGAACCGTTCGGGTTGAGGATCGGGTCGAGCGCCTTCAGTACATCGGCTTCGACGGCGTTCCACGCAATGTTCCCGGTCGTCTGGGTCAACACGGTGCTGCTGCCAGGAACGGGCACGTCGATGGTCAATGTAAATGTGCCGCTGGTCGCGTTGACTGCGAAAGTCTGGACGTTGCCGATCTGCGGCTGGACCGTCCCATTGCGCGTGGTCGTAATCGCGATATCCACCGATTGCTGGTCGCTCGCGGTAAGTCCGGTCACGGGCAGCGTGCTGCCCGCGCTGCGCGTTTCGGCCCAGACGAGCTGCGGCAGATCGCGACCGGCCATGGATCGCACGAAAGTGACTGAATAAGTGATGGCTTGAGCGAGCGTCTGGCCCGCGGCCACTTCGCGCTTCAGTTCTGTAACGACCAGGTCCTGGGTGTTGTACAGCGCCTTCAGCGCAGCCTCGAGCGGAGCCACCCCAAGCGACCCGGTGGCATCGTAGGTGATCGTCTGCGTCGGACCGTAAGGACTGGCCTGCCCCGCCGGCACCGCATACAGTGAAAGGTCGAGCCCCAGCTTGAACGTGCCTTGTTTAGCCTGGACGCGGAAGGTCTGCACCTCCTGCGCCGCAGGCATGTCGAGGCCCGTCAATGTGCTGGCCGTCAGCGTGCCGACATTCCCGTTGGTGTCCGCCGAATCGTTGACCGTAACCACGTCGATCCGGTTGGTCGTAGGTGCTAGCAAGTTGTTCAGCTGGACCCCGCCGGCAATCGTCAGGAGACCCGCGATCTGGTCGACGAGTTGCGCGCTGCTGCCGACGTTCACGACGTTGCCCACCGTCGTGGTAACGCTCCCGACGGTCACCGAATGGCCGAGGCTCGTCCCCGCATCGATGGTGGTATGACCCGAAATGGTCTTGACGTCGAAGGTATCGTCTCCTCCGGCGCCAAGCACCGTCGTCGAGCCCAGGTGCGTGGATTCGATGGTGAGGCGGTCATTGCCCGAGCCGAGCATCAGGTTCAATTGCTCGAGGTTGTGATAGGTAATCCCGCCGTTCAGCTGCTTGCCCGAAATCGTCGTATCACCGCCCATGCCGAACCCGTACAGGCGGTCTTCAGTGAGCGTACCCGTGTCGTTCGATACGCTGCTGCGGTTGAACGCATTGAGCACATCGACCTGGGTAGCTTCCTGGACGAGGAAGTTGCGGTTCACCGGCGTGATGAAATAGCCCTTGTTGGCCACCGGCGCATGCGCCGCATCGACCGGCCATGCAGTAGTGAACGTGGCGGTCTCGTACTTGATGTCCGAGTGGTACTTGGTCCCGAGGTCGATGGCTTCGGCAAGACCCTTGGCAATCGCCTTGAGATCGTCGCCGAGCTTGACCGTGTACGAGAACGGTACGGTCGTTTCGGACGCGCCGGATTTAAGCAGGTTGATCGTCCAAACCTGGCCGGCGGCGATCGGCTGCGTCATGCTCAGCTTGATTTCGGCCAGCAGCCAGTTCACGCCGGCCTGGTTCAGCGCCACTCCGGTAAGGCTGCCGGTCCCCTGCGTCAACCGGACGGTGAAACCGGCCGCATCGCCTCGCGAAATCGACAACATGCGGTCCGAAAGCTGGTGGGTTACGGGGTCGAGCGGGCCAACGATGTATCCCGCACCCGAGGCTGCGATCCGTTCGTTCAACCGTTGCGCCACCACGTTCAGGGTCAAGGCATCGGCGACTGTCGATCCGGACGGGGTGCTGCCGGCGACATAAGTGAAGACGCTCGTGGTGGTGCCGCTCACCAGCGTCACCTCCCACTTGCTGTCCTTGAGTACGTTGCCTGCGAGCACGACATCCACGGACGAATACACCGTCGACGCGTCGCCGCGCCCGTATACGCTGACCGAGCCGCCGGTCGGCGCCGTGACTGTGCCAATGGTCAGTGTGCTCGTACCGTCCTCGGCCTTAACGGCCACCGTGTCGCCTTGCAACCCGCCCAGCGCAAGATCCATTGCGGTGCCTACGCCCGGCGAGTCGATCACCGTGATCGTGTACGGGAAGTCGTTCATCCGCGGATCGAGGCCGGGCATTTCGCCACGCTGGGAGTCGACGTGCGTGATGTGTGTATCGGTCAGCGTCCCATTGCCGCTTGCGTTCGTGCCGAAGTTGGTAAGGGTGCTGTTCGGGAGGACCCAGTTGGTCTCCCCGGCTGTCAGGAAAGGATCGTTCAGCGCACGGGCATCCGCATACTGAACCCCGCCTTCGATGGTCAGGGGCCCCCGGATGTGGTTGATGCGTTCATCCATCGCGGGGAAGACTTTGATGTCATGACCGTCGAGGACCTTGTCGTCCAATGCCGTGACCTGGACTCTTTGCTGCTGGTTCCAGGAGTTCCACTGGCCGGTCGCGGCCACGAACACCAATTGCGACGTGACCTTGGCGCCCGCCGTTCCGGCAGGAAGGGTCACGTTCGGTGATCCGACGGCCTTGATCGAATAGAGCGCGGTGACGTTGGTGACGTTGTTATCGGCACTTGCGACCCCGATCACCAGCCCGACCAGCGTCGACCGGAACGCCGTAACGCTGCGTATCTGGTTGAACAGGCCGACGGCGACCGCGGCCAGATCGTCTCCATACTGGACCTGGTAGGCATAGCTGGCACCGTTCAGCGTCACGGTCCACTCTTCGTCCTTGGCTGGCAGGCCCGACAGAGCGACCTCGACCTTCCGGGCCGTTAGTTGCGAGATTGTCGCGCTGCCCGCGGAGTACGGCGTTACGGCCAACTTGGCGACGAACGATGTCGCATTGGCGGTGGCGTACCGGCTGATCGTCAACGTGTCGCCGGTAACGGATCCGGTCGTCGAAATGTTGACCGTGTAGCCGGCGTTGGCGGCGGTGACTTTTTCGCCCAGGCGCTGCGCAACCATGGTCAATGTCGGAGCATCTGAAGTTGACGACGCGGGCGGCGTGCTGCCAGCCACGTAACTGAACACCGTACCGTTGAGCGTCAGCGTCCAGGTCTCGCCGGCGACGACTGTCCCGGTCAACTGGATCTTGGCCTGCGGCGTGGCCACATCGACCTGCACTGCCGTGTTCTGGCCGTAGTTGTCTTTGGCCGAAAAGGCCTTGTCCGAGTTGTAGGTGAGCGTCGGGGTCGGAACGACATCGAGCGTCACATTGGACAGGGGCTGGCCGGTAAGCACGACCTGGAAGGAATCGGAATTGGTTGCGTAGCCCGGGAATTCCTTGCGAATGTCGTACTCGATGTTGAACTTGTCGCCCGCCCCCACCGTCAACGCGCTTCCGGCTGAAGTATTCGCGAGCGTATACAGATTCGTTCGCGGATCGTAGGCAAGGATCGTCGTGGACAATCCCTTGTTCCCTCCGGTGGTCAGCGTAATCTGCTTGCCGACCAGGCTGATGGCATCCTTGTTGATGTCATGGCGCTGCAACGAGATGTTCAAGTCATACGATTGGCCACGCGCGATGCCTACAAACCCGTCGGCATCGTGCGAATTCGGCTGCAGGTAATGACGGAAAGAACCGATCTCGACCGTGTACTTGCCCGCCTTGGTCAGGTCGAAGCTGAAAACCGGGTCCGTTGCAAGTGAACTACCCAGATCCGGAACCGGGGCCGCGGGATTGATCGGCAGGCTGCTGACGATCGCACCGGTCGAGTCGCGCAGGATGAGCGTCGGGGTCTCGACGTAAGCGATGCGCTCGATAACGTTCGCCTTGAACGAGGACAGGTTACCGGCGGCGTCATAGAAGGGAACGTCCA
>JANXRZ010000220.1 GCA_025352885.1 Pseudomonadota bacterium | reverse complement strand
ATGCCGGCGGCGTCGAGCACCTTTTTGATTTCGCGGTTGGGTCCGGCGCCGGCGGTGGCATTCATGAAGACGAGCGCCTTGTCTTTCGTTGCGGCCGCTTCGGCGCAGGCTTTCGCCATCTCGAGGCCATACACGCCGTCCGGGCCGCCTTCGGTGTTGGCGACGATGGAGAAGCCGATCGCGCCAATCGTCTCATCTGCGCAGAGCGCATCCAGCACGACGCGAAAGCGCTCGGCCGAGAAGCCCAACCCCCACGCATCCAGCGGATTCGACGGTTTTCCGAAAGGCGGAAAAGCCGGCATCAGCGCGTGCTTCGTGGCGTCTCTCAACGGGGGCAGCGCAAGACCAAGCGCCGGCGCGTTGTCCGCAATCAGCGCCGCCTCACCGCCCGAAAGCGTGACCGCGACAAAGCCTTTTCCTCTTGCGCCCTCCGGATGCGCCGTAAACAGCAGCGCGGCTTCGATGAGCTCGTCCGGATTGTGCACACGCGTCACACTGCAATCGCGCAGGAACGCGTCATAGAAGCGGTCTTCACCGGCAAGCGATCCGGTATGCGCGGCCACGAGCGCGCGGCCTGCATCGCTCGCCCCCGACTTGAGCGCGATGACGTGCTTGCCACGCCGATGCGCCTCGCGCGCCGCCTTCTCGAACAAGCCGGGATTGCGGATCGTCTCGAGGAACAGCAACACCGTGCGCACATTGTCATCGCGCACCACATAGTCCAGGTACTCGGCGGCGCCGAGCAGCGCTTCATTGCCGCACGTGACCACATAGGCCAGGCCCAGTTCCCGCTCGTCCTGGCACAGCATGAGCGCCATGGTGCCGCTTTGCGAGATGACCGCGACCGGTCCCGCCTTCAACTCGGAGGCATAGCGCGGCGTCCAGAGCGCCGCCTTGCCGTGCACGTTAAAGAGGCCGAGGTTGTTCGGCCCGCAGACGGCCATGCCATGGCGGTCGGCGATTTCGCGCAGCTTCGCCTGCAGCGCAACGCCCTCTGCGTCCGCATCCGCGAAGCCGCTCGCGTTGATGAACGCCGCGCGAATTCCCCGCTGCCCTGCCTCCTCGAGCACCTCGGGACCCTGCGCAGCCGGCAGGCCGATGAACACCGCATCCACTTTCGAAGGCAGATCCGCAAGTGACGCATAGCACTTGAGCCCGCCGACTTCGACGTTCGTCGGATGAACCGGATACACCGGCCCGGCGAAGCCGAAGCGCTTGAGGTTGCGGATGACGCGGAAGCCGATCGACTCCTCGCGCTGCGAGGCGCCGACGACTGCGACCGATCCCGGGCTGAAGAGGGCGTCGAGCGGTGCTACCGGCAATTCACTGGTCCGCGCGGATGTTGTTTTCGCGCGCGATCTTGCCCCACTTGGCCGTCTCGCGACGCACGAAGTCGGCGAACTCGCGCGGCGTGCTGCCGATCATCTCCACGCCGTTCTTCATGAACTCCGCTTTCATTTCGGGCGCGGCGAGCGAGTCGACGATGTGCTTGTGGAGGAGCGTCACGATCTGCTCGGACATCCCGCCGGGCCCCAGCACGCCAAACCACGCGCCACCGACGAGCTCAGGCAGCCCCTGCTCCGCAATTGTCGGGATCTGCGGATAAGAGGACACGCGCTTGGCCGAGGTGATGCCGAGCGCCTTGACCGCGCCCGCCTGCACGCGCGGCATGGAGGCCGGCGTCGAATCGAACATGATCTGCACTTCGCCCGCGATGAGCGCCGTGAGCGCCGGCGCGCCGCCCTTGTATGGCACGTGCGTGACACTGATCCCGCCCATGGAATTCAGCATCTCGCCGAAGAAATGGTTGGTCGTCGCGTTGCCGAAGGAGGAGTAGTTAAGCTTGCCCGGATTCGCCTTGGCGAGCGCGATCAGCTCCTGGACGTTATTCGCCTGCACCGACGGGTGCACCAGCAGGAGGAAAGGCAGGTCGCCCACCAGCGACACCGGCGTGAAGTCCTTGGCCGGGTCATAGGGGAGCTTTGCGGTGATCGCAGGCGCCAGCGTCAGCGTGCTCGATGAGGCGAAGAGCAGCGTGTAGCCGTCGTTCGGCGATTGCGCGACGAACGTGCCGCCGACGATGCTGCCAGCGCCGGCGCGATTTTCAACGACCACCGACTGGCCGAGCTTCGCAGTGAGCGGGATCGCGAGGCGGCGCGCCATGATGTCGATGCTGCCCCCGGGCGGGAAAGGTACGACGAGCCGGATCGGCTTGGTGGGATACGCCTGCGCGTGGACGCCGAAAGCGCCCAAGGTGAGGACCAGTGCGGCCAATAGGCGAATCATTTCTTGTCCTTGTTCCAGTTGCTCGAGAAGCGCTTCTTGATCGAGTCGCCGACTTTCTGCGGCGGATACTTCGGCGGGTTCCCGGGCTCCGTGCAGGTGGGCAGGCACTCCACCACCGCGTCATAGTCGGGAATCGCGAAGTAAGGCGCGGAGTACCGCTCCTTGCCCTTGCGGTTATAGGCGCGATGCATCGTGGATGCGAAACGGTCGTTGGTCCAACGCGCCATCCAGTCGCCAATGTTGATGAGGAAGGTGCCAGGGATCGGCGTGGCGTCGATCCAGTCTTCGCCGAGCTTCAGCTGGAAACCGCCGACTTCATCCTGCATGAGGATCGTAAAGCTCGTCTCGTCGGTGTGCGGCCGGATGCCATAGTGATCGTTCGGATCGGCCGGCGGCTGCGGCGGATAGTGCAGCAAAGAAATCTGCGTGAGCGGCTTCTTGTAGAACGCGTGGAAATACGCCTCGGGCAGGTCGAGTGCCAGCGCGAACCCGCCGAGCAATTTCTTGCCGAGCGCTTCGACTTCGTTGAAATAGTCGATGAGCGGCTGGCGCCACGCAGGATCGAGGTCTTTCGGCCAGCGGTTCAGGCCATGCACGCGGTCACCCGCCAGCACGTCGGGATCGTCGGCGGCCAGCTCGAGCTGGTACTTGAAGCCTTCGTTCAAATCCGGCGCGCCGGCATTGCCATACAAGCGCGACTTCAGCGGCTGGTAGCCCCTGTTGCGCTCCATGGTGATCTGCAAAGACGGGTCGAGCTTGACCGCTTCGGGCAGGTCGAAAAAGCGCTTGGAAGAGCGGAACATCGCGTCGATCTTCGCCTGCGGGATGCCGTGGTCGGCCAGGTAGAAGAAGCCGACCTCCGTGCAGGCGCGCTCGATTTCGCGCGCGACCCTGGCCTTGCCGGCCTCATGTCCTTCGAGAAAAGGCTTGAAACCGATGACCGGGACCTGCTGCTGGGAGAGCACGGCAGCCATGCAGTTCTCCTGTGGAGTGTTGCAGTGCGGGGTGCTTTCGATAATACACCGCTCTCCTCGCGCACCGATGCGCCTTGACCGCTCTGCGAAATTTCATGGGATACGGCCGAGAAGGAATTCAAGCTCGCCAAGTACGAGAGCTGGCCGGGCTATGCGGCCGGCCTGCCGTTTATTGCACGGCGGTATTGCGGGCTGTGGGGGCGTGGGACTTGATGAGGGAGGCGATTCCGCCCGAAGTCATCTCGGGCAGGACGTAGACGACGCCGCCCTTTTCTCGAAAAGCGCTGCTGACGACATCCTTGAAGAATGGGATCGGCACGTTGATGCAGCCGAACGAGATGCGGTTGTCGCTCGGGGTCCGCGTCGCAAGGCGGTGCGGGCGGCGCTCGGCCGGGTTGGTGTTGATCACCGGGTGCATCGAGATCGCGGCGGCGTAATCCACCCAGAGAATCTCTTTGTTGTGGTAGTTGCGGCCAAGGGCTGCCTCGAAGCGGCCGGCCGGCGTGGTGCGATCCTGCACGCGGATCGCAGACAACTCCATCTCGCCGACACCGGGGATCGAGTGGTCGCCCTTGGCGATGCCGAGCAGGGCCGCAGCCGAACCGAGCAAGTGTCCCTCGGTGTCGAACACGTAGACCTTGGCGGCCACCTTGTCGACGATGGCGAAGGGCTTGCCGCCTGCGTCATCTGCGGCGAGGACTGCGCGTGCAGCCTCGGGCAGGTCGAGCGCCTGGGCGGGAAGAGCCGATAAGCACGCAAGCGCCACGATCAGGCGCGCTGCATGCTGGAAGAATTTGGGGGTCATTGAATTTTTTTTGAAGAGGAAAGGCCCCGTGCCGTGCTTCGCACATGCACGGGGCCAGGGTCCAGCTCTTAGTTACGGTCTTTCTTCGCTGCGCGAACCGGCGCCACATATGCGGGTGCCGGGGCGGCCATCGGGGCGGCAGCCACGGCTATCGGCGCGGCCGGCGTGGCTTGTGCAAGCTGGATCGCCCGCAGCCTGACAAAACCGTTGCCGCCCTGGCCGCCAAGGTCGTTGTTGGCCATGTCGCCTGACTTGCCTGCACCGCCGTCGCCGAATCCTGCGCCGCCACCGCCACCGCCGTCACGCCGGCCGCCGACGCCGGGCGTACCCGTCGTCACGTTTGCCACATTCATCGTGCCGCCCGACTGCGAGGGGATTTCGCCCGCGCCGTCCTTGTTCGGCTTCTGCCCGCCCGCGCCGCCATTGCCTTGGTTGTTCACGCCCCGTCCGCCCATGCTGTCGGCAGCGTGTCCGCCGGCCGCACCGCGTCCGGTCCACTGGTCGGCCCCGCTGAAGCCGGCGATCACCTCATTGGTGTAGGCCTTGGTGATGCTGGTCGGGTTGCCGTCCGCGCCGTTGCCGCCGTTCGCTCCGCCTTTGCCGCTCGTGCCGATGGTGAGCTTGTAGATCCCCGGGGTCAGGTACTGCGTCGTCTTCGAAGGCACGGCGCCTGAGCCGCCACCACCGGAAGACAGGAACGCGCCCGCGCCGCCGCCACCACCGCCGCCGCTCAGCAGGACTTCATACTGTCCTTCGCCGATTTGGGGCTGGGGATAGCTGGCCAGTTGCGGGAAGCCTGCAAGCGACTGCGGGCCGTCTTTCGGCATCACGGTGAGGAAGCACTGGCGGTTGGCCGAGCCGGCCGGCGCGTTGTCGGCCGAGAACATGTTCGTGCTTGCATTGAACAGGTCCGAGCACTGGGGGACGGCCTGGGCGAAGGCGGGTGCCGACGCTGTGGCAAGGGTAATCAAGGCAAGGCGGATTGCAGTTTTCATTTTGGTTTCCAATTTTTGGGGTTGGGTTAGGCGAGCGGCTTAGCGCTTGCTGGTTTCGTGGCCGATGAGGCCGCCGACTGCGGCACCGCCGACTGTTCCGAGCGTGCTTCCGCCGGTCAGGACCGCACCGCCGACTGCACCGACTCCGGCACCGATGGCGGTATTGCGATCCTGGGTGGACATCCCTGCGCATCCGCCGAGGCTGATGAGGATTGCGACAACCAGCGAGCTGGCTGCAATGCTTTTGGTCTTGTTCATTTTCATTTCCCTTTGGGTTGACTGGTTGACTGCGTAAATTTCTAGCGTGAGCTGGTGACGATGCGCGTGCCCGTCACTTCTACGTCGACGCGACGATCCGGCTGGAGGCAGGCGATGACCTTGGCGCTTTTCGCACCCAGGCACTCGTTGGCCTTGGTAACCGGCTGCGTTTCGCCTTTGCCCACCGCATTGATGCGGCCGGCCTGCACGTTCCTGCTTTCGAGGTAGGCCTTGACTGCCTGGGCGCGACGCTCGGAGAGCTTCTGGTTGTAGGTGTTGGTGCCGATGCGGTCGGTGTGGCCGAAAGCGGCGATGGTGTCGTAGGTCGTGCCGTCGAGCTTGGTCACGAGGCCATCGAGCATCGTCTTGCCTTCGGGCTTCAACACGGCCTTATCGAACTCGAACAGCGCGTCACCGGAGAAGCTCATTTTCTGCGTCTCGGTAACCTGACGGGCCGGCGCCGGTGTAATGGCTGCGACCTGTGCGGGCGGGGCGGCTAGGATGGCAACCGGTGCCGGGGTGATTGCGGCGATCGGACGCGGGTTGCAGGCATCGTCGAGCGAAGGCTGGTCGGCATCGCGGTGCGCCCAGCACAGGCCGGTGCCGCTCTTCACGATGCCGCTGCCGGCGTTTACGAGGAAGCCCTGGTTCTTCGAGTCCTGCGCGCTTGCGAAGGCCGGAAACAGCGTTGTGGCTGCGAAAGCCGCGATTACGAATCTGGTCATTGGTTTCATTTTTGTTATCCCTGGTTATTGATTTCGAGCCGGGAAGGTTCCTGGAGCGAGAGATGCATCAATGAGCCGAAGATTAGGCACCTGGGCAGGCGGGGTCTGTTCGGTGTCGAACGCATGCGCAAATAGTTTTCAGCAGGGCGCGGAAAGGGACTACTGTCCACCTACACGGGCAACGTTATGTTCGGTGCCGAACAAACGAATTACAGGCGCTTGCGCCACTATTGGCAGATCGTTCGCCGCACTGCCTTCGGGACTAAAAATGATTCCACTCTCCCTCGCCAAAAAACAGGCACTGCTCAAGTCCGGCGCGCTCCAGAACGCCATCCTGACCAGCGCGAATTTCTCGATCATCGCCACCGACGAGAAAGGCATCATCCAGCTCTTCAACGTCGGCGCCGAGCGCATGCTCGGGTACACCTCGGACGAAGTGGTCAACCGCATCAAGCCGAGCGACATGCACGACCCGGACGAAGTAAGCGCCCGCGCGGCGGCGCTCAGCGTCGAGCTCAAGGTGCTGATCGCGCCGGGATTCGAGGCGCTCGCCTACAAAGCCTCGCGGGGCATCGAGGATATTTACGACCTCACGTACATCTGCAAGGACGGCAGCCGGTTTCCCGCGATCATCTCGATCACGGCGCTGCGCAACGACAATGAAAAAATCATCGGCTACCTGCTGACCGGTACGAACAACTCGGCCAGGAAGCGCGTCGAGGCCGAACTGAACCGCGCGATGGCGGCCGCGGAGAAAGCCAACCGCGCCAAGACCGACTTCCTCTCGGGCATGAGCCACGAGTTGCGCACGCCGCTGAATGCGATTCTCGGGTTCGCCCAACTCATGGAATCGGGCTCGCCGCCGCCTACCGCCCCACAGAAGCGCAACCTGGAGCAGATCCTGAAGGCCGGCTGGTATCTGCTCGAGCTCATCAACGAGATCCTCGACCTGTCCCTCATCGAATCGGGGAACGTCACGCTCTCGCGCGAGCCGGTTTCGCTCGTGGAGGTCATGCTCGAATGCCGGGCCATGATCGAGCCGCAGGCGCAAAAGCGCGGCATCGCAATGAAATTCCCGCGGTTCGACGTCCCCCTGTTCGTGAACGCCGACCGCACGCGCATGAAGCAGGTGCTCATCAACCTCTTTTTCAACGCGGTGAAGTACAACCGGCCCGGCGGCGCGGTCGAGGTCGATTGCTCGCAGGACACGGCCGGCATGGTCCGCATCAGCGTGCGCGATACCGGGGCCGGCCTCACGCCCGAGCAGCTCGCGCAGCTCTTCCAGCCTTTCAACCGGCTGGGCAAGGAAAACAGCTCGGAGGAAGGCACCGGGATTGGCCTGGTGGTGACCAAGCGTCTGGTCGAGCTCATGGGTGGCGCGATCGGGGCCGACAGCACGGTCGACAAGGGCAGCGTCTTCTGGTTCGAGCTTGCGTTGGCCGGCACCCCGCAGTTCGCCGCGCAGGAAGCAAACCACCCGGCCCAGGCGGACGCCACGATGCCCAAAGGAACGTCGCTTCGCACGCTGCTCTACGTCGAAGACAACCCGGCGAACCTGGAACTCGTCGAGCAATTGGTGGCACGGCGTTCGGACCTGCGCCTGCTCTCTGCTGCCGACGGCAACCTAGGCATCGAGTTTGCGCGTGCCTACCTGCCCGAGCTCATCCTCATGGACATCCACCTGCCCGGCCTGAGCGGCATCGACGCGATGCAGATCCTGCGCCTGGACCCGGCCACGGCGCATATCCCCATCATCGCGCTAAGCGCAAATGCCGTGCCCCGTGATGTCGAGAAAGCCCTCGAGGCCGGATTCTTTAATTACCTGACCAAACCCATCGTGGTCAGCCAGTTCATGGCGGCGCTCGATGCCGCCCTCACTCATTCGGACGCGGCCCGCCCGAAAGCCAAGGAACTCTCGTGATCGCAGACCAAACCGCCATCCGCAGTGCCAGCGTCCTGATCGTGGACGACCAGGAATCCAACGTCCTCCTGCTCGAGCAGATGCTGCGCGACGCCGGCTACACCAACGTCACCTCGACGATGGATCCCGAGGAGGTCTGCGCCTTGCACCGCAAGAATGCCTACGATTTGATCCTGCTCGACCTGCAGATGCCCCGCATGGACGGGTTCCAGGTCATCGAGGGACTGCGAACCAACCTGGAGGATCCCTACCTGCCCGTCCTCGTGATCACGGCGCAGCCCGGCCACAAATTGCGCGCGCTCGAGGCCGGCGTCCGCGATTTCATCTCCAAGCCCTTCGACATAGTTGAAGTGCGCACGCGCATCCGCAACATGCTCGAAGTGCGCCTGCTCTACAAGAAACTGGCCAACTACAACCAGGAGCTCGAGAAGGCGGTGGCCGAGCGCACGGCGGAACTGCGCGAAAGCGAAGCGCGCTTTCGCAGCCTGGCCGAGCTTGCCTCCGACTGGTACTGGGAGCAGAACGAACAGGGCGAATTCACGCGCGTGTCAGGGCCCGTGCTCGACATGCTCGGCATGCGGGTGCCTGCACTGGCGGGATCCGCTTCAGCGGTGCCGGACGGCTGGGACGAACAAGAGCGTGCGGCGCTGCAGGCGACCATCGCCTTGCGCCAGCCTTTCCTCGACTACACTCTGAGCCGCGTGCATAGCGACGGATCGAGGTCGCGCTATCGCGTGAGCGGCGAGCCGATGTTCAACAGCTCGGCCCGCTTCATCGGCTACCGTGGAATCGGTGTCGAAACCACGCGGCAACACTAGGAGAGCGCCATGCTGACGAACCCGCCCTTAACATCCAGCCCGAACCACAACCAGCTGCTGGCCGCGCTGCCTCGCGCCGAATTCGACCGCATTGCGCCGCACCTCGAACTCGTACCGATGAAGCTGGGCGATTTCCTGTATGAGCCCGGCGACCAGATGACGCACGCCTTTTTCCCGACGAGCTGCATCGTGTCCCTGCATTACGTCATCGAATCCGGCGCGTCCGCGGAAATCGCGGGCGTCGGCAAAGAGGGCGTCGTGGGGATCTCGCTTTTCATGGGCGGTGACACGACGCCGAGTTCCGCCGTAGTGCAGACGGCCGGCTACGCCTACCGGCTCGAGCGCCGCAAGCTCAAGGAAGAGTTCGATCGCGCCGGCGTGATGATGAAGCTTTTCCTGCGCTACACCCAGGCGCTCATGACGCAGATGACCCAGACCGCGGTCTGCAACCGGCACCATTCGGTCGACCGCGTGCCTTCGGGCAAGCTCGTCATGACGCAGGAACTCGTCGCCACCATGCTTGGGGTGCGGCGCGAAGGGATTACCGAGGCGGCCGGACGGCTGCGCGAAGAGGGCGTCATCGACTACCGCCGCGGCCATATTTCCGTGCTCAAGCGCGAGGGCCTCGATAAAGGCGTCTGCGAATGCTATGCGGTGGTGAAGAAGGAGTTCGACCGCCTCATGTCGGACGCGCCGCGAGTCGACCTGGTGCGCTCCGCCGCCGCCTGACTGGAGGCAGCCCACGGTTGGGCCGCGAGGCTCTACCCCTTGTCGCGCTGGAGGACGTTGCGCCGGATGACCACGGGCTTGCCGCCGTGGCTTTGCTTCACCATCCACTGCGCCAGGGCCGAATCGAGGTGGAAGGCGTGGCCGGGGAACCAGTCGGCCAGCGCCGCCGCAAGCCGCCGCCCTTCCGCAAAGTCGCCTTCCTTGACGACTTCCAGCACCTGGTAGACCGATTTCAGGACCGCCGCGTGCTCCTCGACGTGGCATTCGCGCGGCGGAAAGCTCGTGCGCTCCATCCAGTCGTCCTCTTCCTTGAAATGCGCCTCCGCGTGCCGGGCGAACGCCTGCAGACGGCTTTCGACATCGGCGTCCGCGCACTGGAGGAGGGAGTTGACGATCGTGACGAATTCGCGGTGCGTGGCGTCCATCGCACCGTATCCGAGCAGGTACTCGTCGCTCCAAAAAAACTCGCTCATTAATTAACCCTGACTTAAGAACCGCGTCGCGCTAAAAGGATTGCGAGTATAGCGGCCGAGCGTGAAATATTTGGTTGCGCAAATCCTTCGACTGAAGGACTCTTCCCGACGTTTCAAGGTGAGTTTTTCAGAGCTGTATCCGGCAAAAGACCGGTCAAAACCTCAGAGGAAGTGCTCCATGATCTTCAGCCGATGCGTCCTGCTCGCCTTGCTGGTGTGCACGAATGCGTTTGGTGCACCCGATAATGCGCAGCTCCGGTATCCCTTCTCGGTTGAATCGCAGAAAGACGGCGACGGCTACCGCGTGGTCGCGCTGAACCTCGGTCCGGCTCCGGTTTCCGTCAAAGTGTCGATCACCGAGTTCGAGGGCATCGCCACCGACCAGCCGACGCCGCTGTTTACCGAGGTGGCCCCCGGAGACAGGCCGGTCGTCCTGCTGCGGGTTCAGAGAGCGGTCAAGGGCGAGCCGTACACTTTCAGGACTTTCAGCACGTGGATGGTGGGCAAGCTGGACGCCGCGCAGGCGAACGATGCCGAGTACCGGCTCCCGTTCGAGAACCACGAGGCGTTTTCCTTCAGCCAGGTCCCGGACGGCCCAATCACCACCCATCATGACGCGGTGAGCCGGTATGCCGTGGACATCGCGATGCCCCAGGGCACGTCCGTCGTCGCAGCGCGGGGCGGCATCGTGATCTCGACCGAAGCCAGCCGGGAGATCGGCGCGCTCGACCCGGCCCTGCTCGAAAAAGCCAACGAAGTGCGCATCCTCCATGCCGACGGGACCATCGCAACCTACGCGCACTTCGCCCACCAGGGGATCTTCGTCGTCCCGGGACAGCGGGTGAGCGCCGGGGCGGAGATCGGGCTGGCGGGGTCGACCGGCTATTCGTCCGGCCCGCACCTGCACCTTGCAATCCAAACGGTGAAGCGGGTTGCGGACGAGTTCGCGCTCGTGTCCCTGCCGTTCCGGTTCGTCAACGGCAATCCGCTGGCGACCTATACGCCTCGCTATAACCAGCCCGCGCGCGCGGAGTACGGCCTGCCCCCTCCGGTCGGCGCCACGGGGGGTGGCCCAGCAGAGCCTGCAACTGCGCCCATCGGCGGGGCCCTGCACAAGATGTCGATGCATCCGGAGGCCTTGCTGGAGGACTCCGCGCCGGATCAGGCGCTGCTCGCGGAGGTTCCTCCCGGCGGCTGGCTCGCCGGCATGGTGGCCCTCGCCTTCGGCTTCCGTGCGTCAACCAGGAAAAGGGTCAGAGTCAAATACGGTTCGCCATAAGTCGACTCTGACCCCACTTATTGCGAGCGCAAGCCCCGCTTGAGGCTGTTCAGCCTGGTGAGCCCTCGCTTGAGAGCGCCGACGTCCTCGATCATGAGGTCAGAGACGCATTGCGCGCGAAACTTGGCATCGAGGCGCAGCATCTTGAGCACTTCGTCCAGTTCCCTTACGACGACGCGACCGTACGGCGCCTCGGCGATCCTGAAGGCGGACTCAAAATCCGCTGCACGCGCTTTTAGGCTCACGAACGCGAGGTCGATCACGTCGCGCGCGCGGTGCTCCTTCGCGCGGCCGCGGTCTGCGTTGGCGAGCAGCTTTTCTGCGATTGCGCACGTGAGCGAAAGCACCGGCACGCCAAGGGTGCGATCGATTTTTCCGTCGAGGTCGATGCGCGCCTCCACGATGATCTCGAACTTGATCGGCGCGGCCGTTTCGGACTCCTTCACGAAGGTGCGGATCGCATCGCGCTCGGCGCGCACTTCGCGCTCGAGAAAGATGCGGCGCTTGAAGAGCTTGCCGAGCGACCGGTCGCTGAGGGTCTCGCGCAGCTTGCGCAATCCCTTGGTCGACGAGACGAGGAAATCCACGTCGCGAGATTCACGATACTCGCCGTGCGACATCGCGAGTTGCGTGCCCCCGCCGAAGTAGCACTCCGCCTCCTCTAGGAACTTCGCGTCCATGCGCTCGAGGATGGCGGCAATCCGGTTATGCAATGGACGGTGAAACTCAGCCATTGATCAGGCCACTCCCGTAGTCCCTGGCAAGGCGCTGGAGCAATTTTTTTTCGCCGGCGCCCATGGGCGCGTTCCTGACCTGGCGCCAGTTGTTTTCGTAGTGCCTGAAGGCCTCGCGCGCCGGGATCTGCGTGCGCTCCCGGCCCGTCCACAGGAGCGAGCGCAACACGGGCGCCCTCGAGAGGTCGACCTCGTCCTCAGCGTCCCGCCGCACGGTCGTCCTGAAGGTCTCGGCGAGCGCGTCGGCCAGCGGATGGCCCGAAGCCGCCCGATAGGTCTTGGAAGGTGCTCCCTCGAGCGCCTCGCACAGGCCGGCGGCGACGAAGCCGCGCACCAACCGGTGCGCCTGGCTCGGGTCGACGCGCGCTGCTGCGGCCAGGCCGCGCAGGTGGAAGGCGGTCTGCGGGGATTCGTAAAGCGCCTTGACGAGACGAAAGCGCGCCTCGCCCCCGCACAGGGCCCGAACGGGTTCATGGTCGGTAAGCATGTTGACGATTTGACATCAGTGTAGACATATTGTCAACATTCATCCACGCGAGAATCCGCCTCCTGCTACGCTTCAGCCATAGGAGAATCCCGTAATGGACAAAGGGAGCGCCCGCATGCCAAGCGCGGGTCGCACCGGCATCGTTAAGGAGGCTCCATGCACAGACGTGAATTCCTGGTCGCCGCGTCCGCGCTTGCGCTTGCAAGCAAAACGGCGCTCGCGCAAACCTACCCGCGCAAGCCGATCCGCTATATCGTCCCCGTGGTGGCGGGCGGCGGTAACGACATGATTGCCCGTACGGTCACCGAGCGCTGGGGCAAGCTGCTCGGCCAGCCGTTCATTGTGGACAACCAGGGCGGCGGCGGCGGGATCATCGCCTGCCAGAACACCGCCCACGCCGCGCCCGATGGCTACACGCTCATGCAGGGTTACGTCGCCACGCACGGCACGAGCCCCGCCACGCGCGCCCTGCCCTACGACGCCATCAAGGACTTCACGCCGATCGGCATGATCGGCGGCACGCCCAATGTGCTCGTGGTCGGGCCATCGGTGAGCGCGGAGAACTTCAAAGCCTTCGTCGATTTCCTGCACAAGAACGCAGATGGGATCTCGTACGGCTCAGCGGGGCAAGGCACGCTTACGCACCTGACGATGGAACTCTTCAAGCAGCAGGCGAATGCGCCGATGACTCACGTGCCTTACAAGGGGGTGGCCCCGGCCTTCACCGACCTCGTTGCAGGCCGCACGCACGCGATGTTTCCGGGCCTTGCCGCCGCGATGCCGTTCATCCGCTCGGGCCGCGTGCGCGCGCTTGCGGTCACGGGTTCGACGCGCAGCCCGCAGATCAAGGACGTGCCGACGCTCGACGAAGTCGGCTTCAAGGGGTTCGATGCGATGCAGTGGTATGGCTGCGTCGGCCCTGCCGGCATGCCGGCGGAACTCGTGAAGCAGTTGAACGACACGCTCGGCGTCGTGCTGAAAAATCCGGAGCTGCGCGAGCGGCTTTCGGTGGAGGCGGTGGAACCGATGCCGATGACGCCGGACCAGTTCGGGCAGTACATCCGGCGGGACATTGCGCGCTGGACTACGATTGCCAAGGAGCGCGGGATCCGCTTGGACAGTTAGTCACGGATGTACCGACACCGGTACGAAAATTGGCCCGCGAGCCGCTCCGGCGGCCGATCTACGAAAGTGAATTCGGCCAAATTGACCGGAACGTCTGAACGGTGATCAGGCGAAAGACGGCGTCCGGATTGGGACTACCGAATTCGTCACTGTCCTCGCCGCCGCCTGCGCAGCTTTTGCAGCAGCGCGTTGCTCGCGGATGATCTGCTCGAAGCGCTTCTTGAGGTCCGTATTGACGGCTGACGTGTATTTGAACGCTTTGTCGGTGATTCTCAGCATGGTCGTGCTCCTTGGCTGTTTGGGCGGCGATCTGTGCGCCGTCATCACAGAAGGATCGTAAGCCGAGGAGCGGGCGTTCTTCCGTTCGTTACAGAACAAAGGGTTGCAACACTTTGTAACTGCGGGCCGAACGTTACTTCTTTTTAAGCTGTGCCCGCACTGCGGCGGCGTCGTTGCCGACGGCCCTCACGGCGGACCTGAGCGCCGTTTGCGTGCAGCCGAGAACGTTGCACCAGTAGCGCACTGCGTAGTCCTCCTCGAAGGAGATGAGTGTGCGGTCGATTCCTTTGCGTGCTGTTTCAACCATCGTGACCTCGTCGTGAAATGCGAAATTCTACAAGTGCCCCAAGCTCCGGTCTGTGCGGCGACGCACGGCGCGCCGGCCATCCCGCGCCCCGCTGTCATCATGCTCCGTTCCAGCGGCAAGTGAAGGACTCTACATGAGACCCCGGCCCTCGCGGCGTCCCCCTGCAGGCCGCCCGAGGGGTAGACTCCTCTTCCTCAAAGGGGAGAACAACCATGCAAATAAATCGTCGTCACCTGATGCTGCCTGCCTTGGTGCTTGGCCTTCTGGCAGCTGTTTCGGCTTTTGCGCTGTCGCCTGATGAAGAGGCTGTCGCGAAGCGGGTCGAATCTTTCCGCACCGCCCAGATCGCACAGGACGCGAAGGGGCTCGAAGAACTCACTGCGCCGGAACTGAGCTACAGCCACTCGGACGCGCGAGTCGAGGATAAGGCGGCCTTCATCAAGAACGCCACCAGCGGCAGGTCGAAGACACTGTCCCTGCAATACAAGGATCCCTCGATCCGCGTCGTAGGCGACCTTGCAATCGTGCGGTTTCACTGGCTTGGTGAGAGTGAAACGGTAGCGGACGGTAAGAAGAGTTCGACCAACCTGCACATCCTGATGAACTGGCAGAAGCAGGCCGGCACCTGGAAGCTGTTGACCCGCGCCTCCACGAAACTCTGACCCGGCTCTGCGGTTCGGCCAAGCTCTGAAAGTGGAGGTGCAGGAGATGCTTTCGAGCGCCCGACCCGTTCTTCTGCGCGCCGATCGGGTAGTTAGATGACTGCTTCCCATAGCCGGCGGAGGTTCCTGCAACAGGCCGGTGCGATCGGCGCAGCTGCAGGCGGCTTGCCGGCTGCGGCCCAGGAAACCCTCGGGCGAAGTTCTACCGCGTCCGGCAGCCGGGAGGTTGCGCTGGCCGAGACCCTCGCACGCTATGCGATCGGCCTGAAGTACGAGGACATCCCGAGCGACGTTGTGCGTATCGCGAAGCGCTCCATCCTCGATACG
Source organism: Pseudomonadota bacterium (assembly GCA_025352885.1). Classification (GTDB taxonomy): domain Bacteria; phylum Pseudomonadota; class Gammaproteobacteria; order Burkholderiales; family SG8-39; genus SZAS-79. Next base: position 23,830 of record JANXRZ010000220.1, on the reverse strand, counting down.
TTCGGTTGCGCGTTTGGCGGGTATGCGGCCGAGCCGAGCCGCATTGCAATCGACCTCGCGAAGGATGTGAGCTCGAAACACGCAGCCACGGTGTTGTTCACCGGCATCAGGACCAGTCCGGATCTGGCCGTGTTCGCCAACGGCGTCATGATCCGGTACCTCGATTTCAACGATGGGTTCGTCAGCCTGACCCGCGGCGCGGGGCACCCGAGCGATACGCTCGCGGCATTGCTGGCCGCGGCGGAAGTGGGTGACCGAAGCGGCCGGGATCTGGTCGCCGCAACCGTGGTCGCTTACGAGATGTTCGCCAAGGTCGCCGACGTCTTCGACTATCTCGGCAATGGCATCGACCATACGACGATCACTGGGATCGCGGCGGTCATCGGTGCGGGTCGCCTCGCGGGCCTGACGGCGGACCAGTTGGTGCACGCGATCGGGATCACAGTCGGCGGCAACACCGCGACCCGCCAGGGACGCGCCGACACGTTGTCGAACTGGAAGGCCTACGCAGCGGCCGATGCCTGCCGCAAGGCGATATTCTCGGTGCAGCTCGCCAAGAGCGGCATGTCGGGGCCGGCCAACGTGTTCGAGGGACGCTACGGCTTTTTCAAGGTCATGGGAAAGAAGAGCGTCGCCCCGCCGCAGCTCGGCGAGCCGTTCGGGATCCGGCGCGCGTTTACGAAGCGATTTCCGCTCGGCCAGTTTTCGCAAACCGTCGCGCAGGCCGCCCTCGATATTCGGCTCTTCTTCAAGAGCGCCGACGAAATCGAGCAGGTCAACATCCATGTCTCGCGCTCGGCCATCAAGATCATGGCCGATGGCCCGGACAAATGGCGGCCGCAGACGCACGAGACCGCCGATCACAGCATTCCGTACTCGGCGGGCGTGATGCTCATGTACGGCAAGATCGAACCCGAGTACTACGAGGATCGCTACCTTCATGACGCGCGCCTGCTCGCCCTCGTGAGCCGCGTCAGGTGCCTGCCCTCGGAGGAGGCCGACCGGAGGGAGAACGAATTCAGCCTGTGCGAGCTCGAGGTCGTCCTGAAATCGGGCGCGCGCAGGACCACGCGAGTCGAGTATCACCGCGGGCACTACAGGAACCCCATGACCGACGCCGAGATGGAAGAAAAATTCCGGTCGATGGCAAGGCGGCACCTGTCGGCCGATCGCCTGGACAATCTGCTGCAGCTTTTGTGGACTGTCGAGGAAATCCCGAAGGTAGAGACGCTCATCGCAGCTACGCGGGCTTGAAGAATGGCCCTTCATCCCGCTGGGACGAACCGCTTATTCGATCACCCGGTTCGCCCGCGACAGCATGGATGGCCCGACCGGAAGCCGCAGTGCCTTGGCCGTCTTCAGATTGATGACGAGGTCGAACTGCGTCGGGCGCTCGATGGGAAGGTCGCCGACGTCGCTGCCCAGCAGTACTCGGTCGACATAGCCGGCCAGTTGCCGATACATCAGGGCGAAATTCGGCCCGTACGAAAGCAATCCGCCGACCTCCGCATAGTTGGAAAACAGGCAAACGGACGGCAGGCGAAGGTCGCGCGCAGCCTCTGCAATCCGGGAAAGGGAAACGAACACCGTAGGCGATGAAAAGACCAGCAGCGCCTGGGACCGCTGCATGACAATCCGATCGAAAGCAGAGGGCAGGTCGGCTGGGCCATGCATGGCCACCGTGAAAAGCGACGTCCTTGACGCTCGCGCCGCGGCCTCGGTATGGGCAAGCTGCGGTCCGGTAAAGCGATCGTCCCACAGCACTCCAACCCTTTCCAGCTGCGGCATCGTCTCATTGAGCAACTGCAGGTGTTTTCCGCTCAGCTCCGGCAGGTCCATCCAGACGCCGCTGACGTTTCCCTTCGGACGCGCGAGGCTTTTGACGAACCCCCTTGCCACCGGGTCCGATTCGAGATCGATGCCGATGATAGGGATGGACCGGGTTGCATTCATGGCTGCGCGAATGCGAAGCGCACCGGCCGCGACGATTGCATCGACGCGTCGCGTTCGATCCTGCAGCTCGGATCGCAGAGCAGCCTCATCGATCTCCGGCACCTGCCTGACACTGCACTCTATATTTACGCCGTCTTTCCACCCGCGGTCGCGCATCCCGGCGAGGAACCAGTCCCTCGCCGCCGTCGATGCGGTGAACACGATAATGCGCCGCGGAGTGCTTGATGGCTGCGCGCGAAGGCCGACGGGTGCGGCGATTCCGAGCGCGAGTAGCGCGGTGAGTGCGTTTCGCCTGGTGCTTGAAAATTCGACGTGCGGAAATCTCCGCCTGGACTTCACGGGAGCCGCCTCTACGCCGGGCTGAAAAGGTTCATGCATATCGCATTAGTCGCGCTGCGGACATGATGTCAGCCCTGGAGCCAGACTCTGTGCGCTTGAACACTTGGTCACGCGGATCTCGTGATCGAACACTAGTCCCTCAAAAATCCCCGCGCTGGTTTATTTTCGCTCGATCCTGTACTGGTGCCGATACACGAACTGCCTTTAGAGCCAATGGGCAAGCCAATCTCCGAAAGTCAATTCCGGAGAATCGGCTTTTGAACAGCGTTAAGCCCGGGCGGCGTACTCCGGTGCCAGCCGGTCGTGAGTCGTCCAGAACGGGCGCGGGGGAACATTGTGGAGCAGGTCGGCGAGGATGCCCGTGTGCACGTCCCAGCCGCCCAGCACGTTCTTCGCCACCTCGTTCGTGAGGCGCCGATGGACAATGGTCAGCAGCACGTCCTTGCCCTTGGGCGTGAGCTCATAAGCGACTTCCGTTTCGGTGTCGCCCCATAGCCACGTATGCGCCAGCACGCGGTTCGTCTCGAGACGCGTGACCTTGCCGGTGAAAGTGTGGATGCCCGTGCCCGGATGCTTCGCCAGGCCGGCCTCGTCGTTCGGCAGCCTGCTGTTGTCGAACTCCAGGCGGATGTCGCCACCGACGCGCAGGTCGAACTCGCCGCCCGCGAGCCACTTGGCGCGCTTGTCCGACTCGGTGAGGTAAGACCAGGCGCGCTCGACGGGGCCCGGCAGCAGGCGCTCCATCTTCACGGTACCGGGTTCGATGAGGGTCGCGACTTCGGTTCTTTGGGTAGCAGTCATTTCTTTCTCCGTTTCGGGGGGGTCGGGGGTTTCTTCGCGGCTTCGATGGCGTCCTCGGCATGCAACGCGGCTTCGAGCGCATCCAGCCGCCTCGTCCAGAAGGCGCGCGTCTCCAGCATCCAGTGCGTCAGCTCATCGAACGGCTTTCGCTCAAGCGAGAGGAAGTGGTCGCGCCCTTCGATGCGCCGGGATACGAGGCCGGCGCGCTCGAGGATGCGGATGTGCTTGGAGACGGAATTGAGCGAGATGGCGAACGGCTCGGCCACTTCGGTCACCCTCGCGTCGCCCGAGGCCAGGCGCTTGAGGATCGACCGCCGGGTGTCGTCTGCCAGTGCGATCAGAATGTCGTCGAGATCCATGGCCCGAACATTAATCTATATGGGTGAATGTTGCAAAGCTATGTCCGCTTGCGCACTGACGGGGGCGTTCGTTCTTGCCAGAGTGGACGGCTCCAAGGAGCGAATCCCATGCCCAAAATCGAATCTGTAGTTGTATCAGCCGTCCTGCTTTGCGCTTCTGCTGCGTTTGCCGCGGACAAAGCCAAGATGTCTGAGGCTCAAGCCACCTACAACCGCGATCGCGCTGCCTGCATGAAGAGTGACGTCGGGGACCGCAACGCCTGCCTGCGCGAAGCCGGCGCGGCGCTTCAGGAATCCAAGCGCGGCGGGCTCACCAACGAAGAGGCCCAGCTCGAAAAGAATCGCCTGGCCCGCTGCGACAGCCAGCCGGCGAAGGACCGCGAAGAGTGCGTACGCCGAATGAATGAAGGCACGACGAGCGGCAGCGTGAAGGAAGGCGCGGTGGTGCGGGAACTGCGGACCGTCGTGCCGGCGAAGTAAGCGCGGGTCAACGATCGGAGCGCGCGGCCGATACGGACGCCAGTATTTTTTCGACTTCGGCGAACTGAGCGGGCTTTACCAAGTAATGGTCGAACCCCGCCTGGCGAGCCCTCATCCGATCGGTCTCCTGTCCGTAGCCCGTCACCGCCACCAATGTCACCGTCATCAGGGCTGGATGCGACCGGATCCGGCTGGCCACCGCATAGCCATCGAGTCCAGGCAAGCCGATGTCCAGCAAAATGACATCGGGCATGCATTCGATCGCGGTAAGGAGCGCGCTCGAGCCGTCGTGGGCCAGCCAGGTGTCGTGGCCCGCAGCCTTCAACAGGATTGTCAGCATTTGCGCGCCATCGACATTGTCATCGACCACCAGCACACGGCAACTCTTGTGCAGGGGGGAATCCGACGAGCCTTCGGCCGCCACGGGCGCCACGAGCGGCACCTTGGTCAACATCAGGGGGAGGCGGACGATGAACTCGCTCCCTTGGCCGAGGACGCTGTTGACCTTGACTGTCCCGTCATGCAGCTCCACCAGCTGCCGCACGATCGCGAGTCCGATCCCCAGCCCGCCGTCCGAGCGATCGAGGGAGCGATCGGCCTGCGTAAAGAGGTCGAAGATGTCCGGCAGAAGCGCTTCGTCGATGCCGACACCTGTGTCGCCCACTTTCATCACCGCCATGTCGTTTTCCTGCGAGAGGTTCAACCAGATGTTGCCGCCATCGAGGGTGTATTTGGCAGCATTGTTGAGCAGATTGATGACCACCTGTTCAATCCTGCCCGCATCCGCATAGAGCCAGATCGGCGTGGAGGGGATCGACAATGTCAATATGTGCCGCAGCCTTGAAATCAGGGGTTGCGCTGTCTCGACCGCCCTGTCCACGACATCCCGCAAGGCTATCCGCTCGCGACGCAGCTGCACCCTGCCAGTCGTCAGGCGGGACACTTCCAGAAGATCGTCGACCAGAAGTTTAAGGTTGCCGACCTGGCGCGTAATGATGTCGCGGGCTTGCTGGCGCACCGGGTCGTCGTCTTTGCGCAAATTCAGGAGCTGTACCGCATTCGAAAGGGGCGCAAGGGGATTGCGAAGCTCGTGACTGAGCATCGCCAGGAACTCGTCTTTGCGACGATGCAGTTCAGACAGCGACTCGGCCTGTTCGAGGGCGATTTTCTCCAGCCGGCTGCGTTCGGTGATGTCGAAGAAGCAATTGATCGTGCCCGTGATCTTTCCATTGCCATCCTGCAGCGGGACAATATTGGCGATCGCGGTGAGTTGCGAGCCGTCGGGGCGCACGATCTCGATTTCCATGTCGCGCACGTCGGCCAGTTCGCCAGTCAACACCTGGGCCATTGGCGTGCGGGAATACGCGAGGCCTTCCTTGCTGGGCTCGCCGACCTTGAACGCAGACAGGAATTTTTCGCAGGTATCCCCCGTCGCGGGCTCGCGACCATATAAGGCGGCCGCCCCCCGGTTGAACGCCTGGATGACGCCCCCCGCGTCACACGAATACATCGCTATGGGTCCGCTATCGAACAATGCGCGCGACCGCTCTTCGCTCGCACGGTACCTTTCTTCCGATTCGCGCAGGGCTTGTTCGTCGTTTTTGCGCTCGGTGATGTTGTAAAAGACCACAGCGACCTTCCGGCTTGCACGCCCGCCGAGTTGGAACGCGTACAGCTCGAACCAGTTGTCGTTAAGCGCTTGGGCAGTGTTGATGAAGTGGATCGGCTCCCCGGTGCGCACAACCTGCCCATACGTTTCGAACCAGTACCGCTCGTGGTTCGGTGCAATCTCGAGCATTCTTTTGCCTGGCGCGTCGCGGATGCCCGACTGCTTCTCGAAGGCGGCGTTGACTTCGAGAAAAAGGTAATCCACGGGCTTGCCTGCGTCATCGAAAATCATCTCGATGATGCAGTACCCCGCATCGAGGAGGTTGAAGAGCTGGTGATAGAGGTGCTCGTTTTCGACAAGCTGGCGCTGCGTTTCGACCCTCTCTGAAATGTCCCTGAAATAGCACACCACGCCGTTGCGTCCGTCGAGCATTGGAACGCGATCGATGCGCCACTCGAACGATTCGACCGCGTTCAGGTCAATCCGATGCTCGGTCCTCTCGGGGGCGACGAAAGAGTCGCCGGAGGCGAGCGTGTGGCGGAACCGTTGGACGATTTCGTCGGCGTACACGCCGGGCCACAGGACGTGGATCACTTCGTCAAAGTCCCGGCCGATGACGTTCGGCTGGGCCCCGAAGACTTGCAGGGCGATTGGATTGGCCTCGCAAATGCGAAAGTCGGCATCGACCAGGTAGACCCCGAGCGGTGCCCGGTTCAGCAACGTCTCCAATTGCGCTGTGCGATGGCCGATCAGCTCTTCCATCTGCGCAAGGGCCGCTTCCTTCACCCTGAGCGTGCGTTCCTGCTCGACCTTGCGGTTTAAAAAGGCCGTGGCCTGGCAGCTCGCAGCGGCAAAGCGGGCAAGGCTTTCGAGTTGCCTCAGGTCCTCCAGGTCGAACTGGCGGCTGTCATCGTGGGTGATTGCCCACACCGTGCCCACCGCCTTCCCGTGGATTCGCACCGGGACATGCAGGCACTCTTTTGCAAGCGGTGTCGAGGCTGAAAAATAGGCATAGCGACGCTCGGGGCGCTCGAAGAGGAGCGGGACGTTGCGATCGAGGACATCCCCGCAGGGGCTGAAACTGCGAGGCGTCCTCTTTCCGGCATGCGCATGCCAGGCACCGGCGACGACCGCCCAGGAAAATTCAAGCTTGTCTTCGGTCAGTAAGCTGACACCCGCGGAGCCCACATTCAAAACGCTCAATACGGTGTCGGCGAGAGTCTGCAGGATCGTATCGGGCGAATCGGCCAGCGCCTCGGCCAATACGCAAAGTGCCGCGTTTTCCCCCTGGAGATCGGGGCTGCGTCCCAACCGGCTTTGCAGTCGCTCGGTGCACAGCACCGCCCCGAGTGGGGCGCAGCCTTTGGTCGGCAGCTGGCTCGCGCGCACGTGTTCGTGCTCCCCGGTTCGGGGTGGCACGTAGTTGTCTTGGCCAAATAGCAAGGGGTACTGCACCTGCTCGCCAACGGCCGCGGAGTGCATCTTTCCCGTTTGCCGCAGCGAATCGGATATCGCCGTAACGGAATTCAAGCCGAGGGCGGGATCGCTTGTTTTCGAGTCCTTGCTCACCATTGACGAGACACCTGGGAAGTCGTCGCGTTTGAGTGGCAAAGGTACATTGGCGCGGCTAGGGGCACCTTACGCCTATCCGCCGTCACACGTATGCCACGTTGGGCGGATGCAAGTCGACGTTGAACACTGTCATCGGGCTGACGCGGCGAAGGGCGGGCATGCGCAGAATCGCTGGCCGCACTTTTGTCGCAAACCGCAATTGGCGAACTTCCGGTTGCAAGCCGGCCGGGCGCAGCTAACTGCCCTGCGTTCGCCAGCGAACAGAGCGTTTTGGGCTGGCGAGGCAAGATACGCCGTTGGAAAAGAAAAAATTACCTCGCCCGCCGGACATTCGCCGGCGGCGCCAATCGCATGCCCTTTGCACGAGGCACCACATGAACAACCGAATCGCCGCAGCCGCCTTCTCACTGGCCGCCGTCCTCCCGTTCGCTTTCCAATCCGAGCCCGCCGTCGCGCAGACCTCCCGGAGTGCCGATCCGCGCATCGACGGATTCGACGTCGCGCCGGTACCGCGTTCGATTCCCGGACGCGAACTCGTATTCACGCTCTATGGCACGCCCGGCGGTTCGGCCGTCGTGCAGATCGCCGGCGCCACGGGCGGATTGCCGCTCGCCGAAACCGAAGCCGGTGTCTATGAAGGCACTTATACGATCCGCAGCCGCGACCACATCACCGCGGCCAGCAAGGCCACGGTCAACCTGCGCGTGGGCAACAAGGTGTCCAGCATGGTGCTGGACGAACCCGTGATCGCCCCGAGGAATTCAGGCCCGACCGCCGCGCAACGCGCGGCGGGAGTGGCGCCGCGCATCGAACGCTTCGATGTGGACGCGCCGTCCAGCCTCGCCGCTGGCGAAGAACTGATGCTGTCCCTTAACGGAACGCCCGGCGGCACGGCGACTGCGCAGATCGCCGGCATCAAGGGCAAGCTCGCGATGGCCGAGACTCGCCCCGGCGTCTATGAAGGCAGCTACACCATCAAGAACCGCGACCAAATCGCGCCCGGTGCGGCTGTGACCTCGACGCTGCGCGTCCGCGATCGCGAGACGACGGCTGCGCTTGGACATCCGCTTGTGCGATCGCAGGCACGCGAAGGGCAGCGCGCCGAGCGCAGGGCTGCAAACGCCTGCCTCACCTGCGGCACGGTGGAATCGATCAACCCGGTGCAGGTGAAGGGCGAAGGCACTTATCTAGGCAAGATCGGCGGCGGCATCGCTGGCGCGCTGATCGGCAGCCAGATCGGCAACGGCAAGGGCACGACGGTGGCGGAGATCGCCGGTGCGGCCGGCGGCGTGCTCGCCGGCAACGAGATCGAAAAGCGCATGAAGACCGCGACGCACTACGAAGCGGTGGTGCGCCTGGACAACGGCGGCACGCAGACCTTCTCTTACGCCGCCCCGCCGTCCTTTGCGGTCGGCGCGCGGGTCCGTGCGGAGAACGGCGTGCTGACGGCTCTCTGAAAGGCAAGCAGACAGATCTTTTCGAAGTTCACATACGAACGGCCCGCGAGGGCCGTTTCGCTTTTGTGGCTGCCCAAATCCAATTGCGATGCACTGGCCGTTGTGCCACAATTTATCTTGTTGTGTCACATTCGGGACGGCTATGAAGCATCTGAGTATCCGAGAAGTACGCAAGGAATTGGCCCAGCTTGACGAGCTGTTGTCTCGCGAGGGGGAAGTCGTGGTGACGCGCCACGGACGGCCGATTGCACGCCTGCTGCCGTTGGCTAGTAAGCAGCGGATGCCTTCGCATGCGGAATTGCGGGCGAGCATGCCGCGACTGAAGCGTGGCAGCGAAGCGCACGTCCGCTCCGAGCGGGATGAGCGCTAGTGGGGCCCTATCTCGACACCAGCGCCCTGGCGAAGTGGTATCTCAACGAGCCGTTCTCCGAGGCGTTCGAGGCGTTCATCCTGGAGCAACCGGCTGCCGCCATCAGCCGCCTGACCGTAGTTGAATTCCGCTGCCTTCTGGCCAGGCGCCGGCGCGCGGGCGAGATCACCAAAGCCGTTGAATCGCGGGTATACGCAGAGTTCGAGAAGGATGTCCGTGCGGGATCGTTGCAGGTATACCCGGTGGCGGACGGGCACCTGATCGCGGCGTTGGCCCTGATCGACCGACTCGGGCGGTACCCGTTGCGAACTCTGGATGCGCTGCACCTTGCCATTGCCGAAGGCATCGATTGCACCCGGCTGGCGACTGCGGATAAGACCATGGCGGATGCCGGAAAGGCCGCAGGCCTGGACATCGAGCGATTCTTCTAGATCAGGACAGATTGCCTCGCTGGACGGCCCAACCCTCCCGGTTCATAGATCATGAAATTGAAACGCATAGCGGCAACGCTGCTGCTGGCCGCCTGCTCAGTCGGCGCCCCGGCACAAGACTTCCCGGCCAAGCCAATTCACATCGTCGTGGGCTTCGCGCCCGGCGGTGGCACGGACATCGCGACGCGGATCGTGGCGCCCCGCCTCGCCGAACGCCTCGGGCAGCCGGTGATCGTCGACAACCGGCCCGGCGCCGGCGGCAACCTCGCCACCGAAGCCGTCGCGAAAGCGGCGCCCGACGGCTACACGCTGCTCATGGGCACGATCGCCGCGCTCGCGATCAATCCCAGCCTCTACAGGAATCTTTCCTACGATCCGCTGCGCGACCTGGTCCCGATTTCGATGGGCGTGTCGCTCGCCAACGTGGTCGTCGTTCATCCGTCGCTGCCCGCGCGCACGCTCGAGGAGCTGGTCGCGCTCGCCAGGCAGCAGCCGGGCAAGCTCACTTACTCCTCGTCGGGCAACGGCACGGCCGGTCACCTTTCGGGCGCGCTGTTCGAGTCGATGGCGGGCGTCAACCTCGTCCATGTGCCGTACAAGAGCGGCGGCCAGGCGATGACCGACCTCATCGGCGGCCAGGTGAACCTGAGCTTCGCAGCCGCGCCCGGCGCGATCCCGCAGATCAAGGCCGGCAAGATCCGCGTGCTCGCGGTCACCACGCGCAACCGGTCTGCCTTCCTTCCGGATGTACCCACCGTCTCCGAGGCGGGCATCAAGGGGTACGAGTCCTCGAACTGGTACGGCCTCGTCGGCCCCGCCAGGCTGCCGCGTGCAATCGTAGACAAGGTCAACGCCGCCTTCGTCGAGACGCTGAAGGAGCCGGCGATCCGTGAGAAGCTCGCGCTGCAGGGGCTCGAGGCTGCGCCCAGTACGCCGGAAGAGTTCGCCGCGTTCCTACGCACCGAACTCATCAAGTGGGCCAAGGTTGTGAAGGACACCGGTAGCCAGCCCGACTAGGCTTGAGGCACTTACCTTTTAGGATCCCGCAATGAACCAGCCCTCGTCCACCGACCGGCGCCCGGTCGTCGGCCTCATGCTCGGCGACCCGACCGGCGTCGGGCCGGAAGTCAGCGCAAAACTTCTCGCGTCGCCCGTCGCGCGGGAGCTCGCCCGGGTCGTCGTCGTGGGCGACGCGCGCGTGCTGGACCTCGGCATGGCCGATGCGGGCGTTCGGCTGGAAGTCCGCAAGGTGAAAAGCCTCGCCCACATCGACTGGTCCGCGCCCGGGATTCCCCTCATCGACCTCGGCAACTTCGACACCGCGGGCCTCGAGCGCGGCGCCACCAGCGCGGAGTGCGGCCGGCTCGTGGGCGAGACGCTCAAGAAGATGATCGAGATGGCGGGCTCAGGGCTGGACGCGATCTGCTTCGCACCGCTCAACAAGGGCGCCATCAAAAAGGGCGGCTGGGACTATTTGGACGAGCACCAGATGTTCGGCGACCTCACGGGGCACCGCGGCTTCTTCTGCGAGATGAACGTGATCCCGGAGTTCTGCACCTTCCGCGTCACTTCGCACACGTCGCTGCGCAAAGCCGTTGACCTCGTGCAGCCCGAGCGCATCGAAGGCGCCGTGCGCCTCGCGCACGACATGCTCACGCGCATGGGCAAGACTCCGCCGCGCATCGGCGTGGCGGCGCTGAATCCACACGGAGGCGAAGGCGGCCTCTTCGGGGACGAGGAGATCACCATCATCAAGCCGACGTTGGACCGCCTGAACGCCGCGGGCATCGCGTGCGAGGGGCCGGTGCCTTCGGACACACTGTTCATAAAGGCGCTCGCCGGGCGGTATGACGGCGTGGTGATGATGTATCACGACCAGGGCCAGATCGCGACCAAGCTCATCGGGTTTTCCAAAGGGGTGACGGTGACCGCGGGGCTGAAGGCGGTGTTCACTACGCCGGCGCAGGGCACGGCTTACGACATCGTGGGCCAAGGCAAGGCGAACCCCAGCGGGCTGGAGCACGCCCTGCGGGCGGCCGTGAACCTGGTGGGGAGCCGGGCGAGCTAGGGCGGGCTAGGCGCCCTTCAGGAGCAGGGGCCCTACCTTGCTCGTCTCCCCGAGGATGAAGCCCGTCAGTTCGCCGAGCGACTCCGGTGTAACGGCCTCGGGTGCGATGGTGAACTCCATCATGCCGAAGCGCTCGATATTGCGCGTCTTCATCAGCAGCTTGCCTGCGTCGAATTTGCCGATGAACTCGACTTTCGCCATCACCTCGCACGGAAAACTGAAGGTCGCCTTGACGATCGCGCCATGCGCGTTGCGCGTATCGCTCATATGAAAGGCCAGTCCGTAGTCTTTCAGGCTCTGCTTCAGCTTTTCGACCCCCGCAAGATCGCGGTCGATCTTGAGCATGGGCTTTTGCTTGGAGAGGCGGAAATCCAGGACAACCTGGGTGAAAAGCTTCGTGATCGGCGAAGTTTCCTTTGTAGTGAGATCGAGCTTGCCCAGGTCCCAGGCGAAGTCGGTGAACTCCGGCACGCCATGGATCGCATAGCCCTTGTTCGGATAATCGGGCTGAAGCACGTCGAGCTGCTCGACCAGATCCTTCAGGTACCAGTAGATGCGCTCCAGCGCTTTACTCACGCGGTCTTCGCGCGCCTCTTTCGTTTCGGACTTTGGCTTCGAGGCTTCCTCGTCGCGCTTTGCCTGCGCCGCCTGCTTGAGCGCGGCGAGCCGATCCACCGGCGCGGGCGCCGCGGGTGCCGCCTCAGGGACGGCTTGCGCCGGTCCAGTCGGGGCCGGCTCTGCGGCGCCCTTCTCATGCACCACCGCGAGCAGTTCCTCCAATCCCTCGAGGCTGTCGCCGGGCGCGCGCACGAAGCTCACGCCGTGCCGGTAGCCGGACTTGCCAGGCGCCTGCGCGCTCGAAACGACCTTGGCCTGGATCTTGAGCATCCGAGGCTGCTCACCCGGCAGGCGCGGCGGCTGAGCGATCAGCAGCGTGACCATCGACCCGGTGAGGTCGCCGTACTCCGTCCGGATCGCCCCGCCGCCCATCGAGAGGTCGAACGTTTCCGTGTGCAGGATCGGTCTTTGGCTCGAGCGGTCGAACACCACGGCCGCTTTCCAGCGGACCGAGTACCGCTTGTGTTTTCTTCTATGTTCTTTGAATTCCACTGCGCTCCCCTTGCGCTGCCCTCATCGTGCGGAAGTTCCGTTTTTGCAGCGTGCATCCTACCTTAGGGGTGCATCCCGCAACGCACTGGGGCTCATTATCCGGACTGAGATGGTTGCCCAGTACGCCTCCTCCCTATGTTGGCGCCTAGAACCTCGGGTAAGTCCCGCATAGGCGTTTCAGTTCGTTCTGCGACGCATAGGTTTGGCTCCTCGACCTTGCGACGGGACTTTGCCTGGTCGAAGTCACTCGATCAATTGGTCGGCGCGTAACAATACTGACTGCGGCACCTGAAGGCCGAGAGCCTTGGCGGTACGCATGTTTAGTACGAGTTCAAACTTCGTCGGCTGCTCAACTGGCAGGTTCGCAGGCTTGGCGCCACGGAGAATCTTGTCCACATAGTCCGCGGTCCTTCGATAAACCTCTTGAAGACTCCCGGCGTATGACATCAGGCCCCCCGCTTCGGGAAAGCCCCTGTTGGGCGAAATTGACGGCATCTGATATTTCAACGCGAGATCGGCGATGCGGTTGCGCGGCAAACTCGGCTGGACGATAACGGCGTCTACCTTCTCTCTTTTCATTTCCGCGAAGGCAGCGTCGAACTCCGCGTCTCTGCGGACCATGATAGGCAGGACCTCAAGGCTCAGGTTTCGGGCAGAAAGCTGAATCTGATAGAGGAAAGGCTTCGCCATCGCGTCCGTTACATCACCCAGAAAGGTCACGCGTCGAGTCGACGGCAGGGTATCGCGAATGAATTGGAGATTTTTCCCCTGGATCTCTGCCGTCATGAAGGACGATCCGGTAACGTTGCCGCCGGGCCGAGCCAGGCTGTCGACAAGACCCGTTCCGAGCGGATCCGCTGCTGGAGCCATGACAATCGGAATCTCTTTCGTCGCGCGCTTAGCCGCCTGCACGCAGGGCGTTTGGACCGCGACGATCATGTCGACGTTGAGTCGGACCAGCTCCGCCGCTAAGTCGGGAAGGAGATTTGACTTTCCGTCCGCCGATCGAAATTCGATCTGGATGTTCTGGCCATCGACATAGCCATGTTCGCGTAGGCCTTTGTGGAACAGGCTCAAGAATGGTTCCGGATTTGCGACAACAAGAACTCCTATTCGAGGCACTTTGGATCGCTGCGCGGGCGTGGCGATCGGCCACATCGCAGTTGCGCCACCCAACAGTGCAATGAACTCGCGCCGCTTCACTCGATGGCCGCGTCAGCGCAATAAGGCAATAACCCGGACTCGTGGTCTTGAGCGTCTTGGGGACGGCAATCAGGAGGTGGCGGCATCGGATTTCGCATTTGGCCCTTCTCGGCCACGGTGCGACAGAGTCTATCCCCGAAGGGCCGATCTGGGTCAAAAGGCATCTTTCGCCGGACCCAAGGATTAACCGTCCGAAGCTCTGCTGGATCATGGCTTATTCGGGATCAATGAGTAGGAACGCACTGAGCGTCCTTGGGATGTAATTCAGGCTGGGTCGACGAGTCACGATTGGACAATGCCATGACCGAACCGGATGCCCACGACTTCGCCCATATCAACGTTGACCGGCCGTTCGAGGTCCTCTACTGGGCGCACCAACTGGGCGTCGAGGAGGCGGAGCTCAAGGAGGCATTGGCACTCGTCGGAGACAGGTTGCATGAAGTTCGCAATTTCCTGAAGCACGACAGGAGGTACGAAGTCAATTATGACCAAAGGTCTCAGCGATGAGGACTTACAGCTGTTGAAAGGGCTGGCTGGTACAGCCTGTATCCGCATTGAGACCTTTGCGCTCTCGCGCCTCATGGCGTTCGGCCTGGTCGCTGTTGACGAGATATCTCGAAAGCTCATCGTCACTGAAACCGGTGCGGAATGGATTGAGCGAATCGACCAACAGGCGCTACTTCGTTCCCGCCATTTGTGACGGTGACAACGTTGGTATTTGCCGTGTCGTGCGCTGCTTTACTGGTCTGGTCATCTATGCAGTTTGCGCAAGCTGGTGAGACCGTTGCGCTCATCTTGAAAGTACACGACGGCGACACGCTTACTCTTCTCATCGGTAAGCAGCCGGTGAAGATCCGCATTGCCGAGATAGACGCACCAGAGCAGGGCCAGCCGTTCTACCGGGAGTCAGGCGACACGCTGCGTGCGCTATGCGAAGTTGGCCGGCAAGCCGTGTTTCGTCAGACCGGGTACGACGCCAGGAACGAACGACCCGTAGGCCGCGTGGTGTGCCGTCAAACCGATGCCGGCTCACATCAGGTCCTAAACGGGATGGCGTGGGTATGGCCTCTGTACGTGGAGCCGACATCGCCGCTCTATCCGCTTGCTGCAGCAGCTATCGGTGCACGCCGGGGCCTATGGGCGCAGGAAGCGCCTCAAGCGCCGTGGGAGTTTCGCGCCGAGCGCAGCGCAGGCACCAAGTACCTGCGCACGTACTTCGACCCTGGCTTGTCTGCGACGGCCGGCTGAGGTCCTCTGGACCCCGTGGCTGGTTGACCGGTCGCCCTGCGATGGGCCACCATCGGCCAGCCTGGCCGGTGCACGGGAAGGTCGTCGAGCAAGTAAACGTACCGGCACCGGTACACAAATTGGCCGGAGAGCCAATCGGGGAGCGGGTCTCAAAAACGTAATTGGGCCGATTGCCGTTTAAGGGGAGCCGGGCAGATGATCACCAGACACGTCGCATTCGCGGTTGCAGGGGCGCTTAGCTGTGCCTGCGCCCGACCGCGCGCTGTTCCGCGCGATCTACCAGGAGCTGGTGGAGATCAACACCACCGACTCGGTCGGCGATAACACCGAGGCCGCCCGGGCCATGGCGGCGCGGCTCAAGGCCGGGGGATTTTCGGAGAGCGAGCTGCAGCTCCTCGTGCCGGCCGACGGGCCGAAGAAAGGCAACCTCGTCGTGCGGCTCAAAGGCACCGAATTGAGGAAGCCGATGCTCCTGATCGCGCACCTGGACGTGGTCGAAGCCAAGCGCTCGGACTGGGAGCGCGACCCGTTCAAGCTGGTCGAGGAAGGCGGCTACTTCTATGCGCGCGGCTCGATCGACGACAAGGCCATGGCGGCGATCTTCGTGGCCAACCTCATCCGGTATAAGCAGGCGGGCTACAAGCCGGAGCGCGACATCATCCTCGCGCTGACCTCGGATGAGGAGCTTGGCGCAGGCTCCAAGTGGAACGGCGCGAACTGGCTGGTGACCAACCACAGGGCGCTCATCGACGCCGAGTTCGCGCTGAACGAAGGGGGTGGCGGCGAGCTGAAGGACGGCAAGCCCCTGCTCAACCGCGTGCAGGCCGCGGAGAAGGTGTCGGTGAGTTTTCGGCTCGAGGCAAAGAACCCCGGCGGCCACAGCTCGGTGCCGCGCGCGGACAACGCGATCTACGAGCTGGCTGAGGCGCTGGTGAAGTTCTGGAAGTTCCAGTTCCCGGTGCGGCTGAGCGAGATCACGCACGGCTACTTCACGCGCAGCGCCGAGCTCCAGTCCGGGCAGGTCGCGGCCGACATGCGCGCTCTGGCGCAGGCCACGCCTGATCCGCAGGCCGCGGCGCGGCTCTCTGCTTCTTCGGCGCTCCACAACTCCCTCATGCGCACCACGTGCGTCGCCACTCGCCTGGAGGGCGGGCACGCGCTCAATGCGTTGTCCCAGAGCGCGACTGCGATGGTCAATTGCCGCATGCTGTCCGGCTCTTCGCCCGATGAAGTCCAGCAGTCCATCGTCAATGCCCTGGGCAATCCCGCGATCACCGTCACCCGCCTTCGCCAGCCCATCGCGAGCCCGCCCTCCCCGCTTCGCGCCGATGTGTTCGGGCCCATCGAGAAACTCACCGCCGAGTTCTGGCCCGGCGTGCCGGTCGTCCCGGCGATGAGCACCGGAGCTACGGATTCGCTGTTCTTACGGAATGCTGGGATCCCCTGTTACGGCGTGTCGGGGCTGTTCATCGATCCTGCGGACTACCGGGCGCATGGGTTGAATGAGCGGATCCCGGTGAAGTCGCTTTATGACGGGCAGGAGTTTTTGTACCGGCTGGTGCGGGAGATGGCGGGCGGGGGCTAGGCGGGTAACGTCGCGTGGACCTTACGAGTGGGTCGCGTCCTTGAGAATCTCGACGGCCCATTGGTTCAGGCTCTTGCCCGATGCCTGCGCCGCAACCAGCGCCGCCCCGTGCAACTCGGGAGGCAGGCGGAGCAGGATCTTTCCAGAAGCGGGCTTTTCCGGCGGCACGCCCTCGTCTTTGCAGTCGGCAACGTAGTCCTCCACTGCCGCCCTGAACTCCTTGCGCAACTGATCCACGGTCTTTCCGTGAAAGCTGATCAGCGTGCGAATGCCGAGCACGCGGCCGACGAAAATATTGTCGCGCTCGTCGTACTCCACGCGTGCGCTGTAGCCCTTGTACGTCATGGTATTCACGGTTTTACCCCTATGCGTTCGAGCAACTCTCTGAACTCCTCGATCTGGTAGCGCTTCGCTTCTTTTCCTGGATGCGGGCGATGACACCGCCACTGCTCGCCGTGAAGGTCGATCCTCACGCGTGAGCCCTCCCGTTCGGTAACCGTTCCGCCCAGAGTCTTTACGAGCGACTCGACATCGGCGAACTTGATCGTGGCCTTCGTCGGCCGCACGAAGATCGCCTCCAGCGTGCGCCGGTGCTTGGTGTTCACCGAACAATAATATCAAATAGTGATATCAGATACCAGCATGCCGGGAAGGCCGTGCGGAGAATGGGCTTTTAATCTCCGCATAAATTGCGTAGAACAATCTGCGAGATTGCGGAGATTGCGCCCCTCCCATGCCCGCCACCTATGTCCACGAAATCAAGGCCTGGCCCCGCCTCGGTTCTTCTCCGCTTGGCGGGCCGCCGCTTCGTCCTTCTTTTGCTTCTCAGCCTCCAGCGCTGCTGCGTCGTCCTTCTTTTGGTCCTTGTCGGATTCGATATCTCGCATTTCCCAAAACTGAGCGCACGCAATTTTCTCGGCTTTCGGTTAAACCGGCCGCTGACTCCCCACCGTCAACCTCCGCATCCTCCTTCTCTGCCCGTGATAATCATTCACCGCATTGTGCTGCGTGCACCGGTTATCCCAGACCGTCAGCGTCCCCGGTGACCACCGCACCCGGCACGTAAACTCCGGCCGCACCTGGTGAGCAATCAGGTAATCCATCAGAGGCCGGCTCTCCTCCTCGGTCATGCCCTCGAAGTGCACGGTGTGGCTGCGAGACAAGTACAAAGCCTTGCGGCCGGAATCGGGATGGGTGCGAACGATCGGATGCTCGGCCCCGACCTCGGCGGCCTTGTCGGTATCGTGAATTTTCATCGCGCCGATCGACTGGTGCATCTTGGTCCGCCCGCCGCCGTATTTCAGCTCGGCACTGAACACGCCGGTCAGCGAACCGACGATTTTCTTCATGCCTTCGGATAACGCGTCGTAGGCTAAATACGTGGAAGTAAACAATGTGTCGCCGCCATGCGAAGGGGTCTCGACCGCATACAGCACGGTCCCCAAAGGCGGCTCAACCAAATACGAACTGTCCGAATGCCACGCCCCGCCGAAATTCACTTTCTCGGAGGGCTCCTTGACGATCTCGAAGATGTACGGGAAGTCCTTCATCCCGGTCACGAACGGGTAATACGAAGGCGGCCCGAACCGTGACCCGATCCGCATGAGGTCGGCGGGCTCGATGGGCTGGTCGCGAAACACGAGCACGGAATGCTCGACGAAAGCGCGCAGCACCTCCGCCCACACCGCGTCATCCTCGAGCGTCACGAGATTGACGCCACCGATCTCCGCCCCCAAAGCACCGGCGAGCGGCGAAACAGAAATCGACTGGTAGGCGACCGCCCCTTTTTCGACAGGCTTGTTCATGTGCACACGCGCCGGATCTGGCAAACCCGGCGCCTCCGCGAAGAAGACCGCCTCATTGTAGCCCGGCCCAAAACACCGGACCTACACGACCCTAACTACGCGGAGAGCAACTCGCCCATCGGCTCGAGCGCATCGACCCGGTCGCTGATGACCTTGGCAATCGCAAGGAGCGGCGCCCCTAAAAGCAGGCCCGCCAGCCCCCAGAGCCACCCGAAGAACAGCAGCGCAATGAAGAGCGCAGCGGCATTCACGCTCGCAATGCGGCTCTGCAGCCAGGTCATGAACACCATGCCGATGAGACCCGCTACCAGTACCGCCACACCCGCCACCGCCAGTGCCTCGACGACGGTGCCGAACTGCAGGAAAGCCGCAATCGTGGCCGCCCCGACGAATACCACCGTGCCCGCATACGGCACAAAGTGCAGAATCCCGGCGCTTACGCCCCAGATCCCGGCCTGCTCCACGCCCAAGGCGCCAAAGGACAGCCAGACTCCGACCGCGATCAGCATGTTGGACACGAGCATTACGAAGAGGTACCGCTGCACCTGGCTGTCGATCTCCTCAAGTATGCGCAGCGCATCCTTCTTCGCCGAAAGCGACGGGCCGACGAGCTGCACGAGCTTGCGGCGGAAATGATCCCCGGAGGCGAGCAAAAAATAGGCGAGCAGCAGCACGATCGGCGTCTGCGCGGCCACGGCGGCCAGCAAGGCCGATTGCGAGAGCGCGTAGTCGCGCAGCCAGGCTGACGAATCGGGGGCTACGACAGGCGCAGGCGCCTTCACGCCGGGCTTGGCGCCCGCGTCGGCGGCCGCACCCTGAAGCTCAGCCGCGGCCTCCTGCACGTTCTGCAGCGCACTGGGCGCCGAATCGGGGTCAGCCCGCATCGCCAGGCGCACCTTGCGCGCGGCTTCGGGCAGCTTCTCGATGAGGGCCGTCGCCTCGCCGGCGAGCGAATACGTCACCCACGCCGCGCCGCAGATGACGAGGCCAATGACCAGCGCCGCGGCGATCGCGCGCGGAATCCAGAGTTTCTGCAAGGCGTCCACCACCGGGCGCAGCCCGTAGCTGACGAGGATGCCCACGAGCAGCGGGACAAAGAAGCCGTGCGCGAAATGCAGCGCGGCAATGATCGCGATGACCGTAAGCACGGTCAGGGAAGCGCTGGGCCGCCAGCGGCGACGGTAAATCGGCGTGACGACTTCGGGGTCCGCAGGGACAGTGACACCGATCAGGGGAATGTTATCTGCGCCAACCGCAGCGACGCCGACAACGCTCATTTGGTCCCACCCGATTTGTTTTTCATGCCGCTCTCCCCGTTGGCCGGAGAGTATGCGGTGCGCCGGGCTCAGTCGGTTCGCCACCGAACGCAGGCCGTCCCGCCAGCGCACGGCTGGGAGGACGGCGGCAAGGACCTTGCTGCTTACTTCTGCGGAACCGGCACGACCACGATCGTGTCGCCCGTGGGGCCGCGCTTGCCGGTATTGCCCGTGGCGCCGGTGTCACCCGTGTTGCCCGTTGCGCCGGTGGCGCCGGTGGCGCCCGTGTAACCCGTGTTCCCCGTGTTACCCGTGCTGCCCTTGCTGCCGGTGTCGCCCGTGGCGCCCATGGACCCGGTCGCGCCGGAACTCCCTGTGGCCCCCGTCGCGCCAGCCGGACCAGGAACGGGAACGTTGGTGACGACTGCCGCAGGCGGTGTCACGACGGTGGCTTTTTCGCACGCGCTCAACGAGAGCGCGATCATCGCAGCGGAAAGAATCATTGAATACTTCATTGGAAAGTCCTTTGTAGTTGGCCTGCACGAAATGAAGGCCGCGCGCGCCGGATTGCGTCGACGCGAAACCTCAAGCGAACAGTAGTCGCACCCTCGCATGCGGTCCGTTCGGTAACCGGCTTAGGCGTACCGTAACGAAGACCGGTCAATGTTCGCAATCGAACAGACCCGCCACTGCACGCCCGCTACAGTGGATTTCGCTTGCAAAGGCGCCCACCCATCCGGGGAGCGCCCACAATTAAAAAAGGCACTCCACATGCTCTATACGATCGCAGTCGTCCTCCTCATCCTCTGGCTGCTGGGAATGGTTTCGGCCTACACCATCGGCGGCTTCATCCACATCCTGCTCGTCATCGCGATCGTCATGGTGCTGCTCAGGCTCATCAGCGGCCGTAAAGTCGTTTGAAAGCCACGCAGATCATCGGCCTGCTCCTGATCGTTGCAGGCACGCTGGGCCTGGTCTATGGCGGCTTCAGCTACACCAAGGACACCACGGCCCTGAAGATCGGGCCGATGGAGCTCAAGGTGCAGGAGAAGGAATCGGTCTCGATCCCTATGGTTGCCAGCGGCGCAGCGATCGCGCTGGGCGCCTTCCTGATGTTCGCCGGCCGGATCAAGTAGTCCCGGCCGACGGCATCAAGGACGACACCACGGCGTCGTTTTCACGCCAGGTGCTTGTGGAAGAACGCCATCGAGCGTTCCCACGAGAGCTTGGCCGCCGCCTCGCTGTAGCGCGGCGTGGAGTTGTTGTGGAAGCCGTGCTGCGTGCCCGGGTAAAAGAACGCCTCGTGCGGGACATTGGCTGCCTTCAACGCCGCGCCGTACGCGGGCCACATCGCATTGATGCGCTCGTCGTTCTCCGCGTACTGGATCAGGAGCGGTGACTTGATCTTGGGGACCGAAGCGGTGTCCGCGGCGGCGCCGTAGTACGGCACGCCTGCCTGCAGGTCCGGCCCCATCGTCGCCGCGAGGAAATTCACTACCCCCCCGCCATAGCAAAACCCGGTGGCACCGAGCTTGCGGTTCGACAGCGCATGGGTCTTGAGAAAGCGCGCGCTGTTCAGCATGTCGGTGCGCACCTTGGCCTGGTCGAGCCCTGCCTGCAGCGTGCGGCCATCGTCGTCATTGCCCGGATACCCGCCGACCGGGAAGAGCCCATCGGGTGCGAACGCGAGAAACCCCTCCACCGCGCAGCGCCGCGCGACGTCCTCGATGTACGGGTTCAGCCCGCGGTTCTCGTGGATCACCACGACGGCCGGAAAAGGCCCCTGGCCGACGGGCTTCACGAGGTAGCCGCGCATCGTCCCGGACGTGCCGCCAGGCGACGGATAGGTAACGTACGTGCCCTTGATGCGGTCGTCGGTGAACGAGATCGTCTGCGCCTCTGCGTAGCGCGGCAGCAGCGCCTGCGCCATCACGAGGCCGCCTGCGATGCCAAGGGCCGCCGCGCGCTTCAAGAATTCGCGGCGGTCGATGCCGCCATGGCAGTACTCGTCATAGAGGTCGAACACGCGCTGGTCGATCTCGAGTTGGGTGATGCCCTTGGGCGCAGCGTCGTCGGGGGCGAGGTGGTCGCGGGGCGTGGGTGCGTTCATGTGGCGTCCTGTAAGAAAGAGCGTGACCGGGGTTGGAGGCGCCACTATAGCCGCATTCAAATTCGGCTTGCCACTGCCCGATTCGCCTATGATGCAGGCCTGGTTTGCGGAGGAATAAAGCATGGGAAACAGTGTGGGGAAACGCATTGCGTTCGTGGGCGCCGGCGCGCTCGGCGGGTATGTCGGCGGCACGTTCGCGCACCTTGGGCACGACGTCACGCTGATCGACCCATGGCCCGAGCACGTCGAGACGATTCGTAAGAAGGGCCTCGAGCTCGACGGGCTCACCCCGGAGGAGCGCTTTACCGTCACCAAGGCGAAGACGCTGCACCTCACCGAAGTGCAGTCGCTTGCCAAGACGCCGGTGGACATCGCGTTCGTATCCATGAAGTCCTATGACACCGCGTGGGCCACGGCACTGATCAAGCCGTACCTGTCGCAGCAGGGTTTCGTCGTTTCGCTACAAAACTGCCTCAATGAAGAGACGATCGCGGGCATCGTGGGCTGGGGGCGAACGGTGGGCGTCGTCGCGTCGCTGATCTCGGTGGATTTGTACGAGCCGGGCAAGATCCGGCGGACGATGGCCAAGGGCGGCGACAAGCACACGGTGTTTCGCGTCGGCGAGCCGCATGGCCGCGTGACCGAGCGAGTGGAAGAACTGGTCGGGTGGTTCAAGCAGATCGACAGCGCCAAGGCGACTGCGAATCTGTGGGGCGAGCGCTGGACGAAGCTGGTTCAGAACGGCATGGGCAACGGCGTGACCGCGGCGACCGGGTTGACGACGGGCGACTGCTCGAGGAACGAAGTCATCCGCCGCTTCCAGATCAAGCTTGCGGGCGAAGGCATCCGCGTCGGTCAGGCGCTCGGCTTTCAGCTGGAGAAGATCAAGGGGCTCGATGCGGAGAGATTGGCGTTGGCCGCTGAAGGCAATGCGGCGGCGATGAAGGAAGTCGAGGCGGTCCTCATCCAGGAGAAAGGCGCTAATCCGCGCGCGAGCATCCAACGGCCCTCGATGGCGCAGGACATGCTCAAAGGCCGGCGCACCGAGATCGATGCGATGAACGGCTTCATCGCGAGGAAAGGCGTCGAAGTCGGCGTGGCGGCGCCGAGCCACGAGAAGCTCACGGAGATCGTGACGAAGGTGGAGCGGGGGGAGTTGAAGGCGACGCCTGCGAATCTGGGCGGTTGATGCCGGCGATGGTCTAGGGCAACGTCACGAGGTGGCGGCGCTCCGCGCCTCGCACAGCGGAAAACACGATACCCGCATCGAAAGTGGCGAGTCTCCCGCCGTGCTTGACCGCGAGCGCAAGCAGATAGGTGTCGGTCACCTGCCGGGCGCCGTGCACTCGGGATGCGTCGATCACCTTGGGATCCAAAAGAACAACGTCGTCCGGCCAGAATTCATGTGCCGAGTGTCCAGATGCAGACCGCAATCGCTCGATGATTTGAACGGCCGGCCGCGAGCCAGGATATGCCGCCTGCGACATTATTCGCACACAGCCGTTCTGCGTGATCGGACAGGATGCCCAACCATGCCGGATTTCGGATTCAAGCCAAGCTGACGCTGATTTGTGATGTGGGTGCGCTTGGTCAAGCAGCGCAATGAGCACGTTTACGTCGAGAAGCGCCCTCATCGCGGCTTAGTACTCGCCGTCTTCGCGCAATTTATCTATTAACTCATTGCTGACAATCCGTCCTTCGCGGGGAAAGGGCTTGAACCCGTAATGCGCCTTTGGCTCCTCCGCGCTGGAAGAGGAAGCACCGGTCAATCCCTTGCGTGCGAGCTCTGAGATGACTTGTCCAGCCGTCTTTTTCTCCCGTCTGGCCAGGCTCTTGGCGGCGTGGAGCACGTCATCTTCGATATCGAGGGTAGTACGCATCATCTGATGATATTGCATCACGCATCAACTGGCAATCACTTACCCCTCCCTTAGTCCGGCGGCAGCGACCGCGCCAACAGCAAGAGCAGCGCCGACAGGAGCGTGCTCAAGGCGCCAATCGTGACGCCGAGCGCCTTGCCCTGCCAGAGCCGCGAGAACCAGCGGCTCCATTCGTCGAACAGCACGGATGCCTT
>JANXRZ010000217.1 GCA_025352885.1 Pseudomonadota bacterium | reverse complement strand
CTGGTAATCCCCTCCTGGCCGGGCCTGCCGGTAAAGGCGCGGCACGGTCTCGAGGTTGTGGTTCATCACGTCCGGCGGTGCGTTTACCAGGATCTCGAGCGCACGGTCCAGGCGTCCCCTGAAGTCCGGCACCAGCACTTCGATCGTTGTCGTCGGCGACTGCTCGCGCACGGCGCGAATGCATTCGACGAAGTGCTGGGCGCCGCCATCCTTCAGGTCGTCGCGGTCGACGCTCGTGATCACCACATAGCGCAATTTGAGCAGGGCGATCGTCTCGGCGAGATGGCGGGGCTCCTCCGCATCGGGCGCCAGCGGCCGGCCATGGCCCACGTCGCAGAACGGGCAGCGGCGCGTGCAGATGTCCCCGAGGATCATGAAAGTCGCCGTGCCTTTGCCGAAGCACTCGCCGATGTTCGGGCAGGAAGCTTCTTCGCAAACCGTGTGGAGTTTCTGCTCGCGCAGGACCTGCTTGATCTCGTTGAACCGGGTATTGGAACTCGCAGCTTTCACGCGGATCCACTCGGGCTTCTTGAGCGCTTCGCGCGGGACGATCTTGATGGGAATGCGAGCGGTTTTCGCGCGGCCCTTTTCCTTGACGCCGGGTTCACGCATGGCAGGTGCCCAGTTGGAAGGTGATGCGCTCGGCAAGCTCATTCCCAAGCTCTTCGACGGTTGCCCGCACGCCGAGGTCCGAAGTCTGTGTTACCGCGAGGCCCGGGTACCCACAGGGGTCGATGGCGCTGAACGGCGCAAGATCCATGTCGACGTTCAGGGACACGCCGTGAAATGCTCGGCCTTTCGTGATCCGGATGCCCAGTGCCGCAATCTTGGCGCCTTCAACGTACACGCCGGGCGACCCGGGCTTGCGGACCGCATCCACTCTTTGCGCTGCGAGCACGTCGATGAGGCTCTGCTCGAGCAGGGTCACGTATTCGCGCACCTTGATGCCGCGCCGGGCGATGTCCACAAGCGTGTAGCAAACGAGTTGGCCGGGGCCGTGGTAGGTGATCTCCCCCCCGCGCTCCACCCGCACGACCTCAATGCCATTCGCATGCCTCGGGCCATGCACGGCGTTTGCGCCCTGGCCCAGCGTGTAGACCGGCGGATGCTCGAGCAGCCAAAGCTCGTCGGTCGTCTCTCCGGTCCGCAGCGCCGTGAACTGGCGCATCCCTGCAAGCGACTTGGTGTAGCCGACCTCGCCGAGCGCGCGTATCAAGGGAGTCGCCAGATCGAGCGTTTCGTTCATCACAGCACCATGACAACCGCGGGGTGGTCGCAGAGCTCACGATAAAGCGCGTCCAGCTGCTCGCGCGAATTCGCCTGGATGGTCACCGTGATGCCAAGGTACTTGCCCTTGCGGCTGGGCCGCATTTCGAGGGTCTTGGCATCGAAGTCAGGCGAGTGCCGCAACACGATCTCCAGGACGCCCTGCGCGAAGTCACCTTCCCGCCGACCCATGATCTTGATCGGGAATTCCGTCGGGAACGAGAGGAGCGACTCCCGCTTGATGAAATCGGCTGCGCCTTCCACGACGCTCAGGCCGCCTGCGCCTGCCTCTTTGCGCGCATGACTTCGTTCTTGAAATCCTGGTAGAGCTGCCAGGCCTTGCGGAATACCGGCCCGGGCTTGCCGGCGCCGATGCGCTTGCCGTCGATCTCGACGATGGCGACGACTTCCTTGGAAGACGACGTCACCCAGACTTCGTCGGCGGCAAAGACTTCGGCCTCCGTGATCTCGCGCACTTCCATCGGCAGGTTGCCGCGCTTAACGATATCGAACACCACGTCGAGCGTGATGCCCGGCAGGATCAGGTGGTCCTTTGGCGGGGTCGCGATCACGCCATCCTTGACGATGTAGGCGTTCGAGGCGGAGGCCTCGGTCAGCCGGCCGTCGCGAAAGAGCAGCGTCTCGACGGCACCCGCCTCGGCTGACATCTGGCGCAGCATGCAATTGCCGATCAGCGAGATCGTCTTCAGGTCACACCGGTGCCAGCGGAAATCCTTCGAGGTCACCGCCTTGCCTCCGTTCTCGACAATGTCCTTCGAGGGATTGACGAGCGGGTTGGACATGATGAAGACGGTTGGCTGCA
Source organism: Pseudomonadota bacterium (assembly GCA_025352885.1). Lineage (GTDB taxonomy): Bacteria > Pseudomonadota > Gammaproteobacteria > Burkholderiales > SG8-39 > SZAS-79. The sequence continues at coordinate 78,164 of JANXRZ010000217.1, read as the reverse complement.
GGTCTTTTGGGAAGGCATGGTCGCGCTTGGCCACGCCGCGCGTGACCTGCCAGTAGACGCCTTGGTCGTCGAAGGGCTGTTTGTCGATGACCTGCTCGATGATGCGAGTCCACTCCGCTCTAGAGTAGGGATTCGGGATCTGCACCTCGGACAGGCTGCGCTCCATGCGCGCCAGATGCCCCTCAAGCCGGAAAGGCGCCCGCGAGTACACCGGCACGAGCTCGTAGATCCCGTCCCCGAAAATGAAGCCGCGGTCGAGCACGGGGACCTTCGCTTCTTCAATCGGCATGAACTTGCCGTTCAGGAATACCGTCATCGCAGCCTCGCTACTTGATCCACAGCCTGAGTGTATCCCAGGCCCGCCCGAAGACGCCGGCCACGGCCACTGACTCGAGTGCCAGCACGGGGTATTCACCGACCGGCTTCCCGTCGAGCGTCACGCGCACGAGCCCAACTCGCTGGCCCTGCGTGATCGGCGCAACAAGCGGTTGCTGCGCGAGCAAGTCGGCCTTCAGCTTGTCAGCCTGGCCCTTGGGCACAGTGATGAACATGTCGTGCTGGAATCCCGCCTTGACGGAGGGCGCCGCGCCTTTCCAGACCTCGATCGCCTTCACGGCCTGGCCCTTGTCGTAAAGCTTCACGGCGTCGAAGAACTGGAACCCCCAATTCAGGAGCTTTTGTGATTCCTGCGCGCGCGTGCCCTCGGAACTCGAACCCAGAAGCACGGACATCAGGCGCCGGGGACCGCGCTTTGAGGAGGCCACCAGGCAGTACCCGGCGGCCTCGGTATAGCCGGTCTTCATGCCGTCGACAGTCGAATCGAGCCACAGCAGCCGGTTGCGGTTCATCTGCGTGATGTTGTTGTAGCGGTATTCCTTCATCGAGTAATAAGTGGCGTACTCCGCCGGGTAGTCGCTGATCAAGGCCGAGGCGAGGAGGTACATATCGCGCGCCGAGCTGTAGTGCTGCGGACTTGGCAGTCCGTTGGAATTCACGAAGTTGGAATTTTTCATGCCCAAGCGCTGCGCTTCGCGGTTCATCATCTGGGCAAACACGTCCTCCGATCCGGCAATCACCTCGGCCAGCGCGATGCACGCGTCGTTGCCGGACTGCACGATCATGCCGCGGATGAGTTCATCCACCGTCACCGGTCGGTTCGGTTCGATGAACATGCGCGAGCCGCTCGCCCGCCACGCTTTCTCGGACACGGGCACGGTCTTGTCGAGCGTGAGCTTTTTTTCCTTGAGCGTCTGGAAAACAATATAGGCGGTCATGATCTTGGTAAGCGAAGCCGGCTCGAAGCGATCGTCGGCTTTCTCGCTTGCAAGCACCTGGCCGCTCGAGACGTCCGCCACCACATAAGCCTTGCCGATCACCGAGGGCGGCGTTTGGGCGTTGGAAACAGCACTGCAGGTGATCAGAAGTGAAAAGGCAATGGTACGGAGCATGAGAACCCTGGGATGGAAAAGCGGATTATTAAAGGAGACGCGCGGGCTTGAGTTGGCTGGAGTTGCCCGGCGCTTGTCGTGTCATCTGACCTGCAGGACCGGTTGCAGGTTCAATTGGGCGCGGATGCGTTCGGCCATCGACCGCGCTTCCTCCTGCGTGCGGTAAGGACCGAGCTGCAGGCGGAACATACCGCCCTGCGCATGCACGGTCATCGGGTCGGTGAGCCACTCAAGATCCTTGGAGACCCTGGCACGGAAGCTCTCTGCATTATCGCGGACCGAAAAGGCGCCGAGTTGCAGGTAGACGCCGCCCGGCTGCGATACTGCGGGAAGCGGCGCCGGTTGCGTCGGTGGAACGGCAACGGGCGCAGGAGACGGTGCAACGGCCACGACCCTGTCGCCCTCGAACGAAATGCCTTCAATGTCCACCAGCGCACTGCCTGCCTGCACATAGCCCAACTTGTAGGCGGCCACGTACGACAAGTCGATGGCGCGGTCGGAGAGAAAGGGTCCGCGATCGTTCACGCGCACCACGACGCTCTTGCCGGTCGCCGCGCTTGTGACGCGGACATAACTTGGCAAGGGCAGGGTCGGATGCGCCGCGGTCATCGAATACATGTCGTAAATTTCGCCGGTCGAGGTTTTCTGGCCGTGATAGCGCCGCCCATACCAGCTTGCCACGCCTCGCTCCCGAAAGCCGGCCGGGGTCCGCAGCGGGATGTAGTCGCGCCCGAACACCTGGTAAGGATTGTTCGCGAACCGGTGCAGTCGCTCGGGGCGGGGTTGCGCGTCACCGATGCGATCGAGGTCCGGCGCATTCTCTCCGGGCCCATCGTCTTTGTAATAGCCGCCCGATTTGAGCGGCGCACGGCCTATGGCCTGGGTGCCCGGTTCCCCCCCGCCGCGGGGTGGACTCGAGCCGCACGCGCAGAGCAGCATCAAAATCGCCAACAAGCAGGGAACGAGCAGGGCGCGCACGGTGACGTGTGGCTATTTTTGCGCCGCGGTGTAGACCACAGTTCCATCCACCAACGTGTGGCGCACGCGCCCGGCCAGTTCGTAGCCGATGAAGGGCGTGTTCTTTCCCTGGCTCTTCAACGCCTCGGGGACGACCCGGAACGGCTCGTCCGGGGCGAATATCGTGATGTCGGCCGGTGCGCCGGGTTCGAGGCGGCCGGACTTGACCCCGAGCACCCGCGCCGCATCGCTCGTAACCTTTGCGAGCGCCTTAGCCAAGGGAACCTTTGCCTCGGCCGCCCACTTGAGGGTGAGTGGCAGCAGCAGTTCCAATCCTGTCGCACCGACTTCGGATTCGCTGAAGGGCATCTGTTTTGCGTCCTCGTCGACCGGGGTGTGATCCGAGCAAATCACGTCGATTGTCCCGTCAGCGAGGCCCGCCCTAAGCGCGTCGCGATCGCGCATGCTTCTCAGTGGCGGCACGAGGTGGCAGTGGGAATCGAAATACCCCAGGTCCATTTCGGACAGGTGGACATGATGAATCCCGACGTCGCACGTTACCGGCAGCTTGTCCGCCTTGGCCTGGCGGATCATGGCCACCGCCCCGGCTGTCGAGATCCGGCATACGTGCAGCCGCGTGCCGGTGGCGCCCACGAGCTGCAGCAACTTGCCAAGGGCGATCGTTTCGGCCAACGCGGGAATGCCCGGCAAGCCCAGGCGCGTGGCCACTTCGCCATCGTGGGCTACGCCGTCCTTGGCCAGGGACAAGTCCTCGGCGCGCAACCACACCGCGAACCCGAAGGTGCCGGCGTATTGCAACGCGCGCCACAGCACCTGCGTATCGTCCAGCGGCACATTGGCTTGCGTAAAGGCAAGGCAACCCGATTCGGACAGTTCGGCCATTTCGGTCAGGCGCTCGCCGGCAAGCTTCACGGTGAGGGCGCCTATCGGGTACAACCGCGCATGCGAGCTCGCGCGCGCGCGCCTGCGCAGCATGTCGACGAGTCCGGGCTCATCGAGCGGCGGATCAGTGTCCGGGGGGCACGCAAGGCTTGTCACGCCGCCCGCCACGGCCGCTTCCATCTCCGATTCGAGCGTCGCCTTGTATTCGAAGCCGGGCTCCCGCAGCCGCGCGCAGATATCCACCAGGCCCGGTGCGACGATCAGGCCCTTCGCATCGATCACACGGTCAGCGTGCGCCTCCTTGGCCGCCGCATCGAGCGCTGCGATGCGCTCGCCGTCGATGAGCACATCCCCCGCGCTGTCCCGGCCGCTCGCCGGGTCGATGAGGCGCCCGCCTTTGATGAGCGTCTTCATCAGTTCCCCGCGATGATGCTCATGACCGCCATTCGCACGGCGATGCCGAACGTGACCTGCGGCAGGATGACCGAGTGCGGCCCGTCCGCGACCGACGAATCGATCTCCACGCCGCGGTTCATCGGGCCCGGGTGCATGACGATTGCATCAGTTTTTGCGAGCGAGAGCTTCTCGGCCGTGAGGCCGTAGTGCTTGTTGAATTCCTGCGCGCTCGGCAAGAGCGCCCCGCGCATGCGCTCGTTCTGGAGCCGCAGCATGACGATGACATCGGCGCCGGCAAGGCCTTTGCGCATGTCGTGAAACACTTTTACGCCCATGCTCTCGACGCCCGTGGGCAGCAGCGTTTGCGGCGCAATCACCCGCACCTCCGGCGCCCCCAGCGTGGTCAGCCCATGGATGAGGGAGCGCGCAACCCGCGAGTGCAGGATGTCGCCGACGATCGCCACCGTGAGCCCGGTGAAGTCTTTCTTGTAATGCCGGATCGTATAGAGGTCCAGCAGGCCCTGCGTCGGGTGCGCATGGCGCCCGTCGCCCGCGTTGATCACGTGCTCGTGCGGCTTCACGTTGCGCGCGATGAGATACGGCGCGCCCGATGCCTGGTGTCGCACGATAAACAGGTCGGCCTGCATCGCAGAGAGGTTGGCCACCGTGTCGAGCAGCGACTCGCCCTTGGTTTGCGAAGAGGCCGCGATGTTGAGGTTGATCACGTCTGCCGAAAGCCGCTTGGCCGCGATCTCGAACGTCGTACGCGTGCGCGTCGACGGCTCGAAGAACAGGTTGAACACGCTCTTGCCGCGCAGGATCGGCACTTTCTTCACTTCGCGCTCGGTCACGCCCACGAAGGAATCGGCCGTATCGAGAATCTGGGTAAGGATTGCTTTGGGAAGGCCCTCGATCGACAAGAGGTGCTGGAGTTCACCGGCCGCGTTTAGCTGGGGATTAGCCACCTTCGAGCTCCAGGCTTAACCGTCCGTGGTCGTCCCGCTTCATGCTCAGGCGCTTGCCGGCCGGCACCTCGACGCGCGTGCCGCAGTGCTGGGCGAAGATGGGAAGTTGTCGTCCGCCACGATCGGCGAGCACCACGAGCGAGATGCTAGCCGGGCGCCCATAGTCGAACAGTTCGTTCATGGCCGCCCGCACGGTGCGGCCGGTGTACAGGATGTCGTCGACGAGCAGGAGATCGCGGCCTTCGACTTCAAAGCCGATCCGCGTTCGCTTGGGGTCGTGATGCAGCCCCTGCTTGTGGTAGTCGTCTCGATAGAACGCGATGTCCATGAGACCGAGCGGGGTGGAAAGGCCGAGTTGCGGATGGAGCTTCTCGGCAAGCCACGCGCCTCCGGTGTAGAGCCCGATCATCGCCGTAGTTGGCTTGATGAGCGGCTTGAGCTCCGCGACCAGCCGCGCACAGACGGCTTCGGCGTCAGGCAGCATGTTCGTGGAAATACTGTTGCAGGATCACCTGTGCGGCCGCGGAATCGACCCGCTTCTCCCGCAGGGCCTTGTACCCGCCCGCCTCGCGCAGGCTTGCTTCGGCCTCGACCGACGAATAGCGCTCGTCGACCAGCGTCACGGGCAGCCCGAAGCGGCCTTCGAGCTGGCGAGCGAATCGCTGCGCGCGACGCGTGAGATCTTGCGGGGTGCCGTCAACCGCGAGCGGCAACCCCACAACCAACCGGGCAGGCTTCCATTCCTCGATGATCTTGGCGATCGCCGCGAACCGGGGCGCGGCTTCTTCGCCGGCTATATCGGCCAGGGGATGCGCGAGGCCGATGAGCGTTTCGCCGACTGCGACGCCGAGACGCTTGGTGCCGAAATCGAATGCCAGTACGGTGCCCTCGGCCGCCATGACCGCCTCAGGCATGTCCCGCATCTTCCGAAAGACTCGCCAGGTCGATCCCTAAGAGACCCAAGGCGGCCGGCAGGCGCTCATCGGCCGGCGTGTCGAAGAGGATTTTGTCGCCCTGCGCCTCCACCGACAGCCACGCGTTCTGGCCGAGTTCATGTTCGAGCTGACCTGCGGACCACCCCGCGTAGCCAAGCGTCACGAGAAGGCGCCGCGGCCCTTCGCCCCGACCCACCGCCTCAAGGATGTCCTTGGAGGTGGTGAGGCCGACCGAGTCGCGCACCTTCAGCGTCGACTGCCAGCTGCCGGCGGGCTCGTGCAGGACAAATCCACGGTCGGTCTGCACCGGTCCGCCGAAATAGATGGGTGAATCGCCGACGCTGTTGTCCCCGATCGGCAGCGACAGGCGATCGAAGAGGGAGCGCAGCGTAAGGTCAATCGGCCGGTTCACGACGACCCCAAGGGCCCCTTGATCGTTGTGCTCGCAAATGTAGGTGAGCGTCCTCGTGAAATACGGGTCCGCCATAGCGGGCATGGCGATCAGGAAATGATGTGTCAGGTTGATCGAGGACATATGATCGGGTCCATGCGGCCGCTATTTTACCCGCTCGAGGCCGTCTTGCGGCCCTCCCTGCACCGAGGACTGAACTGGAACACCAATCACCCGACGCCGCCCTGACCTGGTTCCGGCGTGACCTGCGCGTTCATGACCACGCCGCCTTGTATGCGGCGCTCAAGGTGCACGCAAGGGTGCACTGCGTCTTCGTGTTCGACAGCGAAATTCTCGATGCGCTGCCGACCGGCGTCGACCGAAGGGTCGAGTTCATCTGGGAGAGCGTCCGGGAATTGCGCGAGGCGCTCATCGCGCAGGGCGGCGGGCTGCATGTCCTGCATGCCCGCGCGCGAGAAGCGATTCCCGAGCTTGCCAGGACGCTTGGTGTGCGCGCGGTCTACGCCAACCATGACTACGAGCCGCAGGCCATCGAGCGCGACGCTGCCGTGAGCGCTTTGCTGGCCGAGGCCGGCATCGCCTTCAATACGCGCAAAGACCAGGTGATTTTCGAAAAATCGGAAGTCTTGACGCGCACCGGCACCCCTTTCACTGTCTTTACCCCATACAAGAATGCGTGGCTCGCCAAGCTCGAGCCGTTTTTCTTAAAGGCGTATCCGGTAGAGAAGTACGCTGCCAATCTTGCGTCCGGCCCAAAGAGCCCGATGCCTTCACTCGAGGCGCTCGGTTTTACGCGCACCAACCTTGCGGCACTCGCGATCCCTACCGGCACCTCCGGGGCCCTACGGTTGCTGGCTGAGTTCTCGGCGCGGATTGGGAAATATGCCGAGCGGCGCGATTACCCTTCGATGAAAGGACCGTCCTACCTGTCAGTGCACCTGCGCTTTGGCACCGCCTCCATACGAGAAGTGGCGACGCTGGCCGTGGGCAGCAAGAGCAAAGGGGCCGCGGTTTGGCTCTCCGAGCTCATCTGGCGCGACTTCTACTTCATGATCCTTGCGCACCACCCGCACGTTGCCCAGGATCCATTTCGCCGGGAATACGGGACGATTGAATGGGACGACCGCGAGGACCTGTTTCTGGCCTGGTGCGAAGGTCGCACGGGCTACCCGCTCGTCGATGCGGCTATGGCTCAGCTCAACCAGACGGGATACATGCACAATCGGCTGCGCATGGTGACGGCATCCTTCCTCACGAAGGACCTGGGGATCGACTATCGGCGCGGCGAACGCTATTTCGCCGACCAGTTGAACGACTTCGATCTCGCCGCCAACAACGGCGGCTGGCAATGGGCGGCCTCCACTGGGTGCGATGCGCAACCTTATTTTCGCATCTTCAATCCCATCACCCAGTCCGAACGCTTCGACCCGGCGGGCGCATTCATCCGGCGGTACCTTCCTTCACTCGCACACGTACCGGAAGAATTTATTCACGCGCCTTGGCGCATGAGCGCGAGTGAGCAGTCAGCTGCCGGCTGCAGGATCGGGCTCGACTATGCCGCACCCGTCGTGGATCACGCGCTTGCTCGTGTTCGAACGCTGGAGCGATATGGAAAAACTAGGGTGCCCCGTTCCGATCCGGGTTAGACCATGTCAGGATCTTTGCTGGAGATCCAGAAGCCGCGCGCTGTTTATGCCTGGCGTTGTCAGGAGGCGACGATAAAGCCGGCAATCTGGCGCAGCAGGTCATCTTCCTGGTAAGGCTTGCCCAGGAACACGTTTACGCCAAGTTCCATTGCGTAGTTGCGATGCTTGTCGGCCGTGCGCGATGTGATCATGATGATCGGGACGCCTTTCAGCCGGGGGTCGGCGCGCACGTTGCGCGTCAGGTCGAATCCGTCCATGCGCGGCATCTCGACATCGACCAGCATGACGTCCGGCACCGACTCGGCGAGCATCTCGAGCGCCTCTACGCCATCCCGGGCGGTAAGCACGCGATAACCCTCGCGCGCGAGGAGGCGGCCCGTGATCTTGCGAACGGTGAGCGAGTCGTCCACGACCATGATGCGGGGTTCAGACGGTACAGCGGCCGCCTGGACATTGGGGCTCGTGACAACCTGGTGGGATGAGGCCGGCCTCGACGCCAGCGGCACAGGATTGAGGATCAACACGATCTCTCCCGTACCGAGCACGGTCGCGCCGGCGATGCCGGGCACGCGCGCAAGCTGCGGGCCGATGTTCTTCACAACGACCTCCTGGTTCCCGAGCATCTCATCGACTTCGATCGCGATCGCTTCCACCCCGCTGCGTACGAGCAGCACGGGCGAAAAGCGCCGGCCGGCGGCGGCGGGAGGCGTTGCGGATTCGCCGAGCAACGTAGGCAGATGATGAAGCGGGTAGCGGCGCCCGGCCCATTCGATGGCGCCGGCTTCCCTGGCGCGCGCGAGCAACTCCTGGCGCATCTGTTGCACCTGCTCGACCATGACCGACGGCAACGCATATGTACGCGGGCCGATCTTCACGAGCACCGCCTGAATCACCGCAGTCGTCAGCGGAAGGCGCATTGTGAACCGCGTGCCGACCTTGGGGGTAAACGCCAGTTCGATGCGTCCTCCGAGGCCGCTGACTTCGCTCATCACCACGTCCAGCCCCACGCCCCGGCCGGCAAGCTCGGTCACGGTCTCCGCAGTCGAGAGCCCGGGTGTGAAAACCAGCTCGGCAAGCTGCTGCTCGGTCCGCTTATCCGAAGGCTCGAGGAGGCCTTGCGCGATCGCTTGGGCGCGGATGCGCTCGAGGTCGAGTCCTGCACCATCATCTGCGAGGATCAGCGTTACTTCGTTGCCTTCCTGACGGATCTCGAGGGAAATTTCGCCCATTGCGGCCTTGCCTTGCGCCACGCGCGCCTCGGGCTTCTCCAGCCCATGGGTGATCGCGTTGCGCAGCAGGTGTTCCAGCGGGCCCGTGATGCGCTCGAGTGCCGAGCGGTCGAGCTCGACATTGACGCCGCGAATGTCGAGGTTGGCGCGCTTGCCCACCTCCTTCGAAGTCTGGCGCACGATGCGGTGCAGCCGCTCGACAATCGAGCCGATCGGCACCATGCGGATGCGCATGAGGTCCTGCTGCAGCTCGCGATTGAGGCGTGCTTGCGCAGCGAGGGCAGAATCGGTGTCATCGGCAGTCTTGTTCAGCGTCTGCTGCACGGTCGACACGTCGTTCACGCTCTCGGCCATCATGCGCGTGAGTTCCTGGAAGCGCGTAAAGCGGTCGAACTCGAGCGGGTCGAAGTGCCTGTCTTTCTCGGACGAGCCCTGCATGCGCGAGGCCAACTGGGACTCGGCAGCGATCTCGATCTCGCGCAGCTCGCGGCGAAGGCGCGCGACGTTTTCCGTGAGCTCGAGGAGCGCCGCCTTCAAGCCATGCATCTCCGTTTCGACGCGCGTTCGCGTGATTGCAATCTCGCCTGCTTCATTCACCAGCTTCTCGAGTGCATCGGCCCGGACGCGCATCATCGCGTGGACCTTGGTGTCCTCGCGCGTCACGCCGGCGCCGGCAGGCTGCACTGGCGACGGAGCAGCTTGCGCCCGCACGACTTCCTCCCTTGCCGGCATCTCCGTTTGCGCCGCTTGCGCGGCCTCCGGATGCTGGATGCGTTCCAGCAGCAAGCCCATGCGATCGTAAGAGATGTCGAGGTCGTCGAAGAATTGGCCGGGCGTCAGCTTGAGCGCAATGGCATTCTCGACGCGTGTTTCCATGTTGTGCGTGAGCTCGCCCAATCCCATGACGCCCGCCATCCGGGCGCTGCCCTTGAGGGTATGCAGCGTGCGCTGCAAGGCGCGAGCCGGTTCAAACTCCGAAGGCACCGCACGCCACAACCGCAGCAGTTCTCCGACCTGCGGCACGAGTTCGTTCGCCTCCTCGATAAAGATGGGCAGGAGCTGGAGATCGATCTCGTCCTCGAGCCGCCGCTGACGACGATCTTCGGGCTCTTCTTCCTCCCGCTCGGGCAGCGAGGTGGACTGCGCGCCGGAAGGCGCACCGATCGTCGGCCCGCTGGCTTCCTCTTCTTCGTGGACAGTCAGCCTGGCGGCTTCGCCGGTGATTGTGCCAAGGCGGCTGATGAGCTTGGTGGCCGCCCCGGGAAGGGCACGCTCGATCACGCCCTCGTACATGAGCTTGAGCGCCTGGATCGTGTCGTGCGCGAGCGCCAACTCATCGGCGGTCAGCGCGGTCGCGCGATTCTTGAGCCGCAGCAGCGCGCCTTCGAAGGCTGCACCCAGGTGATGCATCGCATTCAATTGAACAGTGCCGCAGATGCCGGCCAGCGTATGGGCGGCGCGGACGAGTTCTTCCCGCACGCCCGTAGTGCGGCCCGCCGCAGTCTGCGCCAGTTCGCGCTCGAGCGTCTCGAGATGCTGGCGCGCTTCGTTCGTAAAGACGGTAAAGAGCGAGGACGAGATCGTGAGGCTGCCGATCCGGATTCCTGCTTCGAGCGCAACGGTCGCTTCCGGTTGCGGCTCGGACGCAGGCGGCGGTTCGGCGGCGGCCGGTTCGGGAACCACCGGTCGGGCGGCGTCGCTGCGCTTTACCTCCTCGGCGAGATCGACGATCGACTTCCCGTCCGGCTGCGGCTTGCCGCTCTGCAGCCGTGCAATCCAATCGGCAAACTCGCCGTGCGCGAACTCGATCAGGCCGAAAAGGTTCGCGTCGGCCACCCGCTCTTCCTGCTGCCACAGGTTCATGACCTGCTCGACCGCCCAGGCCGCCTCGCCCAGCCGCATGAGGCCGACCATGCGGCCGCTGCCCTTAAGCGTATGGAAACCGCGCCGGATCGACGTGAGCTCCAAAAGGTTGACCGGCTGCGAACGGCTGACTGACAGGCTCTGCGCGATCGTCTGAAGGACACCGACGGCTTCCTCGAGGAAGATCGCCAGCAGTTCTTCGTCGATTTTCTCGTCTGTTTCGTCCCGCAGCCGCTCGGCGTCGGCCGAAGGCGCCGCAATGGGCGGCGTGATGTCGACGAACGCCTCGTCTTGCGGCGCTTCCGGCGCCTCGACCACCGCGCTCGCGAGGGGCGCTTCCGCGTTGATCGGCTGCATCGCCGTGGCGAAATCCGCCTTGCCGTGGCGAAGGGCGTCGATATAGAACCCAAGGCCGGACAGGATCTGCGCAACCTCTTCGAATTCGCTGGTATCGGGCAACGTCGCGGCTTGCGCGAAGGCCCGGATTTTCTCCTGGCAGCGGGCCAGTGCGGCGCCTGCCTCCTCTTCGCCGAGCATGGCCAGCGCTCCACTCACCTGGTGGATCGCCGGTTCAAGCGCGGCCAAGTCTGCGGCGTTCGAGGGATCGCGGAAGTACTGGTCGAGCGCCTGCTCGATCTTGTGCAGGTTGGCCTGCATTTCGGCGACAGTGCCGTCGACTGCAAGCCTTTCCGTCGCTCGCCGGGTCATGTCTTCAATGAGGGGCAGGCTGAGGGTCACATCCGGACTCAGCTTGCCGAATGCAGCGGCGCCCAGGCGAGCGAGCATCACGCGGGCCTGCGCATTGAATTCCGGTGTCAGGCGCGCATGGTTTTCGACCGCGTTTTCCATGACCAACAGGGCAGTGGCGACCTCCATGCCGAGCGGCTCGCTCATCTTAGAGGGGTTGGTCACGAGATACGCGGCGATGGTCGCCAGTTCGCGCCCGATGCCCGAGAGTTCCGAATTGCCAAGCGACTCGACGCCTTCCTTGATGGCGTCCGCATGTCCTGCAAAGACCGCAAGCGACGCTTCACCGCCGGACGCAAAGCGATTCCAAGCGTCTTTTGCGCTGGTAATTTGCGCGTGCACGCTCTTGGCGGCCGGAATGCGCTGCGACGGATCGCTCTCGCGCTCAGCAGAAGGAAGCGTTCCCTCGAGCCGGAAAGCCAGTTGCGCTTCGCGCACCCTTTCATCCGCGGCGGAATCGGACAACGGCACCTTCGCGACCCAATACAGCACTTCGCGCATCAGCCGCTCGGGCACCGCGCTTGCCCCTTCGGTCATCTTGCGCATCTGCTGTTCGATCTTTGAGCCGACGAGTTTCACGCCCGGCTCGGGCTTGAGCACCCCGCACGCGAGCGCCTTGTAAAAAGCGCCGGCGGCCCACCAGAATGCTCGTTGTGCGGGCACGAGTTGGGTCGACTCGATACCGTCGACAGCCGCGAGCATGTCGGCCAGGCTGGCCTCGTCGCCCGGCTCTTTCAGCCACTTAAGGAAGCCGCGTTGGAAGCGCGTGCGCTGGCCCCGTACATAAGTGCCCATGTCTTCGGCCGACAGGCGCACCGGATGCTCATCCCGCGGCGGCGGCTGCAAAGACAGGTCGGGGAAATACAGCTCCGCTTCCGAAACGTCCTTGATCCCGCGCAAAAAAGCCAGTTCCTTGTGCAGCGGATAAAGCCGCAAGGGCTGGTCAGGAATGCCGTCGAGCAGCTCGGAAAGATATTTACCGATTGCGTGCGTGGCCCTTTCCAAGGCATCGAACGCCTTTGGATCCGCCTGGACCTTGCCAGTTTCGATTTCCGCCACCAGGCGCTCGGTCTCCTCGAAGAAGCGCGAGACCCCATGCAGGCCGACGATCTGCACGGCGCCGTAGGCCTGGTGAAGGTGCGTCTGCGCGGCCTTGATCGCCTTTGCATCACTGGGCTCGGCCGCGAAAGAGCGCAGGCTCGTCCGCGCGCGCTCGAGCGACAAATCGATCTCGCTCTTCACCCAGCTGAGCGGTCCGATGTCGATGACGCTAGCCATGGCGGGCGTGAAAGGAAGGCAGGGGTCGGGTGCCGGTCAAAGCTTGAAGTTCGCCACCGAGCTCTTGAGATCCCGCGCGAGCGTCGTGAGCTCGCCGACCGACTGCGCGGTGCGCTTTGTACCGTCCGTCGCCTGCTCGGTGATGCCGAGAATGTTGCGCATGCTGACGGCGACCGCGCCGGCCGCCTTGGCCTGCGTCTGCGTCGTCTGCGAAATCGTCTCGATCAATTCCGCAAGCTTTCGGGAAACATCCCCAATTTCGGAAAGCGCCTGGCCCGCGTTGTCCGAAAGCTTCGCCCCCTCGACCACGCCCTGGGTGCTCTTTTCCATGGCGGACACCGCATCTTGCGTATCCGTCTGGATCGTCTTCACGATTGCGCCGATCTGCTTGGTCGCCTCGCCGGACCTTTCGGCCAGTCGCTGCACTTCCTCTGCGACGACGGTAAAGCCCCTCCCGGCTTCGCCTGCCGATGCGGCCTGGATCGCCGCATTCAGTGCCAGCACGTTGGTTTGTTCTGTGATGTCGGAGATGAGTTCGACGATCTCGCCAATCTCCTGGGAGGACTCGCCCAGCCGCTTGATGCGCTTTGCGGTCTCTTGGATCTGGTCCCGGATGTCGTTCATGCCCGCGATCGCGTCCTGCACGGCCTGCTGGCCCTTTTCCGCCGCGGCGAGGGAGGCCTTGGCGACATCGGCGGACTGGGTTGCGCTGCTGGAAACGTCGTTGATGGTGCGCGCCATCCCGAGCACCTGGGCGCTCGTGCTCTTGATCTCGAGCGACTGCTTCTCGTTATCGGCGAGCATGCGGACCGTCGTCTGCTGCGCGGAGTCGGACGCACCGGTCACTTGGTCGGCGGCCGTCGTAATGCGGCTGACCAGGCTGCGCAGTTCCTCGATCGCGAAATTCACCGAGTCCGCGACGGCGCCCGTGATGTCTTCACTGACGGTCGCCCGCACCGTCAGGTCGCCCTCTGCAAAGGTCTGCATCTCGTTCATGAGGCGCAGGATTGCGGCCTGGTTCTGATCGTTCTGGTTCTTGACGGCGGCCTGCTGCTTTTCCGCATCTTCACGACGCCGCTGCTCCTCGCGGACGAAATCGAAAGCGATCAGCGCCGACACCACCACGGCCGCGGCGCCCAGGAGCATCACGAAGTAAATCACGAAGTTGTTGGCGAGCTCCGAGTCGTACTCCTGCGCGACCTTCTCGGTTGCCTGCAGCAGCTTTTCCGAATCCGCGAAAATGGCCGCCGCGGCATTCTTGGCCGCGATCAGGCGCTGCATGTTTCCGAGGATCGAGGATGCCGAGTCCTGGTAGGTCTTGAATGCCGTCGCCAGTTCGTCGAGCCGCGCCTTTGTCTCGACGTCGCTGACCGGAGCAAGGCGCATCTGCGCATTGCCTTCGCGCAGTCCCGCGAGGAGCGTCCGGAACTCGTTGGTGTCTTTCCCGAGCAGGAAGGCCACTTCGGAGTCGACCGTCTCGCCGGCGAGAAGTGCGTTTGCATTCTTCGCCAGGCGCTGGGTAAGCATCACGAGCTGGCCCGCCGTCGAGATTTCACGCGCCGGAGCGGCATTCTGGAGCTTGAGCGCCTGCACACGTTCGGCGAGGTCGAGTAATTGCGGATTCGATCCGTTCACCTGTGCCACGGCCGCACCGAGGCCTACGAGGTTCTTCTGTTCCTTGAGCAGCGTCGAGGCGTTCTGCTCGGTCTTCTGCCACTCCTTGGCGAGGGCTTCGAGCATGGGCTGGATCCGATCGGGCGAGCCCGGAACGGTAACGCCTCCCGACTCCCCGCCCTTGGAAAGTCTATCGAGGATGGCATTGAAAGCATCCTTGCTTGCCGCGACTTGCTTGAACGCTTCGGGGTTACCCAAAAGGCTTTGCTGGGCGGCCTTCGCAAGCCTTTGCGACAACATGCGCAGCTGCCCGGCATCCGCAATGTAAACGGCAACATGCTTCGATTCCCGCGCGTTCAGGAAGACAAGCACACCGGCGACAAACAGCAACACAACCAGGATCGGAACCAGTACAAGGCGGAGGCTCTTACCACCAAGCAGCGAAATGCCGCCAGGCGCGGCGCCTTCGCCCGGGGCGGGCGCCTTCGCGGCGCGCATCCTGGGACCAATCTTGAAAGGCAGTTTCAAATCCATGAATCCTCCGTTAATCCTGATGTGCCGTTAATGAGCGGCAATCTCGAGAAAGTCGCGTTGCCCGAGCAGCTGTTCGGTGTCGAGCTCGCGCCAAAGTCGTCCGTCCTTGTCGCGCCAAGCGCTCGGCGACCAGGCCATGGCCCGCTCGCCCGCCGGCTCAGGTGTGTAGTCGGCCACATTGCGCAACCCTGCGAGTCGGGATACAAGGAGCGCGCAATTCACACCGAACGGCTGGCCGATAAGGAGCATGCGGGCTTCCGGCCCGCGCGCTGCGGGTGGGCGTCCGAGAAAGGCGCCGAAGTCCGATACGCCGAACAACGAACCCCGGATGTTCGCCACGCCGAGGAACCACTTGCGCGTCAGCGGCACCGGCTGGATCGTCGGTACTTGGAGCACTTCGCCCGAGCTGTCCAGCTTGGCCAACCAATGTTCGCCGCCCGCTTCGAATCCGAGGTGCGCGGAGGGCGCGGCTTCAGTGGCGGCAGCCTTCAGCCGGCTGGCAAGCCCGGCCTGGAATTCCTTGAGGCTGACGCGGCGCGACATGCTCTTTAGCCGAGCGCCGAAATCTTGCTGGCGAGCTCGTTGACGTCCACGGGTTTGACGATGTAATCCCTCGCACCCTGGCGCATACCCCAGATGCGGTCGGTCTCCTGCGACTTGGTCGTGCAGATGATCACGGGGATGTGCTTTGTGGCCTCGTCACGAGCGATCTGGCGGGTCGCCTGGAACCCATTGGATCCGGGCATGACGACATCCATCAGTACAAGCTCGGGCAATTCGGACCGCGCCTTGGCAACGCCCTCCTCACCGCTTTCGGCAAGCACGACCTGGTATCCGAGCTTGGAGAGCGCCTCGAGCATGAACTGTCGCTCGGTGGGAGAGTCGTCGACTACCAGAATCTTCTTGATCGCCATGGGTTCTCGCTGGGTGAGCCCGGATCAACCGCCGTGCGCTTCGGTGCGCACGTGCGCACCGACCGTTTTCAGCAGGCTGTCCTTCGTGAAGGGTTTGGTGAGATATTCGCTCGAGCCGACCATTCGCCCCCGTGCGCGGTCAAAGAGGCCGTCCTTTGAGGACAGCATCACTACCGGGGTGGCGGCGAACCTGGGGTTCTTCTTGATGAGCGCGCAAGTCTGGTAGCCGTCGAGCCGCGGCATCATGATGTCGACGAAGACCACTTCGGGCAGGTGGTCTGCGATCTTCGCCAGCGCATCGAAACCGTCCTCGGCGAGGATCACCGTGGCACCGGCCTGCAGGAGGAAAATCTCGGCGCTGCGGCGGATGGTATTCGAATCGTCAATCACCATCACCTTCACGCCGGCGAGACTGCCCTTCGCTTCGGCAGTCGACTCTGCCATGCCTCGCCCCCCTTTGTTTTTCGCGTGGGCGCCCGGCAAAGCCGGACCTCTTGAATACTAGGCGCTAATGTGAATTCAAAGCAAGGGCGGATAACCCCTCGTCGCAATGTGCTTAACCGCGATGAGCTTAACTAAACCGCTGACGGGCTGCTGACCCGAAGCGACGCTTATGGTCGCCGGCGTCTCATCGCAGCGCTAGATTTCCACCATCTCGAAATCGTCTTTGCGCGCGCCGCACTCAGGGCACGTCCAGTTGATCGGAACATCCTCCCACCGAGTGCCCGGCGCAATCCCTTCTTCCGGCAGCCCTGCGGCCTCGTCGTAGATCCAGCCGCAAATGAGGCACATCCAGCTGCGGAACTCCTTGTTTTCGGACATGAGTAGGTAAGTCGGTGAGTTAAAATGGCCGGGCATATTAACTTATCCGCGAGTCTTCCGTCCGCAGGGCGCAGCCCTTTGCGCAGGCCCGCATCCCCTTCGAATCCCATGCCGACCCAGCCGCCGATCGTGCTTACTTTTGCAGCCTCCGATCCGACTGGCGGAGCAGGGCTGCAGGCCGACCTGCTCACCCTCGCAAGCATGGGTTGCCACCCGCTCTCGGTGGTGACGGGCATCACGGTGCAGGACACGCGCGGCGTTGACGACCTGCTGGCGATCGACAGCGACTGGGTGGTGGACCAAGCGCGCAAGCTGCTCGAGGACATGCCTGTCGCAGCTTTCAAGCTCGGGGTACTGGGCTCGGTCGAGAACATTACAGCGATTGCCGAAATCATTTCCGACTACCCGGAGGTGCCGGTTATTCTCGATCCGGTGCTCGCCTCGGGGCGTGGCGATGCGCTTGCCGGCGACGAGATGATCATTGCGTTGCGCGAACTCATCGTCCCCCAGACGACTGTCCTGACGCCGAACAGCATGGAAGCCCGGCGCCTGGCCGAAGATGATGACGAAGCCGAGCCTGCGCTCGATGAATGTGCAGCCCGGCTGATCGAGCTCGGGTGCGAATTCGTATTGGTGACCGGCACGCATGAAAACACGCCGGAAGTTATCAACGTCCTGTATGGGGAAGGTGGCGTCGTGCGTTCAGACCGGTGGAAGCGCCTTCCGGGCAGCTTCCACGGCTCAGGCTGCACACTGGCTTCGGCCATCGCGGCGACCATGGCCAACGGCCTGGATGTCCCGGACGCGGTGCGCGAGGCCCAGGAATACACGTGGCAGGCGCTGGCGAACGGCTTTCGGCCCGGAATGGGCCAACACTTGCCCGACCGCTTTTTCTGGGCGCGAGAAGTTGAAGGCGACTCGGCTCCGAAAGCCGCTAATTCGCCTAAATCTTCGTGAAGGGCCTTTATGCGATCACGCCGGATATCGAGTCCACCGATACCCTTGGACGCATGGTAGGACTGGCGCTGGACGGTGGTGCGGCTGTGATCCAGTACCGCAATAAGGTCGCGTCGCCCGCCCTGAGGCGAGAGCAGGTAAGTGCGCTATTGCGGCTCACGCGGGCCAGGGGCATCCCCCTGATCGTGAACGATGACGTCGCATTAGCAGCGGAATTGGACGCCGACGGTGCACACGTGGGGCGCGAGGACGGCGACGTAGTTGCGGCTCGTCGACTGCTGCCGGGAAAACTGCTCGGCGCCTCGTGCTATGCGAGCGTTGATGCAGCGCGCTCGGCGGTCGCAGAGGGCGCGGACCATGTTGCGTTCGGCAGTGTGTTTCCGTCCGCGACAAAGCCCGCCGCCAGCGCTGCCCCCCTGTCGGTTTTTGCCGAGGCGCGTTCGCTGGGTGTGCCTCTCATTGCGATTGGCGGTCTCACCGCCGAAAATTCGGCACTGGCGATCTCGGCGGGCGCTGACTGCGTGGCCGTGATCAGCGACCTTTTTGGCGCTGCGGACATTGCCGCCCGCGCAGCCCGGTACCGGGCGCTTTTCGAAGGGATCCCCCCATGACGAATCGAAACGAGGCCCTATTCACCCGCGCGCAGCAACACATTCCGGCCGGGGTGAATTCTCCTGTGCGCGCTTTCCGGGCGGTGGGCGGCACGCCGCTCTTTTTCGATCGCGCAGCGGGTGCTTACCTCTGGGATGCGGATGGCAAGTGCTACATCGACTACGTGGGCTCCTGGGGCCCGATGATCGCAGGGCACACGCATCCCGAGGTGGTCGACGCAGTTCGCACGGCCGCCGGTCGTGCGCTTTCGTTCGGGGCGCCGACAGAGTCTGAGATCGAACTGGCCGAATTGATTTGCTCGCTCATGCCATCCATCGAGATGGTGAGGCTGGTCTCGTCGGGGACTGAGGCGACGATGACCGCGATCCGGTTGGCCCGTGGGCATACTGGGCGTGACACGATAGTGAAATTCGAGGGGTGCTATCACGGGCACGCCGACAGTCTTCTCGTGAAAGCTGGCTCGGGCGCACTCACGTTCGGCAATCCAAGTTCGGCAGGCGTGCCCGAGAACATCGCGAAGCACACGCTGGTGCTCGACTACAACGACATCGCCCAAGTGAAAGCCCTGTTCGACAGGCGCGGGGCGGAAATCGCTGGCGTCATCGTGGAACCCGTTGCGGGGAACATGAACCTGATCCTCCCCAAGCCAGGATTTCTCGAGATTCTTCGCGAGCAATGCACAAAGCACGGCGCGATCCTTATCTTCGACGAAGTAATGACCGGCTTTCGGGTGGCCCTTGGTGGAGCGCAGGAGCGGTTCGGCATCACGCCGGATCTAACGACGCTTGGCAAGGTGATCGGGGGCGGCTTGCCAGTCGGCGCGTTCGGCGGGCGGCGCGACATCATGGAGAAAATCGCTCCGTTGGGGCCCGTGTACCAAGCCGGCACTTTGTCGGGCAATCCAGTGGCGGTCGCCGCCGGCCTTGCGACGCTCAGGCTGGTGGCGAAAACCGGCTTTTCAAAGTCGCTGGAAGAGACCACCCGCGCCCTTGTGGAGCGCCTCTGCGATGAGGCGAAGCGCGCAGAGATCCCGTTCTCGGCCCAATCAATCGGCAGCATGTTCGGCCTCTACTTCCGGGAGAGCGCGCCGACGAGTTTCGCTGAGGTGATGGGCGCGGATCGCGAACGGTTCAATGCATTTTTTCACGCGATGCTCGAGCGTGGCGTATACCTCGCGCCTTCCGCTTTTGAAACCGGCTTCGTATCTGCCACGCACGGACGTAAAGAAATCGACGCCACGATAGACGCGGCCCGCGAAGCATTTGTAGGGCTTAAGCGCTGACTGGAACGAAGTGTGCTTTCGAGAGTCCAATTCCTGAAGGATTCTCAAACGTGAACATAGTCACCAAAGAACTCGACCGCTCGCAGCGAAGTGCGCTCTTCGTGCACTTTCTCGCCCTGAACGGTGAAGACCGCCGGCTGCGCTTCGGGGTAGGGCTCTCCGACGATGGCGTGCGCAGCTACGTCGAGCGCATCGATTTCGAGCGCGATGCGGTATTCGGCGTCTACGATGACGAAATGCAGCTTGCAGGAGTGGGCCACCTTGCGCGGGCAAACGGGTTTGCAGAGTTAGGTGTGTCGGTCCTGCCGGCGCACCGCGGGAAAGGGCTCGGGGGCGCGCTGCTTGCCCGCACGCATACCCATGCGCGCAACTGGGGCGTTCCTACGCTTTTCATGCATTGCCTGCTTGAAAACGGCGCGATGATGCACTTGGCGCGAAAACAGGGCATGCGCATTGCTCTTGAGCGTGGCGAAGCGGATGCCTACCTCGAACTGCCCCCAGCGGACGTGATCTCAATCGCAAACGCGCTGTTCGCCGATCGTGTGGCTTTGTTCGACTACACGCTCAAATCGCAGGTGCATGCGGCCAGGCGTTTCGCCGCGGCTTGGAGCGGCTTAAAGCAGGAATAGCGTCGCCAGGCCGAGAAAGATAAAGAATCCGCCCGAATCCGTGCAGGCGGTGATAAGGACGCTCGAACCGACAGCCGGATCCCGGCCGAACCGCTGGCGTACGTATGGAATTGCCACGCCCATGAAGGCTGCGAGTACTAGGTTGAGCGTCATGGCCAAGGTCATGACCGCGCCGAGCGCTTTGCTGTCATAGAGCGCCCACGACAGGATGCCCAAGAGCCCGCCCCAGACCAGACCGTTGAGCAACGCAACGCCGAGTTCCTTGTTAAGCAGCTTTCGCCAGTAATGCGTCTGCAATTGGCCGAGCGCCAGCGCGCGGACGATCATGGTGGTTGTCTGGTTGCCCGAGTTGCCGCCAATTCCCGCAACGATGGGCATCAGCGCGGCAAGGGCGACGAGTTTCTCAATGGAGCCTTCGAAGGTGCCGATCACCCGGGAAGCGATGAATGCGGTCACCAGGTTCACGGCCAGCCATGCCCAACGGTTCCGGAAGCTGTCCCAGACTGGCGCGAAAATATCCTCCTCCTCGCTCAGGCCGGCCTCGGCCAGCACCTGCTCCGCACTGGATTCGCGAATGTAGTCGACCACCGCGTCTACCGTAATGCGCGCGATGAGCCGGCCGTCCTGGTCCACCACGGGCGCTGAAACGAGGTCATAGCGCTCAAAGGCCTGCGCCGCGTCGTCGGCCTTGTCCTCTGCATTGAAGGTGATCAATTCGGGCACCATCACCTTGCCCACTTCCAGCTCGAGGTCGGAAACGATGAGCTTCGCAAGCGGGAGGGCGCCCTTGAGCTTCTGGTGCCGGTCGACGACGAACAACTGGTCCGTATGACCAGGCAGTTCATCCAGCCGGCGCAGATAGCGGGTGACCGCCTCGAGCGTCACATCCTCGCGAACCGTGACCATATCGAAATCCATAAGCGCACCGACCGACTCTTCGGCGTAGGACATCGCCGCCCGGAGCTGCTCGCGTTCTTCGATCGGCAGTGAGCGAATGACATCCTGGATGACGTCGTCTGGCAGGTCCGGCGCCAGGTCCGCAAGCTCATCGGCTTCAAGGGTCTCGGCGGCCGCGACGAGTTCTTTGGAGTCCATGCTGGCGATGAGCGATTCGCGCACCGCATCGGAAACTTCGAGAAGGATTTCGCCGTCCCGGTCAGCCTTGACCAGGTCCCAGACAACAAGCCGCTCGTCGAAGGGCAGGGATTCGAGGATGAACGCGATATCGGCCGGATGCAGCCGTTCGATCGTCCCACGCAGTTCTGCGAGGTGGCGCGGATGCGCCTCCAGTTCGGCCCCTGTTCGCTCGCCATCGTAGTCGGGCTCACCCGATGCTTCTACAAGGTGATGGCGCTCGAGAAGGTCCTGCACAGCGCGCAGGTTCTCCTTCAGGTCCTCGATTTCAAGCCGGTTGGCAAGGTCGGCCATGGTGTTCGTGCCGGGGCCGTTACGGGCCGATTAGGGAAGTGTCCGCATTGTAGAGAAAGGGCGGCCGGCGGGAAACAATAAAGCCGTGCGCGCAACGTCAGGGGATTTGGGCCCCTGGCATGCGAGCAAGGAGAACTTCGGATTTGCGAGCGATCCAGGCCGAGCCGCGATTGCGGTCGTAACGCTGGGGGGCAGGCAGGATGGCGGCCAGCCAGGCGGACTGCGCTGCCGAAAGCTGCGACGCAGGCACGCCAAAATAGTGACGCGCCGCGGCCTCGGCCCCAAACACGCCATCACCCCACTCGGCCACATTGAGGTACAGCTCGAGAATGCGTCGCTTGCTCATCATCGATTCCAGCATCCAGGTGATGACAGCTTCCTGGGCCTTGCGGATCCAGGAGCGGCTGCCGGACAGGAACAGGTTTTTCGCGAGTTGCTGGCTGATGGTCGAGCCGCCGGCCACCACCTTGCCCCTCTTTTCATTTTTCTCGATCGCTTTCTGGATTCCCGCCCAGTCAAACCCTTCATGTTCGACGAACTTGGCGTCTTCGGCGGCCACCACTGCGCGCTTGAGATTACTCGAGACCTTTTCATAGGTAAGCCACTGGTGCTTGAGCGTCGCCTTCTCATTCTTTTGCTGCAAAGTGGCAAGGCGCGCGCGCATGAAAGAGGTGGTGCTCGGATTGTGGCTGGCCCACCAACTGACGTGCGCAAGAAACCATCCTTGCACGAGCAGCACGCTGATGAGGAGCGCGCCGACCAGGTAGGCGAGCGTTCTGCCCACGACCCGTAAAGGCCGCATCGGCGTCAGGCGAAACGCAGAGCGGCGAGCACGGACGCTGTTTGCGGGCGCACGCCGCGCCACAGGAAAAATGACTCGGCGGCTTGTTCGACGAGCATCCCGAGGCCGTCGGAGACCCGGGCTGCACCATCTGCGCGCGCCTGCCGCATGAAAGCCGTCTCACGGCCGTACACCATGTCGTAGGCAAGCGACTCGGTCGAAAACAGGCCCGAAGGCAAAGGCAGCAAGGCGTCGGTGAGTCCTGCCGAAGTGGCATTAATGACCAGGTCGAAAGTTTCGCCGGCGAGCCCCTCGAAGGAGACTGCGCGTGCCGTTTGCGCATAAGCGGCTGGCAGGGTGACAAGGAGTTGGCTCGCCTTCGCCCCAGTCCTGTTTGCAATCACAAGCCGGGCCGGACCCTCTTCAAGCAGCGGCAGGAGCACGCCGCGAGCCGCACCGCCGGCACCAAGAAGCAGTACCCGCCGACCCTTGAGAGAAAACGCGAGGTTGAGTGCCAGGTCCCGGGTAAGCCCCCATCCGTCAGTGTTGTCGCCATGGATCTGGGGTCCGCGAAACATTAATGTATTGACCGCCTGTGCGCTTTGCGCTCGCGGCGAGCGGACGGTCGCAAGGAGATAAGCCTCTTCCTTGAAAGGCACCGTAACGTTCAGCCCCTTGCCGCCTTGCGCAATGAACGCCAAGACCGAGCCAACGAAAGCGTCAGGCGGCGCGAGGATCGAACCGTAGGCTATGTCCTCGCCGGTGCTTTCCGCGAACTTTGCGTGGATCCTCGGAGACTGCGAGTGCGCGACGGGATTGCCGATCACCGCATAGCGGTCAGTCATCCTAGTCCCGCTTCGTCCAGATTGCGTCGCCCTGCCCGAAAAACCAGGTTCGCGTGATGACGAGCAGGTCAGTGTCCTTGCGAATATCCGGCGGGAACTCCCCATAAGGGGCGGCCAGCTTGACGATGCGGAACGCAGCATCGTCGAGCACTTTCAAGCCAGACGAGCGCTCGAGCCTTACCGATTCGACACTCCCATTCGGGCGGATCGTCACCTCGAGGCGAAGGTTGCCATAAGCCTTGCCGCGCGCTTCGGGCGGATAGTTGAGGGTACCGACCCGCTCGACCTTGTTGCGCCATTCTTCCTCGTACTGCGCAAACCGGTATTCGGAAGCGTTGGCTCCGATGAACTGCTTGCGCGGGCGCTTTTGATACTCCTCGTGGCGCTTGTCGATCTGGGCCTGCAGCTTCATTGCGGCAAGCGCGAGTTCCCGCAAGTCACGGCCGGCGACCTGGGGGACAGCCTCTTCCGCGGGCGGCTGGCGAGGTGACTCGGCTTGTGCGACAGGTGCCGGTGAAGGCTTGGCCATGGCGAGCAACTGCTTTTGCTGGGCCTCGAGTTCTTTTACCCGTCGCTGCGCCGCGGCCAGGTCTTTGCCGGGTTCCTGCGTTTTCATGACCGGCATGGGTGTCTTTGCCCGCCGGTCCTGGTCGGTATTGCCGCCGCCATCGAGGTTCGCCTGGGCGAGTGCGCGGGCCTTCGACGGCTTTTCCTTTGTCTTGGCATTGACGAGGATCACTTCGAGCGGCTGGGTCGACGAGAACTTGAGCGCCTCGGGAAACTTGAAGTGGATCGAGAGGAGCAAAGCATGCAGGACAAGCGAGATACCGACGCACCAGGTCAGCATCCTCGCCTGGCGGTCCATGCCGGCCCATGCTTCGGAACATTGGGCGTAGATCGATGCGCTCATGCGCCCAGGCAGGCGTCTCAGGGTCGTCGCGCTAGCGGCCGACAAAGCTGCCTCTCATGAATAAGACGGGATATTGTAGGCTCATTAACGCGAGTCCCCACCGTCCTCCGCCGCCTCGATCTCCGGTTTGCCAGCGAGCATCTCGCGAAACGTGCAATTCACCGTTTTATCCAGCAAATCGATCCCGGCGACGTCGAGGATGACCCGCACACCCGGCGAGAGTTCCGGAAGCGATGGCACGCGCACGACCAGCGGCAAGCCTTCCAGACGCACAGTGCCTTCTCGCAGGACCACGGCCGTGCACTTCGTCACGTTTTCCTGGAGCAACCATCGCAGGCACCAATAGCGTTCCATTTCACGCTGATGCTCGTCATAACGGGCATAAACGACCTCGAACGCGCGTAAGGTAGACAAAAGCGTGTCCGAATTGCGCGCGAAAGGGGCCCGTTTGGCCGAAAGGCTCGCCGTAAGTTGCCATTGGTTGACAAGGTCGACGTAACGCCGCAGCGGTGAGCTCATCCACGCATAGCAAGACAACCCGAGGCCTTCGTGCGCTTCGGCATGCACGCTCATCCTCACCTTTCCGGAAGACTGCACGCGATAGAGCGCGGCAACGTCACGTTCGGCAAGCACCCCGCCCCAGGTCGAGTTGACCAGGATCATGAGTTCGGACACTAACTTGTCGAGCGGCGCGCCGCGCTTGCGCGGAGTGATTGAGACATGCTCGCCTTCGATCGAGAAACTGTAGTCAAGCAGGCTGGCGTTGACGCTGGCCTTGCCGCGTCGCGTTTCGAGGGCCTCGGCGAAGCGCCACAGCAGGCGCAATTCCTCCTCGTATTCGAGCCCGGCGGTCCCGCCTGCCGGAAGCAGTTCGTTCATTGCCGCGTAATCCGCATGCCGAAGATTTCCGCCCACTTTCACGAGCTCGATTTTCGAGTGGTGCCCGCGGATGGATAAATCGCCGGCCGCCACATTGAAATATATCGAGACCGCCGGACGCTCGGCCCCCGCGTCGAGCGAATACCGTTGGATGATTTCCTGCGGGAGCATCGTCACCTTGCTGCCCGGCATGTAGACGGTCGACAACCGCTCTCGCGCGATTGCATCCAGCGGCGAGCCGGGTGCGAAGCCCACCGCGGGCGCGGCAATATGCACGCCGATCCGCCATTCCTCGTCGGAAACCTTGCGAACGGAAAACGCATCGTCGATTTCGGACGTGCCCACGTCGTCCAGTGAATACACGGGCGTGTCGGCGAGCGGCAAGTCATTCACGTCGGCCGGTGGGCTATACGCCGGGAAACCAACCCCTGAAGGGAAGAACTCAAACAGGAAGCGGTTGAGGTGAAAATCGTGGCTCGAAGGCAACGCGCCCGCACGCTCGAAAAGCCTCGCCACCGAAAGTCCGGTTTCCTTGCAGGCCGCCTCGACCGCCTTGCACTCGAGCTTGTTGCGGTCCGGCTTGTATAGCAGTTCATCGCGCATCGCGGCCAATTCAGGCGGGAAGCGTCCCGCGACTAGCGACGCGGTGAACCCGGCGGCTTTTTCGGCCTGTACGCGCTTTTTCTCGACGCCCGCAAGCGCCGCCTTGAGCGTTGATTCGGGTGCAGCCTGGAAGCGACCGCGACCGCGGCGATAGAAATACATGGGGGCCGAATGCAGCCTCAGGAGTACCCCGGCCGATTCGACGGCGTCGGGCTCACGGCCGACGTATTCACGCGCAAGGTCGCGGAATGCGAACTCCTGCGGACCGGCGCATTGCCAAAGGAAATCCGCGTCCAATTGGTCGGCATAGGCCGTTGCGCGGGCGAGCAGTTCTCCGGCCCCGGGATCATCGAAGGAGAGCAGCACGTGCGACGCTTTGACCTTCGTCCGGCGGCCGTGAGGCGACTCGACCTGGTACGAAGCCGTGCCGGGCGAAAGCACGGTGCCGGCCCGGATGTCGCCGTCTTCCTCGTATAGGAGATGCATCGCTTCGATTCAAAAGGCGGAATGATACGCGGCCCTGCATGGCGTTGGGCTATCCTTTTGGCTCTTTCAGCCACGACAGGACTTTGAGTTATGCCGAAAATTGCATCGGTTTCAGTTGTGACTGCGCGCATCCCGCTGGATAACGTGACGGCATTTGCAACGCGCACGGTCAGTGCCCGCGACTACGGCTTGGTGAAAGTGCGCTCGACCGACGGCGTTGCGGGCATCGGCTTCTGCTACGCCGGATCCGCGGCGGGGTCACTGGTCGCGCATGCGGTCGAAGAACTTCTCGCACCGAAGCTGATCGGCCAGGAATCGATGCGCACCGAAGGGTTATGGGAGGAGATGTACCAGGAGTCGCTCTTACAGGGGCGGGAGGGTGCGGTGATGCGTGCGATCAGCATTCTCGACACCGCTCTTTGGGACCTCAACGCGCGCAGTGCCAAAGTCCCGTTGCATCGTTACCTGGGCGGTTTTGCACTTGACGCCGTGCCGGCCTACGCGTCTGGCGGGTATTACCTCGCGGGCAAAACCCCGGACAAACTCGGCGCTGAGATGGCTGGGTACGTCGCCCTCGGCTTCAAGGCAGTCAAGATGAAGGTCGGCCGGCTTTCTCCCGCCGAGGAAGAAATGCGGGTGCGCGCTGCCCGGGAGGCAATTGGTCCGGACGTCTTGCTGACGCTGGATGCGAACAATGCCTGGCGCGATTTGCCAACAGCGCTCGAACATCTCAAGCGATACGAGAAATACGACCCCTACTGGATCGAGGAGCCGTTCGGCCCCGATGACATCGACAGCCACGCGCGCCTCGCGCGCGCGACCAAAGTGACGGTGGCCACTGGCGAGATCGGCGCCGGTCGATGGTATTTCAAGGAACTGATGGAAAAAGGCGGTGCGGCGATTCTCCAGCATGACGCTGCGGTCTGCGGTGGGATTACCGAGTGGCGGCGAATTGCGGCGACCGCCGCCAGTTTCGGCGTGACTGTCTGTCCTCACTGGTTCCACGACCTTCACGTCCACTTGGTCGCCTCCACGCCGAATGCGCGCATGGTGGAGTATTTCACTGACGATCAGGTGCTGAATTTTCGCCGCGTGGTCGACAGGCAGCTCGAGTTCGGCGACGGGATGCTTAAGCTGCCTGAACGGCCTGGCCTGGGCTTCGACTTCGACGAAAAGGCGGTGGCCCGCTATGCGCTTGGCGGAAGCGCCAAGCCGTGGAACGAGATCAGATAAGGCCGGCGAAGGCGAGAATCCGCGGCAGGTGCTCCGGAAAACTCTGGAGCGTGTGGTCGCCCCCATCGCGAATCACCATCCTCGCGCCTTCGTACTTGCGTACCGCTTCGCGATAGTCGAGCACCTCGTCGCCCGTCTCAAGAAGGAGAAGGTAGCGCTCTGGATCTACTTTTTCCTTGTAGAGCGCCCGCAGGCTCGCCAGGTGGTTGGCGGTCAGTTCGTACGTGGCCCCCGTATAAAGATTCGACTGTGGGCCAATGTACTGCTCGAGCCCGATGTGAGGGACAATTGCGGGTTGGATGAGGACCGCCCGGCATTCATGCTTTTCGGCCAGCCAGGTTGCATAAAACCCGCCGAGCGAGCTGCCGACCAAGGTCGCTTTCTTCCCGGGATGGAATTGAGGCATTGCATCGAGCAATGCGATGGCCTTTGCAGGGTCGTACGGAAGCTCGGGGCAGCTGAAAGCGTGGCCTAAACCGCGGCCTTCCATATAAGCGGCCATCGTGCGCGCCTTATGCGACGACGGGGCGCTGTTGAATCCGTGAAGATAAACGATCACGTGGCCAGCCGCTTGAGCAGCTTGTCGTGGATGCCGCCGAATCCGCCGTTCGACATGGCGACCACGTGGTCGCCCGGTACGGCTTCATGCGAGATGGCCGCGACAAGCGCATCGAGATCATCGATGCAGCGGACTTTTGAGCCGAGAGCCGAAAAGACTTCCGACGCGTCCCAACCCAAGCCTTTCGAGAATACGAATACTAGATCGGCCGCCGCGACGCTGCTTGGCAACGCAGCCTTCATCACACCCTGCTTCATGGTGTTGGAGCGAGGCTCGAGAACCGCAATGATCCGCCCGCTGCCGATCTTCCGGCGCAGCCCTTCGAGCGTTGTCCGGATCGCCGTCGGGTGATGCGCAAAATCGTCATAAACCACGACCTGGCGGACGGTGCCGAGGAGTTCCATTCGCCTCTTGACGCTCGCAAAGGTTGCGAGTGCATCGATGGCCGCTTTTGCGTCAACGCCGGCGTGACTGGCAGCGGCGATGGCTGCGAGCGCATTCAGCCGATTGTGTCCGCCCTGCAAGTCCCAGCGCACTTGCCCGAGTACACGGCCCGACTTGGCAACTTCGAAGCTGCCATCCTCTACAGCGGGCCCAGCCGACCACCCGCGGCAATCGCCAAAGAACTCGACTGGAGCCCAACACCCTTGCTTGAGTACTCTCTCTAATGCTTCATCGGCGCCATTAACCACTAAGCAGCCCGAACCGGGAACAATTCTTACCAAGTGGTGGAATTGCCTTTCGATGGCGGCAAGATCACTGAAAATGTCCGCATGATCGTATTCGAGATTATTCAAAACCGCGGTTTTGGGACGGTAGTGAACGAACTTGGAGCGCTTGTCGAAAAACGCCGTGTCGTACTCGTCGGCTTCGATAACAAAATGCTCCCCATCCGTGAGGCGCGCTGAAACAGGAAAATTCCTGGGCACCCCCCCGATCAGGAAGCCCGGCTGACGCCCAGCGCATTCAAGGATCCATGCCAGCATCGCCGAGGTCGTTGTCTTGCCATGCGTACCGGCGACCGCAAGGACCCATTTCTTCTTGAGGACATTCTCGAATAGCCACTGGGGTCCCGAAGTGTAGTAATCGCCACGATCGAGAATGGCTTCCATCAAGGCATTCCCGCGTGTCACGACGTTACCGACGACCCAGACATCCGGCTTTAGCGACAACTGGTCGGGTGAGTACCCCTCGACCAAGTCGATCCCGAGGGAGCGCAGCTGGTCGCTCATCGGCGGGTACACCGCCGCGTCGCATCCGGTCACCCGGTATCCCGCGCTCCTTGCGACGGCCGCGAGGCCGCCCATGAAAGAGCCGCAGATTCCCAGGATGTGCAGGTGATGTTTGGTCATTCGTTCGACGCGAAAAACAGCGGGCGATTGTAGGCGATTTCATTCGCCAGTCCGGTGAGGTTATGATCGGCGGGTCCTTCCGGATTCACAACCCATGAGCCGCAATCGCCCAAGACAGAACGGCATGCGCGCCGCCATCGCCGCAGCTGCTGCTCGCCTCATGGCTGAGGGCGGCATCAATAATTACGCTTTAGCGAAGCGAAAGGCTGCTCGCCAGCTGGGTGCGACCGAAAAACAAGCGCTCCCCGGGAATGACGAGGTGGAAGAGCAACTTCGCGCTTATTTCGAACTATTCCAGAACGACGAGCATCCGGGACGAATCCGGGAACTGCGGGAGATCGCCCTCCACGTGATGCGGGAGTTGGCTGAATTCAACCCTTACCTGACGGGGCCGGTCCTTACCGGGCTCGCTGGACCGTACGCGGAAATCGAACTCCAGCTTTTTCCGGACAGCGGCAAGGAGGTGGAGATCTTCCTGCTAAATCGAAACGTCTCGTTCGAATCGACCGATGCCCGCCGGTTCTCCGGTGATCGTGCGCGCTCAGTCAGCGTCTTGGAACTCGAGTGGGACGGCGTGCCGGTTAAATTGTCGCTGTTCGATTCGAGGGATGAACGAATCACACTTAAAACGACTCAGGCCGGGCGAACAATGGACCGGGCAGGCATCCCGGAAGTGAGCGCACTCCTCGCTCAAAGTCATGCTGTCCCGCCGTAACTTTGTTCTGGCCACAGCGGGAACCGCGGCTGCGATTGCTGGCGCATGGGTCTCTTTTACTGACAAAATTGACCCCACCCAGACCCTGCTTCGGACGAAACTCCGCGATTTGGACGGCACCCTTCGCACGCTCGAAGAATGGCGACCGAAGGTGCTCGTGCTCAACTTCTGGGCTACATGGTGTGAGCCCTGTCGTGAGGAGATTCCGGCCTTGGTGCGGGCCCGCCAGAACAAGATGTCCGTAGGACTGGGTGCGGAATTTGTCGGCATCGCGCTGGATCAAGCCGCTAAAGTACGTGAATTCGCGTCTAAAATACCGATCAGCTACCCTATCCTACTGGGCGACACCGCAGGTCTGGCCCTCATCAAGGCGTTGGGGAATGTCAGTGGGAGTTTGCCCTTCACTGTCATTGTGGATGCGAAGGGAAATATAGCTTGGCGACACCTAGGAGCCCTGTCTCAAGAACTGATAGAGGCGAAACTCGATCCTATCCTGCAGCCATAGACCGGAAAATCTGCCAAGTGCGGTTAAAATGACGGGAACTTCTGGAAAGCGATGGCAAAAGACGCAACTTCACCGGCCAAGAAGATCTGGGTTCTGCACGGTCCTAACCTGAATTTGCTCGGCTCTCGCGAACCGGGAATTTATGGGACCGAATCCCTCAAACACATAAATCAGCGACTAGTGGGGGCGGCCTCTGACGCCGGCGCGGAGGTCCAGTGCTATCAGAGCAACCATGAAGGCGAACTGGTCGACAAAATCCAAGCGGCAGGGCGCGAGAAGGTCGATTTCATTGTCGTCAATCCGGCTGCATACACCCACACCAGCGTCGCGATTCGCGATGCGTTCGCCGCTGTAAAGATCCCGTTTATCGAAGTTCACCTTTCCAACATTCACGCCAGGGAGCCGTTCCGTCAGCGCTCCTTCCTTTCGGATATCGCGGTCGGAACCATCTGCGGCCTGGGCAGCAGGGGCTACGACCTTGCACTTGCCTATGCACTGCTGCGTGGACAGGAGTAACGCCATGGATTTGAGAAAACTCAAGAAACTGATCGATCTGGTAGAGGAGTCGGGCATAGCCGAGCTGGAAATTACGGAGGGGGAGGAAAAAGTCAAGATCGTCAAGCATTCGCAGCCGACCGCCATGGCGGCGCAGCCGGCGCCCGCCGTCGCTGCGGTCGCAGCCCCACAGCCTGCGCCCGCAGCTGCGGCACCCAAGAACGAGCCGGCCGAACCGGCGCAGCAGGAAGGTCATCCCGTCAAATCACCGATGGTCGGCACGTTCTACCGGACGCCCTCGCCTGATGCCAAGGCGTTCGTTGAAGTCGGCCAGGCCGTTAAGGAGGGCGACATCATCTGCATCATCGAGGCGATGAAGCTGATGAACGAGATCGAATGCGATAAATCCGGCGTCATCAAGGCAATCCTCGTCGACAACGGGCAACCGGTCGAGTACGGGCAGCCCCTGTTCATCATCGCCTGATGTCCATGTTCGGAAAGATCCTCATCGCCAACCGGGGCGAGATAGCGTTGCGTATCCAGCGCGCCTGCCGCGAACTCGGCATCCGAACGGTGGTGGTTCATTCGGAAGCCGACACCGAAGCCAAGTACGTGAAGCTTGCGGACGAATCGGTGTGCATCGGTCCCGCTCCGGCCAGCCAGAGCTACCTCAACATCCCGGCAATCATCAGCGCAGCCGAAGTGACCGATGCCGAAGCGATTCATCCAGGCTACGGCTTCCTGTCGGAGAACGCCGATTTTGCCGACAAGGTCGAAAAATCCGGGTTTGTGTTCATCGGGCCGTACCCCGAGAACATCCGGGCGATGGGGGACAAGGTCAGCGCCAAGGCGGCGATGATCAAGGCAGGCGTGCCGTGCGTTCCGGGGTCCGAAGGCGCGCTGCCCGAGTCACCGGCCGAAATCGTCAAGATCGCCCGGAAAGTCGGCTACCCGGTCATCATCAAGGCCTCGGGCGGAGGCGGCGGCAGGGGGATGCGCGTCGTGCACACCGAAGCGGCGCTCCTGAACGCGGTCAGCCTGACGAGACAGGAGGCGCAGGCGGCCTTTTCCAATCCGATGGTTTACATGGAGAAGTTTCTTGAGAACCCGCGTCACATCGAAATCCAGGTGCTTGCCGATGAGCACAAGAACGCGGTGTTCCTTGGTGAACGGGATTGCTCCATGCAGCGCCGCCACCAGAAGGTCATCGAGGAAGCACCCGCGCCCGACTTGTCCGCGCGCGTGCGCGATCGTGTGGGTGAACGCTGTGTCGAGGCGTGCAAAAAAATCGGCTATCGCGGGGCGGGCACGTTCGAGTTCCTGTACGAGAACGGCGAGTTTTTCTTCATCGAGATGAACACCCGGGTGCAGGTCGAGCATCCCGTGACCGAGATGATTACCGGTATCGACATCGTCCAGGCACAGATCCGAATCGCTGCAGGCGAGAAGCTGCCGTTCCGCCAGCGGGACATCCAGTTCAGGGGCCATGCGCTCGAATGCCGCATCAACGCCGAGGATCCCTACAAGTTCACGCCATCGCCGGGCAAGATCACCTCATACCATCCCCCTGGCGGCCCTGGAATTCGCGTCGACTCGCACGTGTACCAGGGATACGTCGTGCCGCCGCACTACGATTCGATGGTAGGCAAGGTGATTGCGTATGGCGCCACGCGGGATCAGGCCATCCGGCGGATGCGCATCGCATTGTCGGAGATGGTGGTGGAGGGAATCCTGACCAACATTCCGCTGCACCAGGACCTCCTGAACGACAAGGGCTTCATCAAGGGCGGGGCATCCATTCATTACCTCGAGCAGAAGCTGGCGCAGGAAAAGAAGAAGGTCGGGAAGTAACCTCCCGCATGTCCTGGCTCGCGATCAGACTGCAGGCCGAAGCGCGATTAGCCGAAACATTTGCCGACGCGCTCATGGAGGCAGGGGCGCTTTCGGTGAGTTGCGACGACGCGGATGCCGGCACTTCGGAAGAGACTGCCCAATTCGCGGAGCCCGGCCTCGAAGTGGCCGGAGCCTGGTCACGCAACATCCTCACCGCCATGATTCCCACCGACGTCTCACCGCATGCCCTTGTCGAAACGGCGTGCCACACCTGCGCAATCGAAGTGCCGCCGTTTTCGGTGTCGACAGTAGAGGACCAGGATTGGGTCCGCAGTACCCAGGCGCAATTCGAGCCCTTGCGCATCACCGACGGCCTTTGGATCGTTCCGAGCTGGTGCTCGCCGCCTCAACCTGCCGCGATCAATATCCGGATCGATCCCGGCCTGGCCTTCGGCACCGGCAGCCATCCAACCACTATGTTGATGCTGCGTTGGCTTGCGAACACCGTTTCAGGGGGCGAAACCCTTCTGGACTACGGGTGCGGGTCGGGCATATTGGCGATCGCCGCCCGCAAGCTCGGCGCCAAGGACGCAATCGGCGTGGACATCGATCCGCAGGCGGTGCTGGCCGCCGACCAAAATGCCCTTGCGAATGGTGTCTCTGCCACGTTTCTCTTGCCCGATCACGCCCCGACTCGCGGCTTTGACATTGTCGTGGCCAATATCCTGGCCAATCCCATCATCATGTTGGCGCCCCTGCTTACCGCCAGAAGCTCGCGCCGGATCGCGTTGTCGGGAATCCTGGATGGGCAGGGCGATGAGGTCATGGCCGCTTATGCAATCGATTTTGAACTCAAAATCACCGATCGCGAGGAAAACTGGGTCCTGATCACGGGAACACGCCGATGAGCAAGCTCACGCGGTGCCCGCAATGCTTGACAACTTTTCGCGTGTCGGCAGCGCAACTCTCGGCGCGCGGCGGGCGGGTACGCTGTGGACAATGTTCCGCAGTGTTCGACGGGCAGGCGCACCTCTTCACCGAGGAAGCAGCCGCCGTCTTGCCGGAGCGACCACTTGACATAACGGCAGACTCTCCCGAGTCCGCAGCGATTGAGGAGGCCGGGGTCGGCAACGAGCGCTCGGCCGAAGCTCAACGGCCTGCAGGTATTGTCGCGCCCGAGGTCGCTCCTGGCGGCACTGACGCCGCTGTGGCGCCAGGCGGAGATGCGTCGCCTGTTGAAGCATCTCCGCCCCGCAGGATCGTCGTGCCGGCGTTCCTCGCGCGTGAGCGCCCGCAGGCTGCCTACACCGCCTTATGGATCGTGTGCTCCCTACTGGCGGTCGCATGCCTGGCGCTGCAGGCGGCATTGCATTTCAGGACTGAGATCGCAGTTTTGCTGCCTTCCACGCGCATCTATCTTGAGACCGCGTGCGAAACACTCGGCTGTGAAGTCAGGCTGCCCAGGCGCGCAGATCTCATGAGCATTGAATCCTCGGACCTGCAGGCCGACAGCCAGCGCCCGGGCGGAATCGTACTGAATGCACTGTTGCGCAATCGTGCGCCGTTCGCCCAGGAATACCCGGAACTCGAATTGACGCTTACCGATCAGGGAGATCGTGCCGTCATCCGCCGGGTGCTGCGACCGGCGGATTACCTGCAGGAGAAGCGCGGCGCGGTTCCGGCGGGACTAGCCGGCGGCGCGGAAGAAGCTGTGCGGGTCAACTTCGATACCGGAGGCGTCGCAGCCACCGGGTACCAGCTTTTCCTGTTCTATCCCTGCCCTGCTCCTGCAGCGTCCGGCTTCTGGCAATTGAGCTATCCTTCCCGCTGCCAGGACTCCCGATTCAAGTAAACGAAAGCCGCCAATTGCGCACACTCATAACCGGCTCGGTCGCCTACGACACCATCATGGTGTTCCCCGATCGATTCAAGAACCACCTGCTTGCCGACCAGCTGCATATCCTGAATGTCTGCTTCCTCACGCCGGAAATGCGCCGGGAGTACGGCGGCTGCGCAGCCAACATCGGGTACAACCTGAAGCTCCTCGGGGGCGAGCCCCTTGTGATGGCAACAGTCGGTGAAGACATCGAGCCTTACCTGGCGAGACTGGCGGGGCTCGATCTATCCGATGCTTACCTGCGCAAGATCTCCGGCCAATTCACGGCACAGGCCTTCATCACAACCGACCTGGACAACAACCAGATCATCGCCTTTCATCCGGGAGCGATGAACTTCTCCCATGAGAATCGCATCGATGCGGCCTTGGGCGCCAAGCTTGCGATCATTGCGCCCGATGGCAAGGAAGGCATGTTGCAGCATGCGCGCCAATGCGCAGCGGCCGGCATCCCTTTCGTGTTCGACCCGGGTCAGGGCCTGCCAATGTTCTCGGGCGATGAGCTGGCCGAATTCGTCCGCCTTGCCGACTATGTCGCGGTCAACGATTACGAGGGCAAGCTGCTTGAGGACAAGACCGGCCAGAGCCTAGCCGGGATTGCGAAGTCCGTAAAAGCCCTCATCCTTACGCTCGGCGCCCAAGGGTCGCGCGTATTTTCCGCCGGCCAGGAGCACGAAATCCCGATTGTGAAAGCCAACGCCATTGTGGACCCCACCGGTTGCGGCGACGCCTACCGCGCCGGATTGCTCTACGGCATCGCTCATAGCTGGGACTGGCCAACCACCGGGCGGCTTGGCGCGCTGATGGGCTCAATCAAGATCGAGCGCCGCGGTGGACAAAACCACACTTTTTCGTCCGGTGAAATCGCCGATCGTTTCAAGCGCGAATTCGGTTACGCCGCCTGGTAGACCCTGATAGAGGGTCGCGTTGATTCGCCTCGTACGGTTCGCCCGGCTCGTCGGCCACTTTGCCAGCGGCCTGTATACGCTGGCAGCGCACTTCGAAAACTACACACCAGCGCAAAGGACTGCTGCAATCAAGCGGTGGTCGATAAGATTCCTGGGCTTAACAGGCGTCCACACAGAGCACGAGGGCGAAGTGCCCCACGCCGGGCTCATCGTCATGAACCACATCTCGTGGCTTGATGTAATCGTCCTCAACGCGATTGCCCCCAGTCGGTTCGTCTCGAAATCCGAAGTCGCACACTGGCCTTTCGTCGGTTACTTGTGTACCAAGAGCGGCACGCTTTACATCGATCGCAGCCGCAAGACCGCCGCCCGGAAAACCAATCAACTGATCGCCGATGCGCTTGCCAACGAAGAGCGTGTCGCTGTTTTTCCGGAGGGAACAACTACCGCGGGCGATGAGTTGCGCCACTTTCACGCCGCCCTGCTGCAGCCCGCGATCTTGAGCGCAAGCCGCGTTTACCCCGCCACCTTGCGCTATCACGACACCGGTGGGGTTCGGTCCAGCGCAGTGAGCTACGTCGGCGACGAGACGCTCGTCGGATCGGTGTGGCAACTACTGGGGGCGAAATACGTGATTGCACGAATCGAGTTCGGCCCGCCTGAAGACGCAAGCGGAAGGCATCGAAGAGACCTTGCCGGCGCCTTGCACTCGACGATCAGTCGCGCGCTGGACTCCGGTCGCCCCCGCAAGGCACTTGAAAAAGACGCCGGTCTTCGAGCCGGACGGCGCTGAGGGGACCACCCCAGATGCAGCCCGAATCGAGTGCAAGGAGGTTGGACTCGATGCGCAGACCCAAGGCGGACCAGTGTCCGCAAATGATGGTCGATCGTTCGCTTAGACGTCCCGGCACGTCGAACCAGGGCCGGTAACCGGCGGGCGCCGCTACGAGACCGCCCTTCGAGCGAAACTCCATCACCCCTTGCTCGGTGCAGAACCGCATCCGCGTCATCGCGTTTACGATTACACGAACGCGATCCGGCCCTTGAAGGGCGTCGCTCCACTCGGTAGGTTCACTCCCGTAAAGCCCGGCTAGGACGTCGCGATAGTGCGGTCCCTGAAGCGCCGATTCGACTTCTCGCGCGAGCGCACTGGCCTTCTCGATGGTCCATTGCGGAAGCAAGCCGGCATGCAGCAGTACGCAGCCATCGTCGACATGCATGAGCTTTCGCGTCCGGAGCCATTTAAGTAACGCATTGCGGTCGGGTGCGTTGAGCACGTGGTCCAACGTGTCATCGGGGCGCGCTCGCGCGGAGCCCTCGGCAACGCACAGCAGGTGCAGATCGTGGTTCCCCAGAACGACCACCGCTCCATCCCCGAGGCCCTTTACGAATCGCAGGACCTCCAGCGAAGCAGGGCCGCGGTTAACCAGGTCGCCGACAAACCAGAGCCGGTCACGTTTGCGGTCGTAAGAGCAGGCGTCGAGAAGCGCGGCAAGCTCCGCCATGCATCCTTGGACGTCGCCAATCGAATAGGTCGCCATGAAGCGAGCGACTATACCAAGCGCAGTTTCAGAAGGCGGCGTCCAGCCGACGGTACTGGATCGCTTCTGCGAGGTGCGCCGGCATAATGGACGAGCACGATGCCAGATCGGCGATGGTTCGGGCGACGCGCAGGATGCGGTGATAAGCCCTGGCTGAAAGCGAGAGTTTTTCGATTGCCTGGCGCAGCAGTGCTTCGCCCTTACTGCACGGAACACAATGTGTTTCGGTTTCGCGCACCGCAAGCAAGGCGTTCGGGCAGCCCTGCCTCGAGGTTTGCGCTGCGCGCGCGAGTTCGACCCTGGCGCGAAGAATTTCGCTCGATTCGCCAACCGCCGAGAGGCCGAACTCCTCCACCGACAGTGCCGGGACTTCGATCTTGAGGTCGATGCGATCCGCGAGCGGGCCCGAGAGCCGCCCGCGATACCGCGCGATGACGTCCGGAGTGCACCGGCACTTTCCGGAGGGATGGCCCAGATAACCGCAGGGGCAGGGGTTCATTGCGGCGACAAGTTGGAAGCGGGCCGGAAACCGCGCATGCCTCGCAGCCCTCGCAATCGATACGCTCCCCGTCTCGAGTGGTTCGCGCAACGTCTCGAGAACGCTGCGCGGGTATTCGGGCAGTTCGTCGAGAAACAGGACGCCATTGTGAGCAAGCGAAATTTCACCGGGCCGCGGATTCCCACCACCGCCCACGAGCGCAACGGCCGATGCGGTGTGGTGCGGCGATCGATAAGGCCGCTGTCCCCAGTGCGCCGGCTCGAATTTGCCCGCCGCCGAGTGAATAGCCGCCACTTCGAGCGCCTGTTCGTCGGTCAGCGCGGGTAACAACCCTGGGAAGCGTGCAGCCAGCATCGACTTGCCGGAGCCGGGAGGGCCAATCATGAGCAGGCTGTGCCCGCCTGCGGCAGCCACTTCCAGCGCTCGCTTCGCCTGCGCTTGCCCATGCACATCGGAGATGTTCGGATAAGCGACTGCGCTGCGTTGGGTTTCGCCTGCGAACGCCTCGAGTGGATGCTCACCGCGAAGATGCGCGCAAACCTCCAGAAGGGAGCGTGCCGGAAAGATCGACACAGACCCCGAAGCCGCGGCCTCCGCCGCGTTTTCCGCTGGCAGGATAAATGCGCGGCCCTTCGAAGCCAGCGCCATGGCGAGCGCGCCTCGTACCGGCCTGAGTTCTCCCGTGAGGGACAACTCGCCGGCGAATTCGTGCCGGTCTAATGCCTTCGAGGGAAGCTGCCCGCTCGCTGCAAGGATGCCCACCGCGATCGGCAAGTCCAGGCGGCTTGAGTCCTTGGGAAGGTCTGCCGGCGCGAGGTTGACGGTAATGCGTCTGGCCGGGAACTCGAACTGCGCCTGGTTGAGCGCGGCCCGCACGCGATCCTTCGCTTCGCGGACTTCCGCGTCCGGCAACCCGACGATCGCGAACGTCGGCAGCCCTGGCCCAAGGTGCACTTCAACGGTGACTTCCGGCGCATGTATACCGACGAGCGCCCGGCTCCGTACAACGGCAAGCGACATTGTCTCTCCCTGCCCGCAAGCGGTGCGCGCGCAATCTAAAGCAACGGGAGCGGCGCGCCTTCGTTTACAGCCACGCCAAAGGGATCAGGGAGAAGGTCCGTCAGTGCGGGCGGCCTCGAGTTCTTGGACGCGGCGTTCGAGTTCAGTGATGCGGGCTCGCGTGCGCTCGATCACCCGCTTCTGGGCCTCGAAATCCTCTCTTGTAACGAGATCGAAGCGGTCGAATAACGACGCGAGCACTGCGCGCATGTTCTTTTCGACGTCCCGCGCCGGTGAGTTGGCCAGGACCTCCGAAATCCGGGCGCCGATCTGGTCTACGAGGCGGGGGTCTGCCATCTTGTTTGCGGGTAAATCGATATGCGGTCCGGCCAGTTTAGCACCGGAAAAACGCCTTTCCGGACGGCCCTTTCCAGTCGCACCACAGCAGGACGGCGACCTGAGACGATGCACTAACATTGTGCAGTTCCTTCTGGCCGATCCGGTCTCGATGTCATAGCCGGCTGAATCGATTGATTTTTAATTCTGGCACGGGAGGTGCTATCTGTTCGAGAAATTCTTCTAAAACAGGGAGCTTCCTCGTATGCACAATACATTCATCGCTTTATCCCTCGCGGCCGCAACCGGCCTTCCGGTTGCCGCAGTCGCGCAGACAGCTGCGCCAGCCGCCGCCGCACCGACGCCCGATCACGTCTTCACCGGGAACGTGGGCCTCTTCAGTGAGTACCGGTTCCGCGGCATATCCCAAACCTTCGGCAAGCCGGCCATCCAGGGCGGATTCGACTACGCCCACTCGAGCGGAGTGTATCTGGGCAACTGGAACTCCAACATCAGCTCGGGCGCTGGATTTCCCTCAGGCAATATCGAGATGGACTTGTACGGCGGCTGGAAGAAATCCTGGGGCGACTGGGGCCTGGACGTCGGCGCGATCTACTACTACTACCCGGGAACCGATGCCAATGTCGCAAACGGCAGCACCGGCTTTTATTTCACCAACCCCCGCAACGCCCGTACGCATACCGGAAGCGTCGACAACAAGGAAATCTATATCGGCGGCTCATGGAAATGGCTGTCGGCGAAGTACTACTACGCGTTCGACGACTATTTCTCCCTTCCTGGAACGAAAGGATCGAACTACCTCGATATCTCCGGTACGTACGACCTTGGCAATGGCTGGGGCGTGGTCGGTCACTTGGGATCTTTCCGGCTCAAGAACTGGAGCGTCGGCACGAACGGCACAAACGCGAATTA
Source organism: Pseudomonadota bacterium (assembly GCA_025352885.1). Classification (GTDB taxonomy): domain Bacteria; phylum Pseudomonadota; class Gammaproteobacteria; order Burkholderiales; family SG8-39; genus SZAS-79. Next base: position 38,287 of record JANXRZ010000217.1, on the reverse strand, counting down.
CACCGACTGGAAGCTCGGGGTGACCAAGGATGTGGCCGGGTGGGTCTTCGGCGCCTCGTATATCGACACTAACGCCAAGGGCAATAACTGCGGCACCCCAACCGCGGGCTTCTATTGCTTCGCCAATTCTTCAGGCGTTGCCGTTCCTGGCGCCACGGGCTTCAAGTTCAAGGACGCTGGCAAAGGGGTGATCGTTCTATCCGTCAGCAAGTCATTTTGATCCCGGATCAGGCGGCCGTATTCAAGAGGAAACCATGAAACAAGTTACTGCAATCATAAAGCCGTTCAAGCTGGACGAGGTGCGCGAGGCCCTTTCAGGAATCGGGGTCCAGGGCATTACCGTAACCGAGGTCAAAGGGTTCGGCAGGCAAAAGGGCCACACTGAGCTGTACCGCGGTGCAGAATATGTCGTCGATTTCCTGCCCAAAGTCAAAATCGAAGTGGCAATCAAGTCGGACATGCTCGACCAGGTGATCGAGGCCATCGAGAAATCGGCCAACACCGGGAAGATCGGCGATGGCAAGATTTTCGTGTTCGATCTCGAAAAGGTCATTCGCATTCGCACGGGTGAAACCGATGCGGACGCGCTATAGGGAGATGGGGAAAATGAAAAAACTGTTTGCATATCTTGCGCTCACCTCCGTGCTTGCGTTCGGGGGCTCTGCGCTGGCGCAGGATAAAGCCGGCGCGGCGCCTGCACCGGAGGCCAAACCTGCGATGGCGGCCACTGCACCTGCGGATACGGCGAAACCCGCTGCAGCCGCGCCAGCGGCTTTGGCTACCGACGCCACCCCCCCCGAGGCGCCCAAGCCGAAGGTCGACAAGGGCGACACCGCATGGATGCTCGTGGCGACAGTGCTGGTCATCCTGATGACAATCCCGGGGCTCGCGCTCTTTTACGCGGGCATGGTGCGTTCGAAGAACGTGCTGTCAGTGCTGATGCAGGTTTTCGTCTGCTTCTGCCTGATCGCCGTTCTCTGGGTCATTTATGGCTACTCGGTCGCTTTCACCGGTGGAAACGCGTTCTTCGGGGGATTCTCGAAGATGTTCCTGTCCGGAGTGAACGCCGATGCCGTGGCTGCCACCTTCTCCAAGGGCGTCGTGATCCCGGAGCTCGCTTTCGTTGCATTCCAGCTGACTTTCGCGGCCATCACGCCGGCGTTGATCGTCGGTGCCTTTGCCGAACGGGTGAAGTTCTCAGCGGTCCTGGTGTTTATCGTTCTCTGGTTCACGTTCGCGTACCTGCCGATTGCGCACATGGTCTGGTACTGGGACGGCCCGGATGCAATTACAGATGCCAAGACGCTCGAAACAGTGACGGCTGCAGGCGGATGGCTATGGGCGAAGGGCGCCCTAGACTTCGCAGGCGGGACCGTCGTTCACCTGAACGCGGGCATAGCAGGCCTGGTCGGCGCATACGTGATCGGCAAGCGGGTCGGGTACGGCAAGGAATCCATGGCGCCGCATAACCTGCCGCTTACGATGATCGGCGCCTGCCTTTTGTGGGTGGGCTGGTTCGGGTTCAACGCAGGCTCCAACCTCGAAGCCAATGGCACCACGGCGATGGCCTTCCTGAACACGCTCGTGGCCACCGCTTCCGCAACGCTGGCCTGGTCGCTGATCGAATCCTTCGGCAAAGGCAAGGCGTCGATGCTCGGTGCGGTATCGGGTGCAGTGGCGGGGTTGGTCGCGATTACGCCGGCTTGCGGCTTCGTCGGCACGATGGGTGCGCTGGTGATAGGCGCAGTTGCCGGAGTGGTCTGCTACTGGGGAGTCAACGGCCTCAAGCGCCTGCTCGGAGCGGACGATTCCCTCGACGTTTTCGGCGTGCACGGCATCGGAGGTGCGACAGGGGCGATCCTCACTGGCGTGTTCGCCGCGCCCTCACTCGGAGGCTCGGGCATTTTCGACTATGTGACGAACAAGACTGCCGACGCCTATTCGATTTGGGACCAGGTCGTGATCCAGGCGACCGGCTGTCTCACGACGCTCATCTGGTCCGGGGTCGTCGCATTCATTGCATTCAAGCTTGTCGATCTCACCATCGGCCTTCGGGTCACGGAGGAAGAAGAACGCGAAGGGCTCGACGTGTCTTCCCACGGCGAGGGTGCGTATCGGATGTAAGCAAGTTGGCATGCTGCGCGGAGTTGCGCGGCATGCTGGTTGACCCAGGTCCTCCTCCTGGATTAAAGGGCGTCCCTCGGGACGCCCTTTTCTTTTCTGCCTCGCTGCCTTCAGCCGGCAAGGACAAGGCTGCCCAGCCGATCGGGGTCGGAGAGCAGCGCAGAACTGTTTCCCTCGAAGACTATGCGTCCGCGGCTCAGGACCAGCGCGCGCTCCGTTACCTCGAGCGCAAGCTTGGCCGACTGTTCGACAAGAATCACGGACAGCGCTTCTTCATGCGCCAGGCGCTTGATAGCGCGCAGCAAGGCGTCGACGATGATCGGCGCGAGCCCCTCGAGCGGTTCGTCCAGGAGCAGCAGGGCGGGATCCCCCATCAAGGCCCGGCCAATGGCAAGCATCTGCTGCTCGCCGCCTGAAATCTGGTTACCCATGTTCGTTCGGCGCTCGCTAAGCCGGGGAAACAGGTCGTACACGCGCTCGATCGACCACCGCCCGGGTCGGGCCGCGACCGCAAGGTTCTCTTCTACGGTCAGCGAAGCGAAGATGTCCCGTGTTTGCGGTACGTACCCTATGCCCTGCCGGGAGCGCCTGTGGACCGGCATCTTCTCGAGCGACTGACCCTGCCAGGCAATCGTTCCGGCTTGCAGCGTCGTCAATCCCATGATGGTAGCGAGCAGCGTCGTCTTGCCCACCCCATTTCGCCCGAGCACCGCAAGTGACCCTCGTTCGGCCAGCGTAAACCCGATGTCTTCGAGAATGACGGTTGCGCCGTACCCGGCGCGGATGCCCTCGAGCTTGAGTGCTTCAGGCATGGCGCTCCCCGAGATACACATGGTGAACCCGACGGTCGGCCGCGATTTCGTCGGGCGTGCCTTCACACAGAACTTCACCTTGCACGAGAACCGTAATGCGCTGTGCGAACCGGAATACCAGGTCCATGTCATGCTCGATAATGAGAATGGCGATTTCGCTCGGCAGGCTGTTGAGCGCCTGCACGATACGCTCGGATTCGAGCGAGGGAACGCCGGCCGCAGGTTCATCGAGCAGAAGCACCTTGGGCTCCAACCCCAGGGCAATCGCGATTTCAACCAGGCGTTGCTTGCCGTACGGAAGGTCGAGGACCCGGCGATCGGCTTCGTCCGAGATCCCAAGCGAGGCGAGCAACTCGAGCGCAGTGTCGCGGACGGTGCGATGTGCGCTGGCCGGTCGCCAGACTCTCCCGGCGACGCCGCAGCGCTCGGCGACTCCAAGCGCAACATTGTCGAGCACGCTCATGTCGCGGAACAAGGTGTTGATCTGGAACGTGCGCCCCAGTCCACGCTTGACGCGAGCCGATTGCGTCAGAGTGGTAACGTCTTCGCCGCCCAAATGCACCGTACCGGAGGTTGGTGTAAGGCGACCAGTCAGCATGTTGACGAGGGTCGTCTTGCCGGCCCCGTTCGGTCCGATGAGCGCGTGGCGCGCGCCCGCTTCCAGGCGGAAATCGATGTTCGAGGCCACCGTAAGCGCGCCAAAACTTTTGCATAGCGCCCGAGTCTCGAGAACGGCGCTCATGGCCGCGCCGCCCACGAACGCACTTTGGCCCGCACCTTGGAAATCACTGCATCCGATATGCCAAGCAAGCCACCACGGGCAAACAACACCACGATCACGAGCATGAGCCCGATGCCGAAATACCAGTACTCCGGGAATTGCTTGGCAAGGACATCCTGCGCGATGAGAAACACGAGGGGCCCGACGAAAGCCCCGTAAAGCCGCCCCACCCCGCCCAGGATGAGCATGACGAGCAGTTCGCCGGAGGGCTCGAAGCCGAGCACATTCAACCCGACGAACTGGTTCGTCTGCGTCAGCAAGGCGCCTGCCACGCCGGCGATGGATGCTGAGAGCGTGTAGACGATCAGCAATCGTCGGTATACCGGCGCGCCGACTGCGTGCATACGAACGCTGTTTTCGCGGATGCCTGTAAGCGAAGCGCCAAAAGGCGAGTAAATCAGCCGCCGAACCAGCCACCACCCGGCAAAGACCAGGGCAAGGCACCAGAGGTATCCGGTCCTCCCGTAGAGGTCGAACTTGAACTGCCCGAAGACCGGCGCAATGACAACGCCTGACAGGCCATCGGCGCCCCCGGTGATCGGCGTCGCCTTGTTTGCAATCTCGAGACACACCGCTGCTACTGCAAGCGTGAGCATGAGTTGGGCGAGCCCGTGTGTGCGAAGCACTACCGCGCCCGTTGCTGCGCCTAACAGCGCCGCGGCCGCCGCGCTCGCCGCCATTTGCACCAGCGGGTCGGTGACGCCGACCTTCGCGGCCAGGATGCCGGTGACGTAGGCCCCGACACCGAAGAACGCTGCGTGTCCAAGGGTGATGATGCCGGCATAGCCCAGAATCAAGTCGAGCGAAAGGGCGAACAGGATGTAGGTGAGGACTCGCGCGCCCAAGGAAAGATAGTCGGGCAGCAGGAAATAAACGGCAAGCGCGATGACCCATGGAAGGTACTCAGTCCAGCGCAGTCTCGGGTTCGCGTTGTAGCCGACCGCATGATTCATACGCGGCTGCCGAACAGGCCCATGGGTCGCCAAAGAAGGAGACCGATGGTCGCCGCATAGATGAAGAAAGCGCCAAATTCTGGCAGCCAGTACTTGCACGCCGTGTCGGTGAGGCCGATCAGCAGCGCGGCAACGAACGGGCCTCGCAAGCTGCCAAGGCCGCCGACCGAGACGACGATCAGGAAATAGACCAGTTGCTCGAACGGATAGGTCGGCTGAATGGCGATGATATCGGCGCCGAGCGCCCCACCCAAGCCGGCCAGGCCGCTACCGACGGCGAACGTGATCGTAAACAGGCGGCGCGTGTCGATCCCTATCGATTGCGCCATCGCCCGGTTGTCAACCGAGGCGCGCACCATTGCGCCCCACAACGTGCGTTCGACCCCGAACCAGAGTGCGGCGATCATCGCCGCGCTGAACACGATGAGAAACACACGATAGGCTGGAAAATCGCGCCCGAGCAGAGGGAACTGGCCCTTGAGGTAATCAGGCAGCAGCACCGGTTGCTGAAGCGTGCCGTAAAGGAGGCGCGCCACAGCCACCGACATGAAGATGAGCCCGATCGTGAACAGGACCTGTTCGAGCTCTGAAGCGCCGTAGAGGCGGGAATACAGCAGCCGCTCGAGCACGACGCTTGCAGCCGCGACCAAGGCAAACGACAGGGCCAGGGCCAATGGGAACGGCAGTTGAAAGCGCGTGAGCGCCGTCACGAGGAGATACCCCCCCGCCATCGCGAACACGCCGTGCGCAAGATTGGTGAAGCCCATCAGGCCCATCGTGACCGAGAGGCCGACCGAGATTACGTACAGGATCATCCCGTAGGCCACGCCGTGGAAGGCGACGCTCACGAGCGACGAGAGGACTCCTTCCATTCGACTTCCGCTACGTTCGGGACAAGGGCCGCGCTCTGTCGGGCACGGGGTGGAAGCGTGTCGTTACTTCTTCTTTTCGAATTCCTTCAGCGGATCCTTGATCGCCGTCGTGATCGTTTCGAGCTCCACATTGGCAAGCTTGCCGCCGACCCTGCGTACTTCCCGCAGGTACTCCGGATTGATGACGTCACGGGTTTCCGGATCGACTGAAACGGTGCCGCGCGGGCTGGTCGTGCTCTTGTATTGCTTCAAGATTTCCATGGTCTTGTCTGGATCGATCTTGCCGCCCTGGGCGCGGATCGCGGTGTAGATGGCATCCATTGCATCCCAGGCGCCCACCACCATGAACCCGGGATTTAACTCGGCGCCGTATTCTTTCTTGTAAGCCGCCACGAAAGCCTTGTTGGCCGGGCGATCGGCGGCCGCCGAATAGTGATGCACCGTGATTACGCCGAGCGCGGCATCGCCCATGCCTTGCAGTTCCTCGTCGGTCGTAATGTCGCCGGTGCCCAGATACTTGATGTTCGCCTTGTCCATGCCAAGATCGCCATAGGCCTTCATCATGGCCGTCGCCTGTTTGCCGGCCGGATTGAATGCGAACAGCACGTCGGGCTTTGCGTCCTTGATCCGCTGCATGAAAGGCACGAAGTCGGGGTTCGCAAGCGGGATGCGAACGGTGCCGATGACTTCGCCGCCACCCTCCTTGAAGCCGCGCACGAAGCAGCCTTCGGCCTCATGCCCCGGCGCGAAATCGCTCACCGCCGAGTACGCGTGCTTGTATTTCTTCGCCGCCCATTGGCCCAGCGGATATGCGGACTGGCACAGCGTGAAAGACAGCCGGGTCATGTAAGGGGACATACCCACGACCTTGGCACCAGAAGCGTTCGCGCTCACGAATGGGATTTTGGCTTCCGCGGTGAGCGGCGCGATGGCAGCCATGTTTGGCGTCCAGACGATGCCCGTCATGATCTGCACCTTGTCGCGCACGATCATTTCCTGGGCGACGCGCTTGGCCACATCGCCGTTTGCGCCGGTGTCGTCACGGGTAATGAGTTCCACCTTCACACCCGGGGGAAGCTTGTCCGCATGCAGCTTCATGTAGAGCTTGGCGCCTTTATCCACCTGGTCGCCTTGCGCGGCGCCCGGCCCGCTATAGGAGCTGATGAGGCCGATCTTCACAGTCTGGGCCGCGGCCGGAACCGACCAGGCGGCGGTGGCACCGACGACGATCGCAAAAGCTGTTGCGTTGAGTTTCATGGGTTTCCTCCTTCGGATGGGAATCCGCCTCGCTCGAGGGGCGTCAGGGCGTCTGCTCGAGTCTAGCAAAGATCGATTAGCATACCCGACTATGAACGCGGCCGACCACCTGCTGGGCGCGGGGGCGCTCTCCCGCCACGGCGCGCGCACCGCGCTGGTTTGCGGGAACCGGCAACTCGATTTCGGCCAGCTCGCGACACTGACGCGTAAGGCCGCTTCTGCCTGGGGGGTGTTGGGCGCACGCCGCGGCGACCGAGTTCTCATCCTGATGACCGATACGCCTGAATTTGCCTCCGCGTGGCTCGGGGCGCTGTATGCCGGGGTCGTCGCGATCGCAGTCAACGGGAAGCTGGCGGCCGACGATCAGCGACACATGTTCGAAGACAGCGGCGCGCAGCTCTTTGTGGCCGAGTCGGACTCGGTTCCGGCAGTGAGGGCTTTCGCCGGCGAGCGGTGTATGGATGCGCGCCTTTTTATCGATGCCTCCCAGCACGCGGTGCCCTTGGCCGGGCCGGTCGAGGTCGCGGAATCCGACGCGGGGTTCTGGCTGTACTCGTCGGGAACAACCGGGCGGCCAAAAGGGATTGTGCATGCGCACAAGGACGTGCTTCCGGCCGGTAACGCGATGCGCTCTGTGCTGGGTCTCCAAGCGGGCGAGACCGTGTTCGGCACGTCCAAGCTCTTCTTCGCCTATGGTCTGGAGCATGGCCTGCTCGGGCCGCTCTCGATAGGCGCAGCCTCCGTCCTGCATCCCGACACGGTCGAGGCCGGCCAGGCTGCAGCACTTGTTGCCCGGCATAAGCCCTCCGCGTTCTTCTCAGTCCCTTCGTTTTATCGCCGGCTTCTTGCTCTCGACCGCGAAGCGCTTGCTCCCTTCCGGTCGGTTCGCCATTTCGTTGCGGCGGGCGAGCGCCTGCCACTTTCGATTCTCGAGCGCTGGCACGCGATCACTGGCGGCGAAATCCTGTCCTTGTACGGCATGTCCGAGACGTTCTGTGTGTCGATGATGACGCCGCCCGGAACCTCAGATGGCGTGCGCACCGGACGCCCTGTTGCGGGGGTAGAGACCCGCCTGCTCACGGAAAGCGGCGCCGAGCCTGCCGCAGGGGAACCCGGTGTGCTGTGGGTACGCCATCCGGCGCTGGCCACGGGCTATGCGCACAGGCCGGAGGCCACCGCGGAACACTTTGTAGACGGCTGGTTCTGCACGAAAGACGTCTTCACTCGTGACGAGGACGGGTTTTACCTGCATCAGGGCCGATCCGACGAACTCATCAAGGTCGCCGGCCAGTGGGTCCAGCCAGGGGAACTCGAAGAGGCCGCCATTTCGGACCGCTCGATCTCCGAAGCGGCGTGCGTGCGAGTGAAAGACGCGGACGGATTCGAGCGACTCGCCTTGTTCGTGGCCGCTGGCAAGGATGAAACGGCCGCCATCTCGGCGGCAAAACGCGCCTGCGACGAAAACCTGCCGCGCCACAAGCGACCCACCTGGATTCGCGCGGTGCCCGAGCTGCCGCGCACTGCAACCGGCAAGATCCAGCGCTTCAAGTTGCGCGAACTGATCGAGCGCGAGCTCGCTGGATAATGACTAGAATTCGACTCTTTAGAAAATCATCCCCTTCGAGGTTCCCATGGCGTACGTAATTCCTTCCTGGTCCCAGCCCGCTCTTCCCGTAGTGGGCACCGGCGACACTTTCCCGGTCCGGCGCATTTTCTGCGTGGGCCGCAACTACGTCGAGCACCAGAAGGAAATGGGCGGGGATGGGCGGGAGCAGCCGTTCTTCTTTCTGAAGTCTGAATTTGCGCTGGTGCCGAACGGCGGTGAGGTCCACTTCCCCGCCAAGACCACCAACTACCATTACGAGACCGAAATGGTCGTGGCGATCGGCAAAGGCGGCCGGCGCATCCCTGCAAGCCAGGCCACCAGCCACATATTCGGTTATGGGGTGGGACTGGACATGACGCGACGCGACCTCCAGCAACTGGGCAAGGACAAGGGGCGGCCCTGGGATTTCGGCAAGAACTTCGATGAGGCGGCGCCGTGCGCCACGCTTACGCCGGCTTCGGCAATAGGCCATCCGAGTAAAGGAGCGCTGACGTTGGTCGTGAACGGAAAGGAACGCCAGAAGGCCGATCTTTCGGACATGATCTGGTCGGTGCCCGAGCAGATCGAATACCTGTCGCAGTACTACAGCCTCGTGCCCGGGGACATCATCATGTCGGGAACGCCCGCAGGGGTGGGGCCAGTGAAGGCGGGTGACGATCTGATCGCGCACATCGAAGGCCTTACAGACCTGCGAGTGAAAATCGTCGCGGCCCTGTAACAAGACGGCGCTCGACTTTCATGCTGCTGTACACGTACTTCCGCAGTTCCGCCGCATTCCGGGTTCGCATCGCGCTGAACCTGAAAGGGTTACCGTACGAGCACGCGGCGGTTTCACTTCCCGCGGGCGCCCATCGCAAAGACGACTACGGCGCCATCAACCCCCAGCGGCTGGTTCCGGCGCTGGTCGACGACGATCATTTGCTCACGCAGTCGATCGCGATCATGGAGTATGTCGAAGAAAAGCATCCGCAGCCGCCCTTGCTGCCCAGGGGTCTGTTGGAAAGGGCGCGCGTGCGCTCGCTTTCGCTCCTGGTCGCATGCGAAATCCATCCCCTGAACAATCTGCGCGTGCTTCAACACATCAAGCGCTCGCTCGGCCAGGACGAGGAAGGAATCAATCGCTGGTACCGTCACTGGATCGCCGATGGGCTGGCGAAATTCGAGGCCAACCTCGGTCAGCCGGGAACCGGGCAGTTTTGCCAGGGTGACACCCCGACGATGGCCGACTGCTGCCTCGTGCCGCAGATCTTCAACGCTAAGCGGTATGACTGCGACCTTGCGCCCTATCCGACGAGCCTGCGCGTTTTCGACGCCTGCATGCGCCTGGACGCTTTCGACAACGCGCAGCCGATGAAGCAGCCGGACGCCGAGTAACCGCCGGCGCTATAGCTATAGCGCGGCGAGTTCTTCCTCGAGCACCGGCGCCAGGTCCTCCACCAGGGCCTTGAGCGAAAATACTTGCCCGAGATCGAGGTCGGGTTGGGCGGCCGCAACCACTTCTTGCAGCGATCGCCGCTGGCTCACGGCGCTCGTGCACCAGTCGTCGACCTGTGACTGCGCTTGAGCTCGGTCCATCGACTGCATGAGCAGGCGGGAAAGGCGCTCAGAGAACACCAATCCCTGAAGCGCTTCAAGGTTGTGCTTCATTCGCGCGGCGTCCACCACGAGGCCGGCTGCGATCCTCTCAAGTGCATCGAGCGCCCCGCCGAGACAATCCACGAGATCTGCGACGGTCGCGAGCTCCGCCTGCCAGCCGCCGATCGCGCGCTCGTGCTCATGCCCGGCCGCTAGCAGAGTGGCCATCAGTCCGGGCACGCGTGCGGTCGCGGCGAGCGCTTGCAGGCAACTCACGGGATTGCGCTTGTGCGGCATCGCGCTTGATCCGCCGACGCCTTTCCGGGGGGCGGACTCCATCATCTCCGCCACTTCAGGCTGGCAGAGGAGGGCAATGTCGCCGGCGATCTTGCCAATTGTGAAAACGACCAGGGCCAGGCTTCCTGCAAACGATACGAATTCATCGCGATGGCTTTGCCACGATCGGCCGTCTGCAAGTTCAAGGCGCCGGGCGACTGCCTGCCGCACCTGCACACGCTTGGGTCCGAGCGTGTCGAGCGTGCCTACGGGTCCTCCAAGCTGCACGCAAAGAGCGAGGGCGACAGTTTCCAAAACACGCGCGCGGCATCTCGCCAAAGCGGTCGCCCAACGGGCAATCTTGATCCCAGCTGTCAGAGGGATAGCCGGCTGCAGCATCGTGCGGCCCAGCATGACCGTACTGGCGTGTTGACGAGCATGCGCCGCAAATTGCGCAATCGCCTTTGCCAGGATCTTATCGGCCTCTTCGACGCACGGCCGGATGCAAAGGACCATCGCCGTATCGAGCACGTCCTGGCTCGTGGAGCCGTAATGCACGAAGGAGGCAGCCTTGCGATCGAGCGAACGCACTTCTTCAGTCAGTGCCTTTACGAGTGGAATCGCGAGCGAACCCGCGAGCTTGCCATCCGCAGCCAGCCGATCAGGCGACGGCCGCAGGGTGGCGCACGCCGTTGCGATCGCCTGTGCAGCCGCTGCAGGGACAATGCCGCACTCCGCTTGCGCGCTTGCAAGCGCAGATTCGAACGCAAGCATCGCACGCACGAACGCCTCATCGCCCAATGCGGCCGAAAACGAATCGCGCGAAAGCGTCCTCGCGAGCAGGTGACCGGCCATCGGCCGATCAGGCTTCGATGAAGACTGTTTCGTCCCGGCCCTGGAACCGGATGTCCCAGCACCAGGTACTCGGGGCCTTCGCGGCTTTAGTGGCAACCAGCGTAGTCACCCGGGTCCCGGCTGCGAGCGCAAGCGGATCTTCTTTGAGTGCTTCGGGTGCCGCGAGGAACACACGGGTGCGAAGCGCCTTGAGCAGACCACGGGCGAAGATCGTCACATGGAGTTGCGGCGCGTAGCTTTCTCCTTTCGGCCCGCTGCATGCACCCGGCATACGGGTTCTGATCATGAAGCGCCCTTCGCCATCGGTTCCTGACCTCGCGTAACCGTGCACGTGTTCGCCCGTACCCTCTGCGGGAACCCGGCCGGCCGGATCGGCCTGCCAGGTTTCGACGAGTGCGTCCGCGACGAGGCTTCCCGCACCGTCGAAAACGCGCCCCGTAAGAGTGATGGTTTCTCCTTGCGAAGCGAATTGCGCTTGTTCGCCGCTCTCCCATTTCAGGCCCACATGGAAAAACGGCCCGACGGTCTGTGAAGGTGTCCTGACGACCATGATCATGCTCCCATCGGGGTCGATTTCGCCCCACGCAATACGATGTCGAACCGGTATCCCAATGCGACTTCCTCAATGCCCTGTTGGAGGTCGAGTTCGCAGACCATGCGCTGACGCGCCGCTTCGTCGGGAACGCTGTTGAACACAGGATCGATCGGGAGCAAGGGATCGCCGGGAAAGAACATCTGGGTGACCAGGCGTTGCGCATAGGCGTTGCCGAAAAGGGAAAAATGGATGTGGGCCGGCCGCCACGCCCATGGATGATTCCGCCACGGATACGCGCCGGGCTTCACGGTGACGAAGCGGTACTCCCCATTTTCGGTCGTCAGCACTTTTCCTTGACCAAGAAAGTTCGGGTCCAGCGGCGCATCGTGCTGGTCGACCGGATGCGCATAGCGACCGGAAGCATTGCACTGCCAAAGTTCGACGAGCGAATTCCTGACCGGGCTGCCGTCTTCATCGGTCACCCGGCCGACCAGGACCATCTTCTCACCCAGCGGCGCCGATTTACCCCACTTCGTGAGGTCGGCCTCGGCTTCCTTCACGAAGCGCTTCGGAAAGATCGGTCCAGTCGTTTCGAGAGGATGCGGCGGAATCCGGATCAGCGGTTGTTTCGGCGCACGCAGTGCCGTGCTTTTGTAAGGCGGGTAGTCGTATGGCGGGTCGATCTCGACGCGGTCCCTGGCGGACATGGCATGCTCCTTGAAATTGAAAACTGGATTCAGTGTGCCCGAAACAGAGCCTTAAGATCCTCGCTGATCGTCTCTCCCTTGATAGGCGAGCCTGCACCGGACTGGAACCGGCCCCACACGCGCGTCTCGGTGCCGCTCGAGAGAAGGGTTCCGTCGAGTTTCGCGACTTCGTGAGCCACCACAAAGGACTTGCCCCCGAAGCGCCCGATCACTGAACGCACCTCGCATCGATCGCCCTGTTGGGCAGGATGCACGAACTGGCATTCGGCGCCGACCAGCGGCATCGAGCGCCCCTCCTCGCGCATGCGCTTGGGCGGATAGCCTACTGCGGCAAAAAAAGCCCAGGTCGCGGCGTCGAACCATCGAAAGTAGGTCGGATAGAAAATGATGCCGGCCGGGTCGCAGTCGCCCCAATAGACTTCGCACGCGAAGGTCACCTGGATCGAAGCAAATTCGGGGGGCGTCTGGACCATGGAACGATGATGATGCGCCGGTTTCCCGCGCGTCAAGCGGCCTGTTTCGCATGCGTTTCGCGAGTGCACGCGAATGCAGCGAGGCCGGCCAGCAGCCACACGAGCATCAAGGTGAACCCGCCGGCATAGGTCGGGAAACTGTAGGTGCGAATGTCGCCCGCCATGCTCCCGTCCCAATTGCGGTCCAGCAGCCAGCCGATCAGGGGCTGCATCGCCATGCCGCCGAGCATGTTGCCCATATTGGCTACACCAGATGCGGTCCCCGCAAGGGCAGGGGGAGCGGATTCCTTGCAGAAAGCGAAGCCGATCACGACCACGCCAGACGCGAAACCGAGACCGGCCATAAGCGCGACCAGGACCGAATAGGGGAGGCCGGGCACGTAGATCAGTGTGGCCCATAAAGAAGCAGCGATCAGACCACCGCTGAGGATGGGCACTTTGCGCCGGTGCAATTTGTCGGACAACGCCCCGGCTATCGGGCTTGCGACTGCCCACGCGACGAGCATGACGGATGTCACCAGCGCCGCCTCAGCCGTTGTCAACCCGTAGTTCGAAACAAGAAAGGGCACCCCCCACAGTCCCCCGAACGCGAGCATCGGTCCCGTGATTGCGCCGCACCCTATGAAGATCAGCCACACGTTGCGGTACCTGAACACTTCGTAAACGCCGCCGAGCATGGAGTGTCGTCTTCGCTCCGAAGGCGCGACAGTGGAATAACTGGCGTAACCCTTCTCACGCGGATCGTCCCGCATCAGCCACCAGGTCAAGAGTGCGAGCGACAAGGTTGCCATGGCTGCGGCTGCCATCACCCAGCGCCAGCCTAGCGAGTCGACAGCGAGTCGGAGCGGTACGCCGGCTGAAATACCACCAAGGCTTCCGCAGGCAAGCGCCAGGCCTGAGACCAGTGCAAACCGCGACGGACTCACCCAATGCGTTGCGAGCTTGAGCATGGACACGAATGCGACGCCTACGCCTGCGCCGACCAGCAACCGGCCGGCGACAACAAGGCCGAACGCAGAGGACGTAGCAAAAAGAAGCGTGCCGCCTGCGGCAAGCAGGCCACCCGCTGTCAACACTCGCCGGGGTCCCCAATGATCGACAAGAACACCGGTCGGGATCTGCACGGCGACGTAGGAATAAAAATAGACCGCGGACAGGTTTCCGAGCGCCGCTGCGGACAGCGCGAACTCGGCCATGAGCTCGCGAGTGATGACGGCCGGGGCCACGCGCTGGAAAAAACCGATGAGATAAAGCCCGGCACCGAGCGCCCAGATGCCAAGGGCCAACGCAAGCGGCGGATGGGGATGCGATTTTTCCATCGCCCTGGTGTGGGATTGCTGCAAGGGACGCGGATTATACGTGCCCGATTCATTGACAGGCCCCTGCGCGCCCGGGGACAATAGCCCCTTGAAAGAGTGCGCGCCGATTTGAGGTTCAGCTTGCGGGCGCCCGGCTGGTAAGCATCCCGCCGGACAAATAAATGCAGCTAAAGAGACGAGGCGATCAACCCGTTTCTGGCGCAAGCTGAACGGGTTTTTTGTTTTTGGAGCTTGGCCTTGCACGTCCCGCCGCATTCCGCCCTTATTGAACGGTTGCTCGCCGAGCGCATCCTGGTGCTCGACGGGGCGATGGGCACCATGATCCAGAGGGAGAAGCTCACCGAGGAAGGGTATCGGGGGGAGCGCTTCCGCGATTTCCCGCGCGAACTGCGTGGCAACAACGACCTGCTCTCGCTCACGCAGCCGGATCTCATCCGCCGGATCCATTGCGAGTATCTCGCTGCCGGCGCGGACATCATCGAGACGAATACCTTCAACTCGACCTCCGTGTCGATGGCCGATTACGGCATGGAGGCGCTCGTTTACGAATTGAACTTGGGCGCCGCACTTCTCGCACGCTCTGCGGCCGCTGAATGGGAAGCCAAGACCCCCGATCGCCCGCGGTTCGTAGCCGGCGTACTCGGCCCGACCACAAAAACCACATCCATTTCGCCGGACGTGAACGACCCGGGGTTCCGGGGCGTCTCGTTCGATGAGCTTGTAGCCGCCTATGCCGAAGCGCTTCGAGGGCTTATTGATGGCGAAGTCGACCTGATCCTCGTAGAAACGGTCTTCGACACGCTCAACTGCAAGGCGGCGCTGTTCGCGATCGAAACTTATTTCGAGACCCACGCCGTGCGCCTGCCGGTGATGATCTCGGGCACGATCACCGATGCCTCCGGCCGCACGCTCTCAGGCCAGACGACTGAAGCCTTCTACAACTCTGTTCGTCATGCGCAGCCGCTGTCGGTCGGCCTGAACTGCGCGCTCGGGGCCAAGGAACTCAGGCCTTATGTGGAGGAGCTTTCGGGCCTCGCAGAAGCGTATACGTCCGTGCACCCCAATGCTGGCCTGCCCAATGCCTTCGGCGAATATGACGACACGGCCGAAAATATGGCCCGCCAGATGGGCGACTGGGCGCGGGCAGGCTGGTTGAACATTGCGGGCGGCTGCTGCGGCAGTACGCCCGAATTCATCCGTGCGATCGCGGCTCAAGTGGAGGGCGTCGCGCCACGCGAGATCCCGCAACTGCCACCGGATATGAGGCTGTCGGGCCTCGAGCCGTTCAACGTCGGCCCAAGCTCGCTGTTCGTCAACGTCGGGGAACGCACGAACGTCACCGGGTCCAAGGCGTTTGCACGGCTCATCCTGGCCGGCGATTACGCAGGGGCGCTTGCCGTTGCGCGCCAGCAGGTTGAAAACGGTGCGCAGGTTATCGATGTGAACATGGACGAGGCCATGCTGGATTCGGAAAAGGCCATGGTCACGTTCCTTAACCTGGTGTCCTCCGAGCCGGACATCTCCCGCGTGCCTGTCATGATCGACTCTTCCAAATGGACGGTGATCGAGGCGGGCCTCAAATGTCTGCAGGGCAAGGGCATCGTCAACTCGATCAGCATGAAGGAAGGCGAGGCCGAATTCCTGCGCCAGGCGCGCCTAGTGCGCAGATACGGCGCGGCTGCCGTGGTCATGGCGTTCGACGAAAAGGGCCAGGCTGACACTTACGAGCGGCGCATCGAGGTATGCGAGCGGGCTTACAAGCTCCTCACCGAGTCGGTCGGGTTCCCGCCCGAGGACATCATCTTCGACCCCAACATCTTCGCGGTGGCGACCGGCCTCGAGGAGCACGCCAATTACGGTATCGACTACATAGCCGCGACCAAGTGGATCCGCGCCAACCTGCCGCACGCCAAGATTTCAGGCGGCGTGTCCAATTTTTCGTTCTCATTCCGCGGCAACGATGCGGTGCGCGAAGCTATGCACACTGCGTTCCTGTACCACGCCGTCCAGGCCGGCATGTCGATGGGCATCGTCAACGCGGGGCAACTCGGGGTGTATGCGGAGATCGCTCCGGAATTGCGCGAGCGGGTCGAGGACGTCATATTCAATCGGCGAAATGATGCGACCGAGCGGCTGGTCGAACTCGCCAACACGGTCAAGGGTGGTGCCAAGGAAAACGTAAAAGACGACACCTGGCGGCGCGAGCCGGTGGAGACCCGGCTCTCCCATGCCCTCGTGAACGGGATCACCGACTTCATCGTCGAGGATACGGAGGAGATCCGCCTCAAGATCGAGACAGCGGGCGGCAAGCCCATTGAAGTCATCGAAGGCCCGCTGATGGACGGCATGAATGTCGTCGGCGACCTGTTCGGCGCCGGAAAGATGTTCCTCCCACAGGTTGTGAAGTCTGCACGGGTCATGAAGCAGGCGGTTGCCCACCTGATTCCTTATATCGAGGCGGAGAAGGTTCGCAGCGGCAACGCCGGCAAGGCCAAGGGCAAGATCGTCATGGCGACGGTTAAGGGCGACGTCCATGACATTGGCAAGAACATCGTGGCCGTGGTCCTCCAGTGCAATAACTACGACGTGGTGAACCTTGGCGTGATGGTGCCCGCGCAGAAAATCCTCGAAACGGCCAGGGCCGAGAAGGCCGACGTGATCGGCTTGTCCGGCCTGATCACGCCTTCGCTCGAAGAGATGGCGCACGTAGCCAAGGAAATGGAACGCGAGGGCTTCACCCTGCCGCTCCTGATCGGCGGCGCCACGACGTCCCGGGCGCATACGGCGGTCAAGATCGCGCCGAACTATTCGGGGCCCGTCGTGTACGTGCCCGATGCGTCGCGGAGCGTTTCGGTTGTTTCTAACCTTCTCTCTAACGATTTGCGCGAGGGCTACCTCACCGGTGTGCGGGCCGACTACGACAAGATCCGCACGCAGCACAGCGCGAAGAAGGGCCCCGGACCCCTCCATGCGATTGCCGAAGCCCGCCGGCTCGGCCTGAAGACCGATTGGGCGACTTACGTGCCGCCGGTGCCCTCGCGGCTTGGCGTCACGGCGCTGCGCGCGTACCCGATCGAGAAGCTCGTGCCCTACATCGACTGGACGCCATTCTTTCAGGCTTGGGAACTGTCGGGTCCGTACCCCCGGATCTTGCGTGATGAGGTGGTCGGCGAGGCGGCGCGAAAAGTGTTCGCCGAAGCGCAGGAGATGCTCGCGCGGATCGTCGCCGAAAAGTGGGTGACCGCAAACGGGGTATTCGGGTTATTCGCAGCGTCGCAGGTAAACGGCGACGACATCGAGATTTACGCTGGCGCCCGGCGCAAGGACGTGTTGATGACCTGGCACAACCTGCGCCAGCAAAACCATAAGCCGACCGGTCGCCCGAACCAGTGCCTTGCGGATTTCATCTCGCCCAAAGACTCGCCTGCGGCCGACTACATCGGCGCTTTCGCCGTGTCGACCGGCGGGTTCGAAGACCGCCTCGCGAAGTACGAGGCGGCCAATGACGATTACAACGCAATCATGCTCAAGGTGCTTGCCGACCGGCTGGCCGAGGCCTTCGCCGAACACTTGCATGAACGGGTCCGCCGGGAGTTCTGGGGATACGCTGCCGACGAAGCGCTGCCCCCAGAAGACCTGATTGCCGAAAAGTACCGCGGCATCAGGCCGGCGCCCGGGTATCCCGCTTGTCCCGACCACACGGAAAAGGGCGGGCTGTTCCGCCTGCTCGATGCGCAGAAAAACACGGGCATGACGTTGACCGAGTCGTACGCGATGCTGCCCGCGTCATCGGTTTCGGGCTTTTACTTCGCCCACCCGGACTCGGGATATTTCGCAGTTGGCAAGCTGGGCCGCGACCAGGTCGAAGACTATGCCCGGCGCAAAGGCATGGCGCTGGAGGAAGCGGAGCGCTGGTTGTCGCCCTACCTTGCCTACGAGCCGAGCGACATTAAGGTGGCGGCGTAACGGGCGATGGCGCCCGCGGCAAAGCTGTTCGTCGCGCTTGGAAGCCTCTTCGGCCTCGCCGCAGTCGTCGTCGGCGCCTTCGGCGCACATGGTCTCAAGGCACGCCTTACGCCCGAGATGCTCGCGATCTACCAGACCGGCGTGCAGTATCACTTTTACCATTCGCTCGGGCTGGTGCTGGTCGGCTTGGCCTGCCTTCACCTTCCCGAGAGCCGGGCTCTATACGCGGCCGGCTGGCTCATGGCGGCCGGCATCGTGCTGTTTTCTTTCGGTCTCTACGCCCTCGCGCTGACCGGAGCCAAGTGGCTCGGTGCAGTCGCACCGGTCGGCGGAACTGCGTTCATCCTCGCCTGGGGCGCCTTTGCGTGGGCCGCGTGGCGCTCGCCTTGACTATACTGATATTTATATAGAAATTGCCCTGAGAGCCGCATTCCGATTGGCTCTAGAAAAATGAAAGTTCACGAATTTGCGACTTGTCGAAGCGCCGGCCGATGGCCGGCATGCGCCGTCCCAGCGTACCACTGCGGTAGCAACGAACCGGCCACCATGCCGCAAACCGCGGCAATTAACCCGGCAAACTGCGGTGGGAAAAACCCGTTCGGCGCCGCGAGCTCCAGCAGGATCCATGTGCCAAGGCCCAACGCCATTGCCGCCGCCGCCCCCTGCGTCGTTGCGCGCTTCCAGTAGAGGCCGAACGCGAGCGGCGTAAAGGCAGCGACGAGCGTGATCTTGTACGCGTTCTCCACCATGCCGTAGATCGTCGAGTTCGACGTCATTGCAAACACGAGGACGCTGGCGGCAAAGACGAGAACAACGATGCGCAGCATGCGCAGGAACTGGTCGTCGGTGATGTTCGGGAAGAAGTTGCGCAGAACGTTCTCCGCGAAGGTCACCGAGGGGGCAAGCAAGGTGGCGGAAGAACAAGAAAGGATCGCGGCAAGCAGGGCGCCGAAAAACATCACCTGCACGGCGAAGGGTGCATGGTCGAGAATCAACCGGGGCAGGATGTACTGCGAATCCTTGGCAAGGAGGTCCGTCACCATCTTCGGGTCGATGAGGCTGGCCGAGTAGGCGAGGAACATCGGCACGAAAGCAAAGAAGAAATAGAGGCTCCCGCCGAGGACAGAGCCGAGGGCGGCGGTCTTCTCGTCCTTGGCTGCGCTCACGCGCTGGAAGACGTCCTGCTGCGGGATCGAACCGAGCGCCATCGTCATCCAGGCTGCGGCGAAGGCGATGACATCCCGCGGCGCCAGGCCCGGCCAGAACTCGAGCTTGCCGGCCGCGCGGGCGTGCTCCACCACCACACCGGCTCCGCCGGCCATGCCGGAAACGACAATCGAGATGTACACCATCCCGGCGCCGATGATGAGCATCTGGAAAAGGTCGGTGAAGGCGACCGAGAACATTCCACCAGCGAGCGTGTAGACCAGCACGATGGCAACGCCGATCATCATCCCCTGCCAGGGCGCCAGCGCCCCGTTCGTAAGCACGTTGAACACCAGGCCAAGCGCGGTCACTTGCGCCGACACCCATCCCAGGTACGAGATGACGATGCACACGGCCGCTGTGAGTTCGATGGCGCGGTTGTAGCGCGCCCGGTAGAAATCGCCAATGGTCAGCAGGCCCATGCGATACAGGGGGCGGGCGAAGAATAGCCCGACGAAAATGAGGCACATGGACGACCCGAACGGATCGGCCACCACGCCCTTCAACCCCTCGTTCAGGAATTTCGAGGGAATGCCGAGCACCGTCTCCGAGCCAAACCAGGTGGCGAACACGGTGGCCACAATGAAGGGCAGGGGCAGATGCCGCCCGGCCACCACGAAATCGGCCGAATTCTTGACCTTGGTCGCGGCATACAGGCCGATGCCCACCGAGACGACCAGGTAGAGGATAACGAACTGAAGCAGCATTTAAAGGCGCTCTTTAGGACCACGCATCATAGCGACGCTCGTCGCCACTGCCAACGACTCGGGATTCAATCCCCGAATGCGGCGGGTTCTACTTCCCGGTCTTTGGGCAGCACGATCGGTCGGCCCCGCGCGATCGATCGGCCTAGCGGCGCTTCGGTAAGCGCTCTTTCGAGGCTCGCGGCGTGGGTTACGTCGGGCAGTTCGACAAAGGCCCGGACCGGCCGCGCTTCCCGCAATGCGCGGGCCAGCACGACCTGCAAAACGATCTTGCCCACGCAGCAGGGGCAACCTGCTGCGAGCAGGCGCACATTCGCCGGCGCGCCGGCTGGCATCGTTTCCACAAGCCCGAGCCAGTCGGGCCTTTGGGCACACAGGCGCGCGATCAGCGCGCTCTTGTCCGAACCGCCCGTCCCGGCCACGATGTGCACGGGCACACGCACCGGATCAGCTCTCTTCGCGCCGACCGACCGGCAATCCGAGCGCCTTGAGTTTGCGGTAGAGGTGGGTGCGTTCAAGCCCGCTCCGATCGGCGACTTTCGACATGCTTCCGTTCTCTCGCGAGAGCTGGTATTCGAAGTAGAGTCGCTCGAAAGCGTCGCGTGCCTCACGATACGGCTGGTCGAGCGGCAGTTCCCCCGCCGCCACCGGTCCGGAATGCGCTGCAAGCACGCGCTCGACGTCGGCGAGCTGGACTTCCTCTTCGAGCGCAGTCAGCGCGAGATTCTTGACGACGGCATCGAGCTGCGCAAGGTTGCCCGACCATGAGTAATGACGCAGCGCGTTGAGCGCAGCCGTCGAGAACCGGTGCGGCGGGCAGGCTCTCGCTTCCACGAGTTGGGCAAGCACCAACGCTGCGATGTCAGGCACCTCTTCAGCGAATTCACGCACGGCCGGCAACGCGATTACAAGCTCCGAGAGACGCACTGCAAGGTCGGCATCGAAGTCATGATCCGACACGAGGCGCTGCGGCTCGACCGGGGAAAACGAAACGATGCGCGCCTTGTGCTTCTCGGCGCGAGTTAAGAGAAATTCCAGGTTTTTTTGCTCCCCCCGCGTGAGGCGGGAAAGGTCCGCGACGAACAGGATGCCGCCGGCCGCGCGCGCCAGCACATCGGAGGGCGCATCGTTGAGCGCGTCGATGCCGGAAACAAAAGGCGCGCCGGCTGAGAGGAGGTGGCGCACGAACATTTCGGCCTGCATCCCGCGCTCCCCGCGCAGCATCAGCGGGCTGCCGACCTGGGCGAGTTGCGCGAGGCGCTTTTTGAGGTTACCCAGCACGGCCGAGCGCCCCAATGCGGCGAGCGACAAGCGATGGGACACGGGAACTTCCTGGTTGCGCAAGGCGCGCTTGACGGTTGCGAGCAGCCGCTGCAACGCAATCGGCTTCTCGAGATAGTCGAGCGCCCCGACACGCGTCGCCTCGACTGCGGTCTCGATCGTGCCGTGCCCGGACATCATCACCACCGGCATCGAAAGCTGGCCGTTCGCGGCCCACTCTTTGAGGAGCGTGATGCCATCGGTATCGGGCATCCAGATATCGAGCAGCACGAGGTCCGGCCGCTGCGCGCTGCGCAGCCTTCGTGCGGCACCCGCGTTTTCGGCCAGCAGGACCTGATGGCCCTCGTCCGAGAGAATCTCCGAGAGCAGTTCGCGAATGCCGATTTCATCATCGACTACGAGGATTTGCGCCATCGAAGCTCCTCAGGCCGCCCGGGCCGATGCGTTGCCGCTGCCGGGAAGGGGCAGCAGGATGCTCACCGACGCGCCGTGCCGCGGTCCGTTCTCGATCTTGATCTGCCCATGGTGCTCGTCCACGATCTTTTTCACGATCGCAAGTCCAAGCCCGGTCCCACGGGGTTTGGTCGTTACATAGGGTTCGAAAATCCGTGCCATCAGGTCCTCGGGAAAACCGCTGCCGTTATCGCTGACCACCAGCCG
Source organism: Pseudomonadota bacterium (assembly GCA_025352885.1). Taxonomy (GTDB): domain Bacteria; phylum Pseudomonadota; class Gammaproteobacteria; order Burkholderiales; family SG8-39; genus SZAS-79. The sequence continues at coordinate 16,325 of JANXRZ010000217.1, read as the reverse complement.
AACGGCATCGCCGGCGCGCTCAGTGCGGACCTCGATTTGCGGCCCGGCCGCCTTGGACGCATTGAGCGCATCCTGGGCGTTCTGCACCAGGTTGTGCAGGACCTGGCGGATCTGAGCGGAGTCGACAAACACCGGCGGAAGGGTCGGTGAAAGGATACGTCGAATCGGCACGCTCGAAGCTTCGTACATCCCGAGCACCTCTCCCACTAGCGCATTGAGGTCGAGTTCGGCGAGCACCGGCGCGGGCAACCGGGCGTAGTCCCTGAAGTCGTCCACCATCGCCTTCAACGCCGAGACCTGGTTCACGATCGTGCGCGTGCCGCGCCGGAGCGCTTCGGCATCGTCCGCCCCGAGCTTGTCGGCCAGCTTCATCTCGAGGCGCTCGGCCGAGAGCTGGATCGGCGTGAGCGGATTCTTGATCTCATGCGCAAGCCGCCGCGCTACTTCGGCCCACGCCGTGGCGCGCTGCGCCTGAATGAGTTGCGTGACATCGTCGAACACGAGCACGTAGCCGGAGGGAAGCGGCGTGCCACGCGCGAGGAGCGTCTTGCCGGTCCCCGTCAGCACCAGTTCGAGCTGCCAGGCGCGCTCGCCGTTCGCCGCGAACGCCTCACCCACGGGCTTGGCAAACGATTCGAAGCCGCTCCATTCGGCGAGCGCCTTGCCGTTCACTTCTCCCAACTCCGCGCCGAGGATGGACGCCGCGCCGTGATTGGAAATCGACAGCCGCAGCTCGCGGTCGAACACGAGGACACCGGCCGACAAATTGGCAAGGATGTTTTCCAACCGTGCCTTGGCGGTTTCGAGCTGCAGGCGATTCGATTCCACCACCTGCCGCGCCTCATCGAGCTGGCGTGTCATGCTGTTGAACGATTCGAGCAGGACCCCGAGCTCGTCTCGGCTGGTCACCGGCATGCGCTTGGAGAAATCCCCGCGCGCGACGGCTTGGGTGGCCTGGGCCAGGTCGGAAAGCGGCGCGGACATTCGATCGGACAGGATGAAGGCGAGCGCGACCGCGGAAAAAAGTGCCATCAGCAGGGCGAGGGTCAGCGTCACGATGTAACTCCGCTTGAGACCCTGGCGCGACAGCGACAGCTTGCGATAGTCGCCATAAACCGCTTCCACCGACTCTGCGCTTTTCGCGAGCGACTCGGGCACCGGATGGCGCAGCTGCAGGTAGCGCGTTTCTTCCGAGATGGCAGAACCGGAAATCGGCACGATCGCGCGCAGGCCGAGCGGCTTGCCCGGAATGGAATCGATTGAAGTGACGCCTCGGTTGCTGCGTGCCTGGCGCAACTGCAGCGAACTGGGAATTTCCGGCACGAGTTGGGACAGGTTGTCGCTTGCGCTCGCAACCAGGCGCCCGTTCGCGGCAACGACCACCGCATCCTCGACACCCGCCTGTTGGCGCAGTCGGTTCAACGCGACAACTTGCTGGCTGTCCGTGCGGTCCGCCAGTTCAAGCGCCATGGCGCGAGCCTTCACATTCAACTCCGCAAGCATCTGGTCTACCGCCGCCTGCCCGAGCTTGATGCCGCCTTCCAGCGCGCTGTCCACGCTCACGTCGAACCAGGACTCGATGCTTTTCGAGAGGAACTGGACCGAGACCGTATACACGAGTACGCCCGGGACCACGGCCATGGTCGCGAACAGCACGAGAAACCGTAACGTAAGCCGGGACCCGAATACACGCCCTTTTAGGCGGCGCCGGAGCGATGCCAGCTGGTAGCCCACCAGCCCCAGCAGCGCTACCGCCAGCGCGGCATTGAGGCCAAGGAGCAGCGAGTAGTGCTCGGCGAACAACGAGGTGTTCGCACTGGCCGTTGCCAACAGGAAGAGCAGCACGCCGGCGAGCGCAATTCCGAGGATGAGCACGGTCTTCATCGCGCCTCCCCGGCTTCGCGCCGCTCGGGGGGCATCGCGGTGGTTGGTGAAGGCCCGACCGGTGCGTTCGGCGGCACCGGAGTGGGCCGCCAGTTGAAGCGCCGCCATTCGGATTCCAAGTGCCATTCCCGGCTGGTCAGCGCATTGACCTGGAAGGGCTTAGGCAGGAGGTTGAGATCCAGCCGCATGCGCACGGCCGCTTGATAAGTGGCGTCGCCCAGCGGGACGCTCTTGTCGAGGACGACCCAGTTGCGAACGCGTCGCAGAACGGCCAGAGCCTCCCCCAGCGAGGAATAGTTCTGCTGGAGAAGACCCGTCGACAACCTGAAGTGGCGCGAGAGCGCGTGATATGACAGCCGCGTCTGCAAGCGGCGCGTGGCGGTTTTCTCGTCGAACCAGTACCAGCGCGGCTGGGTGAGTTCGAATTCGACGACGAAGTAGAGGGGGACGCCGTTCGTAACGGCCTGCTCCAGGCGGGCGTTGAAATCGAATGCGAAGTCCGCGTTGAGGACAACCCCTTCTTCCGTCGGCTCGAGGCGCGCCTCCAAGAGGTCGATCTCGTTGGCAGTCGCGGCTTGCGCGCCGAACGCCAGTCCGAAGGCCATCACCAGCTTGAAGAGAAGGCTGTGCACGGGCGCGGAGGGCGTTTATTTTTGGATAAGGGCGAAGAAAAAGCCGTCGTGTTCGGCGCTCGGCAGCAGATGCGACGGCGCATTGCCTGGAAGCGCCAGCCTCGCCGCGTCCGGCTGCAGAGCGCAAAAAGCCTCCGTTACGGCATTATTCTCTTCCGGAAAAACCGAGCAGGTTACATAGAGCAATTTACCACCCGGCGCGAGCACCTGCCACAGGGCCGCCAGAATCTGCAGCTGGGTTCGGGCGAAGCGCGCGGCATCGGCCGGCCTTCTTAGCCACTTGATGTCCGGGTGGCGACGGACGATGCCCGACGCCGTGCAGGGAACATCGGCGAGGATCCGGTCGAACGGGCGTCCGTCCCACCACTCTTCCGGCCGCGCGCAATCGGCAGCGCGCACCGTGGCGGCGAGCCCGAGACGGTCTACATTCTGGCGCACGCGCTCGCACCGCTCGGCATCGGCGTCCAGCGCCAGCAGATCCACGTCGGCCAGTTCGAGGATGTGCCCGGTTTTCCCGCCGGGCGCGGCGCATGCGTCCAGCACCCGCTGTCCATTCGAGAGATCGAGATATTCGGCCGCGCGCTGGGCGCCGATGTCCTGGACCGACACTTCGCCCGCTGCAAATCCGGGCAACCGTTCTACCGGGACCGGCTTGTCGAGCACCAAGCCGCTGGCGTCTGCTTTGCGCGCGACCATTCCTTCGTCGGCCAGACGCTGAAGATAGGCATCGCGATCGGCCCTTCTGCGGTTCATTCGCAGCCCCATGGGCGGGTGCTGGTTGCCGGCCGCAAGCATCGTTTGCCATTCTTCCGGGTACGCAGCGCGCACGCGCTCAATCCACCAGAGCGGATGCATCCAACGCACCACGGGGTCCGACTCGAGGCGCGCCTGGAGCCCTGTTCGCTCACGAAGGAATCTTCGGAGCAGCGCGTTGACAAAGTTCTTCGCCATGGGCTTGGCGAGCGACGTGCAGGAGCGCACCGCCTGGTCCACCGTCACGTGCTCCGCGTACCTTCCAGATTCGAGCGCATACAGCGCACAAAGCAGAAGCGTGCGCACTAAGGGGTCGGGCACGCCACGATGCGCGATTGCGTCCAGAAGGGCATCGCCCCGCCCAAACCGGCGCAGCGTGCCGTAGACCATGTCCATCGTCGCGCCGCGCATCGCGGTGTCGGCCCCGAATGAGTTGGCGTGAGCTGCCAGGCTTTCGCCCGCGACGACTTTGGAAACGATCGGGGCTGCGCGGGAAAAGACGGCCCAGAGTTCGGGTGCGGTCTTCAATCAGGCAGGCAGCGCAAAATGGGAGCCGGCTGAAATCGGAAACCCGCGAAGGAATTCGCGAGCCGGCAACCGCTTGCCGCCCGGTCGCTGCAATTGCGTCAGCACAAGTGAGCTTTTCCCACTGGACACGACAACGCCGTCGGGACCGACTGCCTTTACAAGTCCCGGCGCACCGTTACCTTCCGTGGGATGCGCAGACCATACCTTGATCTCGGTTCCTGAAAAGTTCGCATGCGCTCCCGGTGCAGGATTGAACGCACGCACGACCCGATCTAGGACAACGGCAGGCTGGCGCCAATCGATGGCAGCTTCGCTTTTTTGAATTTTCTGGGCATAGGTGACGCCCTCTTGGGACTGTGGCGACGGGGTCAGCGATCCTCGCTGGGCCTCTTCCAAAACGTGAACGAGGCGATCCGCGCCCAGCGCCGCGAGCTTGTCATGCAAGGAACCCGCGGTGTCGTTTGCGGAAATCGCGATCGTTGTGCGCTCGAGAACCGGTCCGGTGTCCAGTCCGGCATCCATTTGCATGATGCTGATCCCGGTTTCCTGATCCCCGGCCAGGATAGCCCTATGGATCGGCGCAGCTCCCCGCCAGCGAGGCAACAGCGAGGCGTGGATGTTAAGTGCACCGAAGGGCGAGAGACTGAGGACCGTTGCCGGAAGGATCAGTCCGTAAGCCGCTACTACGAGTACGTCCGGATGAACGGCCATCAGGTCGTCCAGCACGGCCGCATCGCCTAACTTGGGGGGTTGCAGGACGGGTAATTGGCGCTCTACGGCAAAGGCTTTCACGGGGCTGGGTACTTCCCTTAGGCCTCGCCCTGCTTTTCGATCGGGCTGTGTAAGTACTAACACAACCTCATGCCGGGCCTCGACCAGGGCTTGAAGTGCACGTTGCGCGAACTCAGGGGTGCCGGCAAACACAATGCGCATGATTGAAACCAGGTTGCCTGCACCCCACGGCGGGGGAACAACAGGGAGTGCCGACTTGCGCTAAAGCCGGCCGCGGAACCGCTATGCGCTTTTGCGAAGCTGCTTGGCCAGCCGGGCGCGAACGCGGGTCTGTTTCAGGTGCGAAAGGTACTCAACGAAAACTTTGCCCCTGAGGTGGTCCATCTCATGCTGGATGCAGACCGCAAGCAAGCCTTGGGCCTCGAGAATGAAAGACTTGCCGTTCGCGTCCCATGCCTGCACTTTTACGCGCTCGGCGCGGGGGACCGTATCGTAGATTCCCGGAACGGACAGGCACCCTTCCTCGATGTCCGATTCGCCGTAGCTCTCGATGATTTCAGGATTGACCAAGGTGACGAGCGAATCCCGCCTTTCGGAGACATCGACGACGATCACCTGCTTATGGACATCGACTTGGGAGGCAGCGAGCCCTACGCCGGGCGCTTCATACATCGTCTCGGCAAGATCGATCGCTAGCTTTCTGAGCGGGTCATCAAAGACGGTGACGGGTGCGGCTACCTTGTGCAACCGCGCATCGGGATAACGGAGGATATTGAGGATGGACATTTGAGTGAAAAAGCTTGCTGACTGAGCGATTTACGTACAGAATTTCATGCAGTGGATAAATAGCTTCGGCTTATGCTACATTTGGGCGCGAAACCGGTTTATCAAGCAGCTTTTAAAAGCCGACCGGGCGACGGGGGCTCCATGCCGCATCAGTTACGTAAGTCTATCACAACGCTCGCTTTTGTCCTCTGTTCCGGGCTGGGAACCAGCGCCGCCGCGCAGGTTCCGCCAAGCGAACTCAGGGCGAACGCGCCGGAACGCTACACGGTCGTGCACGGTGACACGCTGTGGTCAATTTCCCAGCGCTACCTGGACGCGCCGCAACGGTGGCCCGAGCTCTGGAGCCTGAACCGGGACGCCATCAAGAACCCTCATCGCATCTATCCGGGTGACATTCTTGTGCTCGATCGGAGCAAAGGCCTGTTAAGCGTGGCGCCGGCTGAGACCGTGCGCCTTTCGCCCAAACTCCGGGTCGAAACGGGTGAAACGGCGGCGATCCCGAGCATCCCGCCCACCGTGATCGAACCTTACCTGACGCGGCCGCTGGTTATCGAACCGAATGGTCTCGACAATGCGCCGGTCATCGTTGCAACGCAGGAAAACCGGGTCATTCTCGGCGCCGGCAACATCGCGTATGCGCAGGGGTTGACCGGAGGCGGCGAGCAGACGTGGCACGTTTACCGGCGCGGAAAAGCCTTGGTCGACCCGGATAGCAACCTGACAGTCGGATATGAGGCCACTTTCCTCGGCTCGGCGAGGCTTCGCAAGGCTGGCGACCCCGCCACCATCGAGATCATCGCGGCGAGACAGGAAATTACGAAGGGTGACCGGCTGATAGCCGCTGGCAATCCCCAGATTCCGAACTACGTGCCACATGCGCCGAACACCAATATTCGAGGGCGCGTGATGTCGATCTACGGCGGGGTAGGCACCGTCGGGGAAGGGGGTCGCAACTCCGTCATAGCGCTCAATCGCGGGGAAGCCGACGGAATCGAAGTAGGGCATGTCCTTGCGCTGATGCGGTTGGGATCTGCAGTCGGAGCGCAGCGCGGCGCCCCCCCTTCGATGGCCCCAACGGCGGGGTCGATCAGATTACCCGACGAGCGTTATGGCCTCGTCTTCGTATTCCGCGTGTTCGATCGGGTCTCATACGCGTTGGTCATGGATGTATCCCGACCCGTCAATCAGCTGGATGTTGTCCAGACGCCCTGACCGGCCTCCCTCACCGGATCGGCCGCCAAAGGCGCCGGTCGCGTCGCTGCACCGGCCGGTATGACACCAGCGCCCGCCCTGACCGCGTGGTTGACCCTCTGCCTCGCGTCAGGACTTGGAGCCTCGAAGATCCGGCGGCTGCTTCAAGAGTTCGGGCTTCCCGAAAACATTCTCTCCGCAGACCGTGCGCAGGTTTCGCGCATCGCCGGAGCTGAAGCCGCAGACCAATTCACGTCAGGCGAAACGGCGTCCTCAGTTGCACGGGCGCTTGAATGGGCTGCGCAGCCGGCGTGTCACATCATTACGCTCGCTGATGCTGAGTACCCGGCGCTTTTGCTCGAAATTCCTGATCCTCCACCGCTGCTGTATGCGAAAGGCGATGTGCGATTATTGGGCAGGCCAGCGCTGGCGATCGTCGGCAGCCGGAATGCGACAACCCAGGGCCTGCGCAACGCGGAATCCTTTTCCAAAGCATTCAGCGACGGCGGGCTCACCATCGTCAGCGGCCTTGCTCTCGGGATCGATGCGGCCGCCCATCGCGGCGGCCTAGCAGGCGGCGGCTCGACGATCGCAGTCCTTGGTACCGGAATCGACGTCGTTTACCCCCGTGGCAATGTTGCCCTGTTCGCCGAAATCGAACGTCGCGGCCTACTCCTAAGCGAATACCCCATCGGGACGCCGTCGATCGCGCATAATTTTCCGCGGCGCAATCGCCTGATCAGCGGATTGGCACAGGGGTGCCTGGTTGTCGAAGCCGCGCTCGCCAGCGGTTCCCTCATTACCGCGCGCATGGCCGCCGAACAGGGCCGCGAGGTGTTCGCCCTTCCCGGCTCCATTCACTCGCCTCTCTCCAAGGGCTGCCACTCGCTGATCAAGCAAGGCGCCAAGCTCGTCGATTCGGTAGAGGACGTGCTTGCGGAACTCGGTAGCTGGCGGCGTGCATCCACGGCACCTGCGGATGATGCCGTGTCGCCGGAGGAAGAAGGGCTCTTGGCCCATATGGGATTCGATCCCGTCGACATCGACTCGCTTTGCGTACGCGCGGGCCTGCCTGCGCAAACCATTGCAGCGGAACTGCTGCGCCTGGAGCTCGACGGGCAGGTTGCGCCCTTGCCCGGCGGGCGTTATCAACGGTTGACCTGAGAAGAAAACCACGCCATGTACGACATCTTCGTTTATCTCTTCGAAAATTGTCACCGAACCGACCTTGCGCAGGACAACGAACTCATCGCTCGAAAGCTGTCTGCCGCGGGCTTCGAGGACTCCGACATCAGCGAAGCCCTGTCCTGGCTCTCCGGTGTCCTCCATGCGCCCCACCGCCGAATTAGTCCGCTGCCCGGTCCGCAAATTGCGACGCGCGCATATGCGCCAAAGGAATGTGCAAAGCTCGACGCGAGCTGCCGCAGCCTCATCATGCATCTGGAGAACATCGGCGTGCTCGACCCGGTCCTGCGAGAACTCGTATTGGACCGCGCGATGGCCGCCTCGGGCCGGCGTTTGTCGCTCGAGCAACTCAAGCTTATCGTGTTGATGGTGCTGTGGAATCTGGAGACGCCTGCGGCTGCCTTGATCGCCGAGGAACTGCTCGCGCCGAGGGGCGGACGCCTGCCTAACTGAGCGAGTCATGGCGGCGCATGCGTGAAGCGGTCGGTTGTCATCCTGCCGCCGTTGCGCTTATCATCTGCCCCCTTTCCAAGGCAGGCTCTCCTGATCACAGTGGGCAAAAAGCTCATCATCGCCGAGAAACCCTCGGTCGCCTCCGATATTGCCAAAGCACTCGGCGGGTTCTCAAAGCAGAGCGACTGGTTCGAAAGCGACGACTGCGTTGTCTCTTCAGCGGTCGGGCATTTGCTCGAGCTCGCCCTGCCGGAGGCGCACGACGTCAAGAAAGGCAAGTGGTCGTTCAACAACCTGCCCGTCATCCCGCCGCATTTCGAGCTGCGCCCGATCGAGAGGAGTGAACCCCGCCTCAACGTGCTGCTGCGCCTGATCAAGCGCAAGGACATCGACACGCTGGTCAACGCATGCGACGCGGGCCGCGAGGGCGAGTTGATCTTCCGCTACATTGTCCAGCACGCGAAGACCAAAAAGCCGATCCAGAGGCTATGGCTGCAGTCCATGACCCAGACGGCAATCCGCGAGGGCTTCGAAAAGCTGCGCGCGGACCGTGACATGCTCGCCTTGGCGGACGCGGCCAAGTCCCGGTCCGAGGCCGACTGGCTGGTCGGGATCAACGGCACGCGGGCGATGACCGCGTTCAATTCGAAGGAGGGCGGCTTCTACCTGACGACCGTCGGCCGGGTGCAAACGCCAACCTTGGCGATCATCGTCGAGCGCGAGCAGAAGATCCGCGCTTTCAAGCCGCGTGACTACTGGGAAGTGCATGCCCGCTTCGGCGCGGTTGCAGGCGAGTACTCCGGCAGATGGTTCGATTCCGCCTGGAAAAAGCAAGAGGACGCCGAGAAGAAGGCAGAGCGGCTGTGGGACGCGTCCAAAGCAGAGGCTATCCGCGCGGCGTGCGATGGGCAACCCGGTTCAGTCACCGAGGAAACTAAGCCCTCCACCCAACTCTCGCCATTGCTCTTCGACCTGACAAGCCTGCAACGCGAGGCGAACGGCCGGTTCGGCTTCTCCGCGAAAAACACGCTCGGCCTCGCGCAGGCCCTTTATGAAAAGCATAAGGTCCTGACTTATCCGAGGACGGACGCACGAGCGCTTCCCGAAGATTACCTCCCAACGGTAAAGCAGACCCTCGGCATGCTGAAGGAAGGGTCATATGTGCAATTCGCCGGCCAGATCCTCAAGAGCGGATGGGTCAAGCCGAACAAACGCATCTTCGACAACAGCAAGATCTCGGACCACTTCGCAATCATCCCGACGCTCCAGGCCCCAAAGAGCCTGTCCGAGCCGGAGCAAAAGTTGTACGACCTGGTGGTCCGGCGTTTCCTCGCGGTGTTTTATCCACCCGCCGAGCATCTCCAGACAACGCGCATCACCGAAGTCGCCGGGCACCGGTTCAAAACCGAGGGCCGGATCCTGAAAAACCCGGGGTGGCTCGCGGTCTACGGCAAGGCAACGCAAGAGGAAAACGAAAACCTGTCGGCCGTTGCGGCCGGTGAGAAGGTGAAGACACTCGAGGCCCAGTCGATCGCGAACCAGACGAAGCCGCCTGCGCGCTTTTCGGAGGCGACGCTTCTCTCGGCGATGGAAGGCGCCGGAAAATTGCTTGAAGACGACGAGTTGCGAGAGGCAATGGGCCAGAAAGGGCTCGGGACGCCGGCCACTCGCGCCGCAGTGATCGAAGGCCTGATCCGCGAAGAGTACCTGCACCGAAATGCGCGCGAGCTGGTCCCAACGCCGAAGGCGTTTTCGCTCCTTTTCGCCCTGCAGCAGTTTGGCGTCTCGGAAATTACCTCGCCCGAACTCACCGGTGACTGGGAATTCAAGCTCAAGCAAATGGAACTCGGCCAGCTCAAGCGCGATGAGTTCATGGAGCATATCGAGGCGGTGACGCGCGACCTCGTGGCGAGGATCAAGAACGGCGACATTCCCGATACCGCATTTGCAACGGTCGACGCGCCTTGTCCGAAGTGCAGTGGCGTAATCCAGGAAAATTACCGCAAATTCCAGTGCCAGTCCTGCGACTTCAATTTGTGGAAAGTGATCTCGGGCCGGGAATGGGATCCCAAAGAGGTCGCTGAACTCATTACCAAGCGCACCATCGGTCCGCTTACGGGCTTCAGGAGCCGGATGGGACGCCCCTTCGCCGCCGTCCTCAAGCTGAATGACGAACAGCGAATCGAGTTCGACTTCGGCCAAGCCCGGCCGGAGGACGAGGGCGGCGAGGCGCCCGACTTCAGTACCCAGCAACCTTTGGGGGATTGCCCAAAGTGCGGCGCAAGGGTGTTCGACTCGGGCATGGCTTACGTGTGCGAGAAAGCCGTGGGGTCGCCGCGCACCTGCGATTTCCGATCGGGCAAGATCATCCTGCAGCAGCCCATCGAGCGCGAGCAGATGGAGAAACTCCTCGGCACGGGCAAGACCGACCTGCTGAACCGCTTCATTTCAAAGAAGGGCCGCCCGTTCAAGGCGTTCCTCACCAAGACACCCGGCGGCAAGATCGGATTCGAGTTCCAGGCCCGTGCTGTCAAGCCGGGCGCTGCTCCCGGCAAGCCGCCTGCGAACGATCCGGTGAAAGCGATGGATGCGCCGGTGAAGAAGGCAGCTGCGAAAACGAAGAAGGCCGACTCGGTAACAAAAGCAAAAGCCAAGACGAAGGCCGTTGTCGGCACGCCGGCCAAGGCCCCCGCGAAAGCCCGGAAGGCCACCAAGTCGAAAAAGAAGCGCCCGGCCTAGACGTCGAGGTTGCGCACGCCTAGCGCGTTTGATTCGATAAACGCCCGGCGAGGCTCCACGTCATCGCCCATGAGAGTCGTGAAGATCTCGTTGGCGGCGATCACATCTTCGATCTGGACCTTCAGCAGCCTTCGCTTGGTGGGATCCATGGTGGTCTCCCACAGCTGGCTCGGGTTCATCTCGCCCAGCCCCTTATAGCGCTGCATGCTCATGGATTTCTGCACTTCCCCGAACATCCATTTCATGGCCTCCGCGAAGTCCCTCACTCCGTGCTTCTTCTCGCCGCGCTGCACGCTCGCATCTGCGCCCACCAGGCCGCGAAGCATTTCGGCCGTCCTGCGGATCTGCTGGTAATCGCCCGAAACGACGAACTCATGATCGATTTCCGTGAAGCGCAGGTTGCCATGACGGATCCGCTCGATGCGAATCTGGTATCGCTCGGTCTTGGCGTCGAGGTGCGCGGAGATACGTGAACCGTTCTCCGGGATCAGCGCGACCAAGCCCCGGGCCGACGCCTCAGCAGCTTCGCGGCTGGACAGATCAACCTGCGCCCCGCGCAGCATCGCCTGCAGCACATCGCGATCGATCCAGCGAGATACCCGCTCGATGACAGCTTCCGCGAGGAGATAGGACTTAGCCAGCAGGCCGAGGGCCTCGCCGCGAATGGGGTCGCCGGTGGCCGACGGGTTCAGCGACGCGTCCACGAGCGCCTGGCGAAGCATGAACTCGTTCAGTTCGTGCTCGTCCTTGAGGTAGCGGTCTTCCTTGCCTTGTTTTGCCTTGTAGAGCGGTGGCTGGGCGATGTAGATGTGGCCCCTCTCGACCAGCTCCGGCATCTGACGGAAAAAGAACGTAAGCAGCAAAGTCCTGATGTGCGATCCGTCGACGTCCGCGTCCGTCATCAGGATGATGCGGTGGTAGCGCAGCTTCGCGATGTCGTAATCTTCCTTGATGCCGGTGCCCAGCGCGGTAATGAGAGTGGCGATCTCCTGCGAGGAGATGAGCTTGTCGAAACGCGCCTTTTCCACGTTGAGGATCTTGCCCTTGAGCGGCAGGATCGCCTGGAACTTGCGGTCACGTCCCTGCTTGGCCGAACCGCCGGCCGAGTCCCCCTCGACCAGGTAGAGTTCGCAGAGCGCGGGGTCTTTTTCCTGGCAGTCGGCGAGCTTGCCGGGCAGGCCCATGCCGTCCAGGACGCCCTTCCGGCGGGTCATCTCGCGCGCCTTGCGCGCAGCCTCCCTGGCGCGCGCCGCATCGATTATCTTTGCCGTGATCACGCGCGCATCGGCCGGGCGTTCACCAAGGTAATCCCGCAGCTTCTCGGCGACGATCTCCTCAACGGCGGGCCGCACTTCCGACGAAACCAGCTTTTCCTTGGTCTGGGACGAGAATTTCGGTTCCGGCACTTTTACCGACAGGACGCAGGAGAGGCCTTCGCGCATGTCGTCGCCCATCGTCTCTACCTTGGCCTTCTTCGCCAGTTCGAGTTCCTCGATGTACTTGTTGAGCACACGGGTCATCGCGGCCCGCAACCCGGTCAAGTGCGTGCCGCCGTCCTTTTGCGGAATGTTGTTGGTGAAAAGCAGCGTCGACTCCTGGTACGAATCGTTCCACTGCATGGCCACTTCGACCGAGATGCCGTCGCGCGCGCCGGTAGCGTAGAACACGTTCGGGTGCAGGACGGTCTTGGCGCGGTTGATGTACTCGACAAATCCTTTTACCCCCCCTGAAAACGCGAAGTTCTCCTCCTTGCCTGTCCTCTGGTCGATCAGCTGGATGCGCACGCCGTTATTCAGGAATGACAGCTCGCGCAGGCGCCGGGCAAAGATATCGTAGTGAAAATCGATGTTGCCAAAAATGGCTTTGCTCGCGAGGAAATGGACTTCGGTGCCGCGGCGCTCCGAGGCGCCCGTCGGTGCCAGCGGCGCAACGGCAACGCCGTCGCGAAATTCCATCTGGTGAATCTTGCCATCGCGCCAGACCGTGAGCCGCAGCCACTCGGAAAGCGCATTGACCACCGACACGCCGACGCCGTGCAACCCACCTGAAACCTTATACGTATTGTTGTCGAACTTTCCGCCCGCGTGCAGTTCGGTCATGACGATCTCGGCCGCCGAGCGCTTGAATTCGTCATCGTCCTTAACCCCCGTCGGGATGCCGCGCCCGTTGTCGATCACGGAGACCGAGTTGTCCGTGTGGATGGTCACGACGATTTCGTCGCACCAGCCTGCCAGGGCCTCGTCGACCGCGTTGTCTACTACCTCGAACATCATGTGATGCAGGCCGGTGCCGTCGGAAGTGTCGCCGATATACATCCCCGGGCGCTTCCTGACCGCATCCAGGCCCTTCAGGATCTTGATGCTGTCGGAACCGTAATCGCTCGCTTCAGCCCGTTGCTGGATCGCTGCTTCTTCTGCCACTCGGGTGATTCCTTTTCTCAGATTCTCATCGGCATGACGACGTACTTGAAATCCTTCTCGGCCGGAAAATGGATCAGCGCGCTCGAGGCCGCGTCCCCAAAGCTCACCTCTATCTCGCCCCCCGCCACGTTGTTCAGGACGTCGAGCAGATAGGTCACGTTAAAGCCGATGTCGAGCGCCACGCCCGTGTACTTCACTTCCAGTTCCTCGTTCGCCTCCTCCTGCTCTGCGTTCGAGGACACGATCTTGAGCATCCCATCAGCGAGGACCCAGCGCACCCCGCGGAATTTTTCGTTCGACAGGATCGCCGCGCGTGAGAGCGACTGGCGAAGCAGTTCGCGATCGATCGTCGCCGTGTTCTTGTGATCCTTGGGTATCACGCGCGTGTAGTCGGGAAACTTGCCATCGACCAGCTTTGAGACCAACTCGATCGAGCCGAAAGTAAAAGCCGCCTGGGTAGCGCTGATTTCGATGTTTACCGGCTCATCGGTGTCCATGAGCAGCTTCGAGAGTTCGAGAATCGTCTTTCTCGGGACGATCACTTCCTGGCGCGACAACTCCGCTTCGAGGGCGATCGAGCAGTAGGCCAGGCGGTGACCGTCGGTGGCCACCAGCTTGAGCTGCTTTTCCTCGACGACCAGCAGCAATCCGTTCAGGTAATAACGAATATCCTGCTGCGCCATCGCGTACTGCACCAGCGCAAGGAGCTTGCGCAGGATCTTTTGCGGCATCGAGAAGCGGGACACTTCGCCAGCGGGGCGCGACAGCCTGGGGAAATCCTCCGCCGGTAAGGTCTGGAGCGAAAACCGGCTGCGGCCCGACTTCACCTGCAGGCGTTTGTCCTGCATGGCCAGCGTGACCTCGCCCTCGGGCAGCGAACGCAGGATCTCGACCAGCTTGCGCGCCCCCACGGTCACGCCTTTCGGATCGCCCGTTTGCTCAAGCGACGAACGCGCCACGATTTGGATTTCGATGTCGGTTGCGAGGAAAGACAGCGTGTCGCCCGACTTCTCGATCAGCACGTTGGACAGGATCGGAAGCGTGTGGCGCCGCTCGATGATGCCGCTGACTGCCGAGAGCGGCCCGAGAAGCTCATCGCGTTTTGCTTTTACCAGAATCATCTTATATATCCTTGGTAATAATTAATAGAGGGCATAACTTCGGGGGATAACAATAAAAGCCCTCTTGCCACAGCAGCTTGCACGCCGAACACCTCCCTTTGACGCCTGTGTACAGCCTGTGCATCGTTTGGGACAACTTTTGTCGCGTCCCTTGCTCGCAGACTTACTCACATTTCGTACGCACTTCCTGCACAGCTTGTGCCGCTTGCATTCCCGGACTCGCCAACCTCGCCGGGTTCTGCGGCGTTCATCCTTTAAGCACCTGTTCGAGCACCAAATAGTCACGGTTGATGACCGAGTCCTGCTTGCGCAGCGTCGCGATCGTGCGGCAAGCGTGCAAGACAGTCGTGTGATCGCGGTTTCCGAACGCCTCGCCGATCTCAGGCAGGCTCATCTGGGTAAGGTCCTTGGCCAGCGCCATCGCGACCTGGCGAGGACGCGCCACATTTCGGCTGCGTTTTTTCGAGTGCATGTCGGAGATCTTGAGCTTGAAGAACTCGGCGACCGTCTTTTGGATGTTTTCGACCGTGATCTGGCGATTCGCGACGTTGAGGATGTCGCGCAATGCGTCCTTGGCAAGGTCGAGTGACAGCTCCCTGGCGTTGAAGCGCGAGTAGGCAAGGACTTTCTTGAGCGCGCCTTCGAGCTCGCGGACGTTGGACCGGATGTGCTTGGCGATGAAGAATGCAATGTCCTCCGATAGGACGACTGCTTCTGCCTCAGCTTTTTTCAACACGATTGCGACGCGCATCTCGAGCTCGGGCGGCTCGATCGCCACAGTCAAGCCCCAACCGAACCGCGAGATCAACCTTTCCTCCATGCCCGAAATCTCCTTCGGGTAGGTGTCGCAGGTGATCACGATCTGCTTGTGCGCTTCGACGAGCGCGTTGAAGGCGTAGAAAAACTCTTCCTGGGTCCGGCCCTTATTGGAAAAAAACTGGATGTCGTCGATGAGCAGGAGGTCGAGCGAATGGTAATAGCGCTTGAATTCATCGAATGACTTCTGCTGGTATGCGCGCACCACGTCGGTCACATACTGTTCGGCGTGGATATAGCGGATCTTTGCGTCCGGGCGCTGCGCTGCGACAAAATTGCCGATCGCCTGGACGAGATGCGTCTTGCCGAGGCCGACCCCCCCGTACACGAAGAGGGGGTTGTACGAAATGCCCGGGTTTTCCGAGACCTGGATCGCCGCGGCGCGGCCGAGCTGGTTGGCCTTTCCCGTCACGAGGCTATCGAAGGTAAATCCGGGATTCAGCCTGGCGCGTTCCAGTGTTTGGGGAATCCTGGGCGCGGGAGACGGGGCGGCGCTGCTTGACGGGAAAGGAGGGGTTGCCCTCACTGCGCCGTCCGCCCCGCGCGCCAGCACGAGCTTCAGGGAGACGGGCCCCGCGTTTTCCTCCGTAAACAGCTTTTCGATGCGCCCGGAAAACTTCTCCCGCACCAGTTCGAGCACGAACCGGTTCGGGGCGGCAAGGGTCAGGCTCCCGGCTTCGGAGGCGCTGCCGTCGACCGCCAGGGGCCGGATCCAGGTATTGAATTGTTGGGCTGGAAGCTCGCGTTCGAGGCGGCGCAAACAGGCGTCCCAGAGGTTCTGCATTGACGTGATATTCGGTGCTTCGCTGCGCGGTTTTGGGGGCACTGGCGCTGCCAGAGAACGGCCGCTTTTAGTGTCCGCGATTCTACCCCGTCCGGACCGACTTATCCACAGGCTTGGCGCAAAAATCCCGGAAATTTGACAATGGGTTAGGTACAGCGTGTAATACGCGCCTTTTTGCGGCCCGAGGCAGTCATGAAGCGAACTTATCAACCCTCCAAAACGCGTCGTACCCGGACCCACGGGTTCCGTGCGCGCATGAAAACCCCAGGTGGCCGTGCCGTGATCAACGCCCGGCGCGCCC
>JANXRZ010000213.1 GCA_025352885.1 Pseudomonadota bacterium | reverse complement strand
GTGCGCGCGATCTGCATGGTGTTCGACCGTTACCTGGCGGAAAACCGGCGCACCGCAACCTACTCGAAAGTGATTTGATGCCGGAGGGGATTGCGCTCGGCTTCCCGGTTGCGGCTTTCCTGCTCGGCATCGCCTCGGGGGTGCACTGCATCGGGATGTGCGGCGGCATCGTCGCGGCATTTTCTACGCCGAATGTAATCCAGGGACCGCATGCGCAATCTCCGAAGCCTTCGCTCGTGCTGCTCGCCCTTTTCAACACGGGACGGGTGTCGGCCTACACGCTTGCGGGTGCAATCGCGGGAGCGCTGGGCAGCGCGGGTGCGCTGGCGGCGAATCTCGTGGATGTGCAGGTCGCCTTCTATGTGCTTGCGAACGTCATGCTCGTGCTGATCGGTCTGCACCTTGCGGGCGCAACGGCCGTGCTCTCCCGGCTCGAGCGGCTCGGCGCGCCGGTGTGGCGCCGCCTCCAGCCGCTTGCGACAGCTTTCCTGCCGGCCAACACGCCGCTCAAAGCGCTGGTCGCCGGCAGCCTGTGGGGCTGGCTGCCCTGCGGCCTTGTGTACGGGATGCTGGCCACCTCGATCGCCTCGGGCAGCATCGCAGGCGGTGCCCTGACGATGCTGGCTTTCGGTCTGGGGACCGTGCCGAACCTCATGCTCGCGGGACTGGCCTTGGCGAGCCTGCGCAGGCTCGTTGCGCGACGCGCGGTGCGACTTGCGGCCGGCGGCCTCGTGCTCACATTCGGGATGGTGGGACTTGCGCGTGCCGCCCACTTGGGCGAACTGGTGCGGCGCGGACTCGACTGCTTCTAGGGAGCGCTAGCTTGTAATGGCGGCTCGCTCTGCCGGGGGCACGAGGAGGACGGGAATCGGGCTGTAGCGCACCACCAGGTCGGCGTCGCTCCCGAGCAGCGCGCGTTTCACGCCCCTGCGGCCATGGGTGCCCATCACGATGAGGTCGGCGTCCCAGCGGCGCGCCTTGCCGACGATCGAATCGGCCACGCGCTCGCCGAGGTTTTCCACCATGCAGGTTTCGGGATGAACGCCGGCTTTTTTCGCTTTGTCCGCGATTGCCTCGAGCGTGGTCCGGCCGGTCTGCCGCAAGGCTTCCAGCATCGGCGCGACGTTGACGCCGATGTCGGGCATGGCAAAGGCAGGGTAGTCGTCGACGACATGCAGGAGCATGAGCTTGGCGCCGGTTTCCTTGCACAGCTCGATGGCAGTGGCGAGGCCCTTGGCCGAGGTCGAACTTCCGTCCACGGGGACGAGGATGCGTTTATAGGGCATGTAAGGGCTCCGGTGCGTGTGGGTGGAGTGCTCAGAATCTGCTATCGGGCAGGGGGCGCTTTGACCGGGGTCAAAGGTGCGAGTGCACTTCTCTCGGTTGATCCTTGTCAAAGCGCGTGGCGCCTGGGTGGCGCACGCTTATTTTTTTGCATCTCCGGGAGGCTGCCACGTTGGCCCAGAAGTCCTTGAAGGCAACGAACTCGCGCCTGCACGTGGACAGAGCCCCCTGATGCTGCCGGGAGATGTCCTCGCATATGCCGCTCTGGATGCGCCCGCCGTGCTTGCGCGTCTCGAGTGTCCCGCGGGCGGCCTGACCGCTGACGAAGCCGCCAGGCGGCTTGCGTCGACGGGGCCGAACGAGGTCGCGCGTGAAAAAGCCCGCCCGCCGGTCGTTCGACTTTTCCAGGCGTTCGTCTCGCCCCTGCCGCTCCTGCTTCTCGTGCTGGCCGCGCTTTCGGCGGCCGTGGGCGAGGTCAACGGAGCGGTGGTCATCGGCGTCATCCTTGTCCTGTCGGTGCTGCTTTCGTTCTTCCATGAATTGCGCGCGGGCAATGCGGCCGAGCGCCTGCGCGCAATGGTGCACGTGACGGCCACCGCGATACGCGAGGGCACCTCCCGGGAAGTGCCGCTCGCTGCCCTCGTGCCGGGCGATCTCGTACGGCTTTCGGCCGGCGACATGATCCCGGCGGATCTGCGTGTCCTTTCGGCGCGCGACCTCTTCGTCAACCAGGCGGCGCTGACGGGCGAATCGATGCCTGTCGCGAAGACCGCCGCCGCTGCCGCCGCTGCTTGCACGCGCGCGCCGGACCTCGACAACACCTGCTTCATGGGCACCAACGTCGTCAGCGGTACGGCAAGCGGGATCGTCGTGGCCACCGGCGGCAAGACTTACTTCGGCTCGATCGCCACGGCCCTGGCCGCCCCGCGCGAACTCACGAGCTTCGACGTGGGCGTGAGCCGGTACATCGCGCTGATGCTGCGCTTCATGTTCGTCATGGTGCCGTTGGTATTCGTCCTGAACGGCCTTGCGCGCGGCAACTGGCTGGAAGCATTCATGTTCGCCCTGGCGGTCGCCGTGGGCCTTGCCCCCGAAATGCTGCCCGTGATCGTCACGGTGAATCTTGCCAAGGGCGCGATCGCAATGTCCGAGCGCAAGGTCATCGTCAAGCGCCTCAATGCAATCCAGAACCTCGGCGCGATGGATGTCCTGTGCACGGACAAGACCGGGACGCTTACGCAGGACAGGGTCCTCCTCAAGCGGCACCTCGATGTCTCCGGCGCCGAGAGCGAGCGCGTGCTCGAGTACGCCTACCTGAACAGCTACCACCAGTCGGGCCTGCGCAACCTGCTCGATGCGGCGGTGCTCGAGCACCACGATGTGCACGCGGCGCTCGATGCCGCCGGACGCTACCGGAAGGTGGACGAAATTCCCTTCGACTTCCAGCGGCGCCGCATGTCGGTGGTGCTCGAAAAGGACGGCGCGCGCACGCTCCTCATCTGCAAGGGCGCGATCGAGGAGGTGCTTGCAGCCTGCACGCACGTGGAGGAGGAGGGCCGCGTCGTCGATATCGAGCCGGGTCACATCGGAGAGCTCACGCCGGCGATCAAGGAGCTGAACGAGGACGGGTTCCGCGTGATCGCCGTGGCCTACAAGGAGGTGGACGCGCGGTCTTCGGCGTTCGGCATCGCAGACGAGGCGGGCCTCGTCCTGTGCGGGTATATCGCCTTCCAGGACCCGCCCAAGGAGTCGGCCGCCGAGGCGATCCGCTTGCTTGCCGCCCATGGCGTGACCGTGAAAGTGCTCACCGGGGACAACGATGCGGTATCGCGCAAGGTGTGCCGAGATGTCGGGCTCACAGTCGAAGGCGTGCTGCTCGGACGCGAGATCGACGCGATGGACGACACCGCGCTTTCCGATGCCGTGAGCCGCACGACCGTGTTTGCCAAATTGACGCCGCATCAGAAAGTCCGGGTCCTGCAGTCCTTGCGCTCCGGCGGATGCGTGGTCGGATTCCTCGGCGACGGCATCAACGACGGGCCCGCGCTCAAGGCCGCGGATGTGGGGATCTCCGTGGATACCGCGTCGGATATCGCGCGGGACTCAGCCGACATCATCCTGCTCGACAAGAGCCTGCTCGTGCTCGACGAAGGCGTCACCGAGGGGAGGAAAGTGTTCGGCAACATCATGAAGTACATCAAGATGGGATCGAGTTCCAACTTCGGGAACATGCTGAGCGTGACCGGTGCCTCGCTTGCGTTGCCCTTCCTGCCCATGGCGCCGGTCCAGATCCTGCTGAACAACCTGCTCTACGACCTTTCCCAGACGGCGATTGCAACCGATGGCGTGGACGAGGAGTACATCGCGAAGCCGCGCAAATGGGAGATCGGCAATGTCGGCCGTTACATGCTGTGCATCGGCCCGGTCAGTTCGCTGTTCGACTATGTCACTTTCGTCACGCTCTGGTTCGCGTTCGATGCCGCCGGCGATGGCGCACTCTTCCAGACCGGCTGGTTCGTCGAGTCGCTGCTCTCCCAGACGCTGGTGGTGCATGTAATCCGCACCGGGCGGCTGCCGTTCGTGGAGAGTCGCGCGAGCCTGCCGCTGATCGTCACCACGGCGGCAATCTGCTTCATCGGCGTCTGGCTGCCGTTCTCGCCTTTCGCCGGGGCCTTGGGCTTCACGCCGCTCCCGGCCGCCTACTTCGGTGCGCTGGTGCTGATCCTTGCCGCCTATCTGGTAGCCACACAGTGCGTGAAGGCTTGGCTCGTCCGCCGGTTCGGGCTCGGATGAATCGGCCGCAGTTCAGATGAAACAGGCAACCCTTCCGCCGACCGTCTTCGGTTACATCTGGCGCGTCAGCGCGCGCCACCAGGCCGCATTGGCGCCGATGTCCGTCCTTGTGTTCCTCCTCAGCACGGCGCCGCTGGAACTGCAGCGCCGCATCGTCAACGACGCGATCGCCAAGGGCTCGACCCAAGCGATCCTTTGGCTTGCGGTGGGCTATGCAGGGTTGGCCCTTACCGAAGGCGCGGTGAAGCTCTGCCTGAACATCTATCGCGCCTGGGTGGGCGAAAGGACGGTGCTGAGCCTGCGGCGAATGATCGGTTCGCTCGACATGACAGGCGTGAGGGCAGAAGACCGCGCCAATGCCCAGGGCGTCGAGATTTCCATGGTGCTATCCGAGGCCGAGCCGATCGGCGGGTTTGCCGGCGCATGCTTTTCTGAACCGTTGTTGCAAGGGGGGCTGTTGCTGAGCGTGTTCGGCTACCTGACCTTCCTCGAGCCGTCGATGGCACTGCTCTGCCTTGCGGTTTTCTTGCCGCAGGTGGTCTTCGTTCCCATGATCCAGCGCTCGATTAACCGGCGGGCCGCCGAGCGTATCCGGACGCTGCGGCAGGTCAGCGGCGGCATCGTCGAGGCCTCCGGGGGCGACGCTGCGCTCGGCGCGTCGCAGGATGGGCGGATCCACCACGTGTTCTCGCTCAACATGGGCATCTATCGCCTGAAATTCACCATGAACTTCCTCATGAATCTCATGCATCACTCCGGTGTGGCCGTCGCGCTGGGGGTGGGAGGCTGGTATGCGGTCAAGGGCCAGATGGAGGTCGGCACTGTGGTGGCTTTCGTGTCGGGGCTGGGCAAGGTCAACGATCCTTGGGGCGACCTGGTGAACTGGTTCCGCGAAATGACAGCGGTCCGGATGCGGTACTGTCTCGTTTCAGAAGCCGTCAACCGACTTGCGCAGGCCGACGCGGCGGCCTGAGCCGACTGGAGCCACCATGACGATGGACTGGACACACTTCACGCCGTACAGCTCGTTTATCGGCGGCGTACTGATCGGCCTTTCGGCCGCACTGCTCGTGCTCTTGAATGGGCGAGTCGCCGGCATCAGCGGCATCGTGCTCGGAATGCTCGCGCCTGCCAAGGGCGAGATCGCGTGGCGCCTGGCGTTCGTGGCGGGGTTGCTTGCGGCGCCGCTGCTGGCGATGGTTTTGGGCTTTCGAATGGCGCCGCGGATCGATGCCGGCGTCGGCACGCTCATCTTCGCGGGACTGCTGGTGGGCGTGGGCACCAGCTACGCGTCCGGCTGTACCAGCGGTCACGGGGTGTGCGGCCTGTCGCGGCTTTCGCCACGATCGCTGGCAGCAACGGGTGCTTTCATGGCGGCCGGGATGCTGACCGTCCTTGCGGCGAGGCTCTGGCTATGAATCCACTGGCGGCTTTTTTCTCCGGCCTGGTGTTCGGCGCGGGCCTTCTCATATCCGGCATGAGCGATCCGGGCAAGGTAATCGGGTTTCTCGATGTCGCCGGCAACTGGGATCCTTCGCTCGCATTTGTGATGGCGGGAGCGATCCTCGTGGGTTTCTTCGCCTTCAGGTTCGCTTCGGATCGCGCAAAGGCTTTCCTGGGCGGGGCGATGCAGCTGCCCACGCGTCGGGACATCGACCTGCGCCTGATCGGCGGGAGCCTGGTGTTCGGCATCGGTTGGGGCCTGGCCGGCTTTTGCCCGGGGCCTGCCCTGGTGACGATGGCCTCCGGGTCCGACAAGGCGATGATCTTCGTCATGGCCATGCTCGGCGGGATGCTGGCTTTCCTGGCAATCGAGCGCCTGGTCCGTGCGCCGTCACGGAAAATAACTTCATGAATAAAGTTGAACAATATATTACGTAGAACCAATAACCAAGCGGCTTG